>JBKPRE010000127.1:0-4922 GCA_046734435.1 Pseudomonadota bacterium | reverse complement strand
TCGTCGTGGCATGGGACCGCTTCAACGCCAAGGTGGCGGAAAAGGCAAAATCGGCCGCGGAAATGGTGAACTGATGGCCGAAACCGAGCTGCGCAATTTCACCATTAATTTCGGACCGCAACATCCGGCCGCGCACGGCGTGCTTCGTCTGGTGCTCGAGCTCGATGGCGAAGTGGTGGAGCGCGTCGACCCTCATATCGGTCTGCTCCACCGCGGCACCGAGAAGCTGATCGAGCACAAGACCTACCTGCAGGCGGTGCCGTATTTCGACCGGCTCGACTACGTTGCGCCGATGAACCAGGAGCATGCCTTCTGCCTTGCGGTTGAAAAGTTGCTCGGGATCACGGTGCCACGGCGCGCGCAATTGATCCGTGTGCTCTATTCGGAAATCGGGCGAATTTTGTCTCACCTGCTTAACGTTACGACGCAAGCGATGGACGTCGGCGCGCTCACTCCGCCGCTGTGGGGTTTCGAGGAGCGCGAGAAACTGATGGTGTTCTACGAGCGCGCGTCGGGTTCGCGTATGCACGCGGCCTATTTCCGGCCGGGCGGCGTGCACCAGGACCTGCCGTCGAAGCTGATCGACGACATCTACGAGTTCTGCGATCCGTTCTTGAAAATCGTCGACGACCTCGATGCGCTGCTTACGGGCAACCGGATCTTCAAGCAGCGCAATGTCGACATCGGCGTGGTCAAACTTTCGGATTGCTGGAACTGGGGGTTCTCGGGCGTGATGGTGCGCGGCTCCGGCGCGGCCTGGGATCTGCGCAAGGCGCAGCCATACGAGTGCTATTCGGAAATGGATTTCGACATTCCGATTGGAAAGAACGGCGACTGTTTCGACCGCTATCTCATCCGCATGGAAGAGATGCGCCAGTCGGCAAAAATCATGAAACAGTGCTGCGAAAAGTTACGCTCGGCGGCAGGACAGGGACCGGTAACCGTCGACGACAACAAGATCGTGCCGCCGAAACGCGGTGAGATGAAGCGGTCGATGGAAGCGCTCATCCATCACTTCAAGCTGTACACCGAGGGCTATCATGTGCCTGCCGGCGAGGTGTACGCGGCGGTCGAAGCGCCCAAGGGTGAGTTCGGCGTCTATCTTGTCGCCGACGGCACCAACAAGCCGTACAAGTGCAAAATCCGTGCGCCGGGCTTTGCGCATCTGCAGGCGATGGATTTCCTCACGCGCGGCCATATGCTCGCCGACGTTTCCGCCATTCTCGGCTCGATCGATATCGTGTTCGGGGAGGTCGATCGATGAGTGTCCGCCGCCTTGCGCCGCCCGAAATGCAACCGAAGGACTTTTCCTTCAGCAAGGACAACCTTGCCTGGGCAAAGAAGGAAATCACGAAATATCCGGAAGGCCGCCAGCAGTCGGCAATTATTCCATTGCTGTGGAGGGCGCAGGAACAATCCGGCGGCTGGTTGCCCGAGGCGGCCATTCGCCACGTCGCCGAATTTCTCGGTATGGCGCATATCCGTGCGCTCGAGGTCGCGACTTTCTATACAATGTTCAATCTCTGGCCCGTGGGCAAATTTCATGTGCAGCTATGCGGCACCACGCCGTGCCGCCTGCGCGGCGCCGACGATCTCGAGAAGATCTGCCGCAAGCGGATCGGCGATCAAAGCGAAGTCACCAAGGACGGAAAATTCTCCTGGGTCGAAGTTGAATGCCTAGGCGCCTGCGTGAACGCGCCGATGGCGCAGATCAACTACGACTACTACGAGGATCTGACGGCGGACAGTTTCAACAAGATTCTCGACGATCTTGGCGCAGGCAAGAAAGTGAAGCCGGGTCCGCAGGTTGACCGGCAACTGTCGGCCCCGATCGGCGGTGCAACCACGCTGAAGGAGAAGGCGTGAGCCATGCTCGCTGACAAAGACCGCATCTTCAGAAATCTGTATGGCCAGCATGACTGGGGGCTCAAGGGCGCGCGTGCGCGCGGCGCCTGGGATGGAACGAAGGCCCTGCTGGAAAAAGGCCGCGACGCCATCGTCGAAGAAGTGAAATCCTCGGGCCTGCGCGGACGCGGCGGCGCCGGCTTCCCGACCGGTCTGAAATGGTCGTTCATGCCGAAAAAGTCAGACGGGCGTCCGCATTATCTCGTGGTCAACGCGGATGAATCCGAGCCGGGAACCTGCAAGGACCGCGAAATCATGCGGCACGACCCGCACCTCCTGGTCGAGGGTTGCCTGATTGCTGGTTTCGCGATGGGTGCCAACGCCGGGTACATTTATGTGCGCGGCGAGTTCATTCGCGAGCGTGAGCGGCTGCAGGCGGCGGTCGACGAGGCCTACGAGGCCAAGCTCATCGGCAAGAACAATGTGCACGGCTGGGATTTTGATCTTTACGTCCATCACGGCGCCGGCGCCTATATCTGCGGCGAGGAGACCGCGCTGCTCGAAAGCCTAGAAGGCAAAAAAGGGCAGCCGCGTCTGAAGCCGCCATTTCCGGCCAATGTGGGCCTCTACGGTTGCCCGACCACCGTGCAAAACGTGGAATCGATTGCGGTCGTACCAGACATTCTGCGGCGCGGTGCGCCGTGGTTCGCCGGTATCGGCCGCCAGAATAACACCGGCACCAAATTGTTTTGCATCTCCGGCCATGTCGAGAAGCCGTGCAACGTGGAAGAGGCCATGGGTATTCCGCTGCGCGAGCTTCTGGAAACCCACGCCGGCGGCGTGCGCGGCGGCTGGGACAATCTGCTGGCGGTCATTCCCGGCGGGTCCTCGATGCCGCTGGTACCGGCCGGCAAGGACTGGGCGGATTCACTGATCATGGATTTCGACGGCTGCCGCGACAAGAAATCTGCGCTTGGCACCGCCGCCGTGATCGTGATGGACAAGTCGACCGACATCGTGCGCGCGATGGCGCGCATCTCGTATTTCTACAAGCACGAGAGTTGCGGACAGTGCACGCCGTGCCGCGAGGGCATGGGCTGGATGTGGCGCGTGCTCACGCGCATGGCCGAAGGCCGCGCGCAAAAGCGCGAGATCGACATGCTCATGCAGGTGACGCAGCAGATCGAGGGTCACACTATTTGCGCCTTCGGGGACGGCGCTGCCTGGCCAGTGCAGGGACTTCTGCGGCATTTCCGGCCGGAGATTGAGCGCCGCATCGACGAATATTCGCGCAATGCCGACAGCCACGGCGTACGCGACCCGGTGTCACAGGCGGCGGAGTGATTGCGATGCAACAGCCGGCCAATCATCATCTGGCGCAGCTCAACATCGGGCGCATCCGCTATGAGATCGAGGATCCGCGCATGGCGGATTTCAGCGACAATCTGGCGATGGTGAACGGCCTGGCCGAGCGCACGGCCGGTTTTGTGTGGCGGTACATCGATGAAAGCGGCAATTCGACGAGCACGCGGCCCTATTCCGATCCCCGTATCGCGATCAACCTGTCGGTCTGGGAAAACGTCGAGGCGCTCGAGCGGTTCGTTTATCAGACGGTCCATAAGCGTTTCTATGGCCGACGCGCCGAATGGTTCGAGCACTTCGAGGGTCCATATTTCGTGATGTGGTGGGTGCCCGCCGGGCACCGCCCGAGCGTCGAGGAGGCAGTTGCCCGCCTCGAGCATCTCAAGCGGAACGGGCCGAGCGATCATGCTTTCGACTGGCAAGCAACAACGGTGCAACTCTGGAAGACAGCGCGTTGCGCGCCGAGCGAGTCGGCAGCATGACGGCAAGCACCCAGCATCTCGCTCAATTCAACATAGCGCGGATCCGCTATCCGCTCGACGACCCGCGCATGCGTGAATTCGTCGAGAATGTTGAACGCGTGAATGGGCTTGCTGACAAGATCGACGGCTTTGTGTGGCGGCTTAAGGACGAAAGCGGCCACGCCATGAACATGAGGGTCTACGACGACCCGACCATCCTGCCGAATTTGACCGTTTGGGAAAATGTCGAGGCGCTGGAACGCTTTGTCTGGCAGACACTGCACCGGCGCTTCTTTTCCCGGCGCGAAGAATGGTTCGCGCCGGTCGAAACCACGCTGGTGTTGTGGCGGATTCCGGCGGGACATCGGCCGGACATGGCTGAAGGCGTCGCGCGGCTTGATCATCTTATTGCGGAGGGCCCAAGCGACTATGCGTTCGGATGGAAGCAGCTTCCCGGCGCGAAGTTGTGGAAGGCGGCTCACGCGGAAATGCAGAAAGAGCACGCATGACCAAGATTATCGTCGATGGCAGGGAGATCGACGTTCCGCCGGAGTACACGCTGCTTCAGGCCTGCGAGGCCGCGGGCGCTGAGATCCCGCGCTTCTGCTTTCACGAGCGCCTGTCGATCGCCGGCAATTGCCGCATGTGTCTCATTGAGGTTGTCGGTATCCCGAAGCCGCAGGCGTCGTGCGCCATGGGCGTCAAGGATCTGCCACCCAACAAGGACGGATCGCCGAAAATTCTCAACACCAAAACGCCGATGGTGAAAAAGGCGCGCGAAGGCGTGATGGAATTCCTGCTGATCAACCACCCGCTCGACTGTCCGATCTGCGATCAGGGTGGCGAATGCGACCTGCAGGACCAGGCGATGGCTTACGGCGTCGACGCCAGCCGTTACCAGGAGAACAAGCGCGCGGTTGAGGACAAATATATCGGGCCACTCGTCAAGACGATCATGACGCGCTGTATCCATTGCACGCGCTGCATTCGCTTCTCGACCGAGGTCGCCGGCGTGCCGGAGCTGGGCGCGATCGGCCGCGGCGAGGACATGGAGATCACGACTTATCTCGAGCACGCGATGACCTCGGAGCTACAGAGTAATGTCGTCGATCTCTGCCCCGTCGGTGCCTTGACGTCAAAGCCTTATGCTTTCACCGCGCGGCCATGGGAGCTCGGAAAGACGCAGTCGATCGACGTCATGGATGCAGTCGGCTCGGCTATCCGCATCGACACGCGCGGACGAGAGGTGATGCG
>JBKPRE010000126.1:0-12008 GCA_046734435.1 Pseudomonadota bacterium | reverse complement strand
AACATGCCGCGAGTGCAAGGGCACCGCCGGCAATTACAAGAACTCGGTACATCATATTAACCGTCCCACTCGAGCGACTTGAGCCCGCTCGCCCCCCGCAAGGATAGGGGCGCACCCATGCAGGTGCAACATGATTGCGCCCGGTTGACCCTACCACATCTACCATATTTCGGTACCAGCTTCAGAATGCGGACGAAATCGCGGCGACCGACTGCGGCAACTCTGAAAAATGACCGATAATTCGGTCCGGATCAAATTCCGCAATAGGCCGCTCGTTGTAGCCAAAATCGACGGCGATAACTGGAACGCCTGCCGCGCGCGCCGTGCGAATGTCGGTGGCTGAATCACCGATCATGATGGCGGTTTCCAGCCTTCCGCTGGCCGCGCTTATCGTCCGTTGCAAGATCTCCGGGTCAGGCTTTTGCATGCCGAAGGTGTCCTGGCCGCAGATCGCAACAAAACGGTCGGCGAGCCCTAATTTGCCGAGCAGTCGAACGGACAGTGCTTCGAGCTTGTTAGTGCAGACGGCGAAACGGAAGCCGCGTACGGCGAGAAGGTCAAGGGCTTCTGTAAGGCCCGGAAAGGGAAGGGATCGATCAGTGAGATGTTCGGAATAATGCGCGATAAAATCCTTGAACAGTTGCTCAAGCTTATTTGGCGAAAGAGCGCGACCTCGGGCATTGAAGCCGCGCGCGATCATCATCCGGGCGCCTCCGCCAACAAAATTCCGTGCATCCTCGTAGGGCAACGGCGCGAACCCTTCCTGCGCGAGAATCACATTCAGCGTATCGACCAGGTCAGGTGCCGTATCGACAAGCGTGCCATCGAGGTCAAATACAATGGTGGGCGCGGGCATGGAAGGATCGCTAGCTTTCGTTCAGTTTCCTTACAGGGCCAATTTACCCTTTAGCTGTTACGCCAATTTTCGGCTATTCATATCGAAGGATCGGAGCTAGAGCCTAGAGCATGCTGATGAACACTGATGCCTTCAAGCGCAACGCTGCAGCCCGCGCAGTGGAATTTGTACGTCCGGGCATGCGGCTCGGGCTGGGCACTGGCTCGACCGCGAAGCATTTTGTCGAACTGGTCGGCGAGCGTGTCCGCGCCGGCCTTGACGTCATCGCAGTGCCCACGTCGGAAGCGACGATGGCCGATGCAAAACGTTGCGGCATTGCTCTGACTACACTCGACGACACACCCCAGCTCGATTTAACGGTGGACGGAGCCGATGAAATTGCGCCGGACCTTTCCTTGATCAAAGGGGGCGGCGGTGCCTTGCTGCGGGAGAAGATCGTTGCCGCAGCTTCGGCCCGCATGATCGTTATCGCCGACGAAAGCAAATATGTCGACGCGCTTGGCCGATTTCCGCTGCCGATCGAGGTCGTTGCGTTTGGTGTCGCGGCCATACAACGATCTATCGAGGCGGCGATAAAGCGCGTCCAGAAGGTCGGCTCGCTGGTTATACGACAGGCCAAGAATGGCCACCCTTTTGTCACTGACGGCGGCCACTGGATTATCGACGCAGGACTTGGACGGATTGACGACCCCGCGGCTTTGGCGCATGCGCTTGCGGAAGTACCTGGGGTGGTTGAACACGGTCTCTTTATAGGTCTTGCACAAACGGCCATTATTGGCGGCCCGAAAGGTGTGAGGGTGGTCGAAAAGTCATGATTATCGAGCCAGATGGAGTATCAAAGATGAGTGTCGCAATGGCCATCAAGAGCGCCGCACGCTGGGTCGCGCTGGGCCTGACCCTGATGACCTTTAGCCCGCTGGCCAATGCCCAGCAGCCAACGCCGGCCGCTTTGGCGACCGCCAAGGAATTGATCACGGTTACTGGGGCGACAACGCTTTTCAATCCGCTCATTGCGGGTGTGGTTGAGCAGGCAAAGAACCTCTATTTGCAGCAAAACCCGGGCTTGGCCAAAGACCTCAACGTGATCGCCACGCAGGTGCGCGCAGATCTACAGCCACGCCTCAGTGAACTGACTGACGAAGTGGCACGCCAATATGCAACCAGCTTCACCGAGCAGGAACTGAAAGATATCCTTGCGTTCTACAAGACAACCGCCGGCAAGAAGCTTCTTGCGACGCAGCCGACGATTGTCGACTCCAGCATGAAGT
Organism: Pseudomonadota bacterium; assembly: GCA_046734435.1. Classification (GTDB taxonomy): domain Bacteria; phylum Pseudomonadota; class Alphaproteobacteria; order Rhizobiales; family Xanthobacteraceae; genus Pseudolabrys. The sequence continues at coordinate 9,884 of JBKPRE010000126.1, read as the reverse complement.
TCGCGCAAGACTGGGCCAACAAACTTTCCGATCAGGTGGTCGCGAAGATGCGTGATGAATTGAAAAAGCGAGGCCACGCACTCTGACAAATCATCACCGGTGATCGCTCACGGCAATCCCGGTTAGTGGTGGCGACGATTGATGGCCGATCACGACGTCGATCTCTTTGTAATTGGAGCTGGATCCGGAGGCGTGCGTGCGGCGCGCATCGCAGCCACTCATGGCGCCCGCGTGATGGCCGCCGAGGAATATCGGGTCGGCGGGACATGTGTGATCCGCGGTTGCGTCCCGAAAAAGCTCCTTGTCTACGCGTCGCGATTTTCTCACGAATTTGAAGATGCAGCAGGATACGGCTGGACGGTGCCGGATCCAACATTTCATTGGCCCACGCTGATTGCCAACAAAGACAGCGAGATTGCGCGGCTGGAAGCGGCATATACCGCCAGCCTCGAGCGCAACAATGTCGTTTTGGTGAAAACCCGTGCCGGCCTCGATGACGCGCATACTGTTCGCCTCGCGACCGGCGCTAGCGTTCGGGCGAAAACGATTCTGATTTCAACCGGGGCTCGGCCGCATATGGGGCCGAAGATTCCGGGTCTCGAGCACGCGATCTCGTCGAACGAAGCCTTTCATTTGTCCGAACTTCCGCGACGCATTGTGGTACAGGGCGGTGGATATATTGCCGTCGAATTCGCTTGCATTTTTGCCGGGCTTGGCAGCGAGGTCACCCTTGTCTATCGCGGCGAGAACATTCTCCGTGGATTCGATGACGATGTACGAGAGCACCTGCGCAATGAAATGCAAAGTCGCGGTATCACGGTGACGTGCGGCCACACCGTCACCGAGATTCAGAAGGTTGGCGGAGAATTTGTCACGCGGCTCTCCGACAAGAGCACGATCAAATCAGACAAGGTCATGTTTGCGATTGGCCGTCATCCGAATGTAAGCGGCTTCGGGCTAGAGCGTCTAGGAATTAAGATCTCTAGCCACGGCGGCATTGAAGTCGACGAATTCTCGCGGACTTCTGTTGCCAATATCTATGCAGTTGGCGACGTTACAAACCGCGTCAATCTTACCCCCGTGGCAATCCGCGAAGGTCACGCTTTCGCTGATACGGTATTCGGCGGCAAGCCGACGCCGGTCGATCACACCAACGTGCCGACTGCGGTTTTCTCCGAGCCCGAGATAGGCGTCGTTGGACTGACGGAGACGCAGGCACGCGAACGCTTGGCCAAGCTCGATGTTTACAAGACTATATTTCGTCCAATGAAGGCGACGCTTTCAGGCCGCAACACACGCATATTCATGAAATTGCTGGTGGATGGCACGACCGATCGCGTTGTCGGGTGCCATATTGTCGGGCCGGATGCGGGCGAACTGATCCAGGTTGTCGGAGTTGCCCTGAAGGCGGGCGCGACCAAGGCAGACTTCGATGCCACTATGGCAGTGCATCCGACTGCGGCCGAAGAACTTGTCACCATGCGCGAAAAAGCCATGAGCTACGGGCAGCGCGCGGCTGAATAGCGTTTAAATAACCGAATTCTGCGGAAAAACTGGCCACTTGAGGGCGCCCTCGTGTATAAGGCCGCCCAAATCCTGGAGTAGTGCGTGATGGCGGATCGTTGGACGCCCGACAGCTGGCGCAAGAAACCAATTCAGCAGGTGCCGGACTATCCGGACCAGCAGGCTTTGGCCGACGTCGAAAAGCAGCTGGCGACATTCCCGCCGCTGGTTTTTGCCGGCGAGGCGCGAAACCTGAAGAAGCAGTTGGCCCGGGTCGCCAACGGCCAGGCTTTCCTGTTGCAGGGCGGCGACTGCGCGGAAAGCTTTGCCGAGCATGGCGCCAACAATATCCGCGACTTTTTCCGGATGTTTCTGCAGATGGCGGTCGTGTTGACGTATGCGGCCGCTTCGCCAGTCGTGAAAGTTGGTCGTATCGCCGGGCAGTTTGCCAAGCCGCGTTCCTCTCCGACCGAGAAGCGCGACGGCAAGGAATTGCCGAGCTATCGCGGCGACATCATCAACGACTACGCCTTCACAGAGCAGGCCCGACGACCGGATCCGCGCCGGCAGATCGAGGCCTATCGGCAATCGGCCGCCACGCTGAATTTGCTGCGCGCCTTTGCGCAAGGCGGTTACGCCAATCTCGCAAGCGTGCGCCAGTGGATGCTCGGGTTCGTAAAAGACAGCCCACAATCGCGGCGTTATGTCGAGTTGTCGGATCGGATATCGGAAGCGCTTGGCTTCATGCAGGCCTGCGGGCTTGATCTCGAAAGCCATCCTGAATTGCGGACGACCGATTTCTACACGAGCCACGAAGCCCTGCTTTTGGGATTTGAGGAAGCACTCACGCGCGTCGATTCAACGACTGGCGATTGGTACGCAACGTCAGGCCATATGATTTGGATTGGCGATCGGACACGTCAGCATGACCATGCGCATATCGAATACGCGCGCGGAATTAAAAATCCGATCGGATTGAAATGCGGTCCGTCACTGAAGTCCGACGGCCTTCTGCGATTGATCGATATCCTCAATCCCGACAACGAACCTGGCCGGCTGACGCTGATCGGCCGCTTCGGTGCCGAAAAAGTCGGTGATCTCCTGCCGCCGCTCATCCGCGCGGTCAAACGTGAAGGACGGGTCGTTTTGTGGTCCTGCGATCCGATGCATGGAAACACGATTACGTCTGCTACCGGGTATAAGACACGTCCTTTCGACTTGATCCTCAACGAGGTCCGCGGATTTTTCGAGGTGCATCAAGCCGAGGGTAGTTACGCCGGTGGCGTCCACCTCGAGATGACTGGCCAGAATGTGACTGAATGCACGGGCGGGGCTCGTGCCATCACGGAAGCCGATCTCAACGACCGCTACCACACGGTCTGCGATCCGCGCCTTAACGCAGAGCAGGCTATTGATCTCGCCTTTTTGCTTGCCGAGTTGCTCAAGAAGGAACGGTCGGCGCAAACCGAGTTTGTCTCAGCGGCTGCACGGCTTTGATTTGATGACCCGGATGCAATAGCCGCGTCATTGAACAATGGCGCGGCTTGTTCAGAACCCGTAAAGGTAAATGGACCCCGCTTATTCGTTCTTTAAGGACGCGGGTAGTTTCTGAATACGCTCGCTAAAATTGTAACCAGTGCGAAAACTATTGGCCTGAAAACTTGCTCCCGACGATGGCGGGTCGGGGGCATCATGTTCAAAGAAAAAATACTGCGACTGTTGCTCAGTTTGGCGTGGCTTGGTGCCGCGACCGGCACGTCCGCTGCCGGCAACGCATTCATCATCGAGAAAGATCCGACTGAATTCACATCGTCATTCGCGCTTCGATACTGGTATGGTTTCGGTAGCACCAGCAAAGATCTTTATGGCTTCACGCGCGACGAGCTCGTTTCTCGCCTTAGCTACACAGGCATGCACTCGCACTCGCTGGAAATTTTTAGCCGCGTCGATCACACGAGTACCGGGCTGTTCTGGAAAGGATACGCCGGCGGAGGGTTGCTCACGGGCGGCAAATTGCAGGATGAGGATTTCCCGCCGTTTATCATGCCCTATTCGAGCACGAACAGCACGTTGCAAAATCAATCGCTCGGCTACATCAGCGTCGATTTCGGCGGAGCCCTGCTGCGCGGCCCGGATTTCCGCATTGATGGATTCGTCGGCTATCACTATCTGCACCAGCGCATGAAGGGCTTTGGCTGTCAGCAGACCGCGAGCAATCCCTTTATTTGCGCCGGCGGGATTCCGGACAGCGTGGCGGTGATCGTCGAGGATGATACCTGGCAGGGCGTGCGGCTCGGCATAAATGCAGACCTGCCATTGGCGGACCGGTGGCGTCTTAATTTGGAAGGCGCATATCTGCCTTACGTTTGGTTTTCCGGCACCGACAACCATCTGTTACGTCCGGATTTGCCGCTGCCGATTGTCGAAGACGGACACAGCTGGGGCTACCAGTTGGAGGCATTGCTCTCGTACAAATGGGACGATGCCGTCAGTGTTGGAATCGGCGGCCGTTACTGGCATTTGGAAAGCAAGGGAGACGCGCATTTCGAGCAGATCGGTGGCGTGAGGCAGCCCCTGGACTTTAAAGCCGATATCTATGGGGTTTTCGTCCAGGGCAGTTACCGTTTCGGGCCGATCTGATCACCGAGCTATGCCGGTCGGCCATGCGGGGAACCCCATTGCCGGGCTGGATGCCAAGGCGCTAGATGATTCCAATGAGCGCTCGACCTGCTGAAAAGCTTTCAATCGCCGTTGCGCAGCTCAATTCGACGGTTGGCGATATTGGTGGCAACCTCGAAAAAGTTCGTACGGCCCGCGCGACCGCGGCTGCCCAAGGCGCCGATATCGTCGTCTTCCCCGAGCTGTTCATCGCGGGCTATCCGCCGGAGGACCTGGTGCTCAAGCCGGCATTTCAAGCTGGCTGCCGATCGGCCATTGAAGCGCTCGCGCACGAAACGTCTGCGGACGGTCCGGCCTTGCTCGTCGGCACGCCTTGGCTGGATGCCGGCAAGCTGTACAACGCTGTTGCTCTTCTCGAGGGCGGCGCAATTACCGCCCTGCGCTGCAAGGTCGATCTGCCGAACTATGGCGTGTTCGATGAAAAGCGCGTGTTCGCGCCAGGACCGATGCCTGGCCCCGTGAACTTTCGCGGCGTGCGCCTCGGGGTTCCAATTTGCGAGGATATCTGGGGCACGGAAGTTGTCGAATGTCTCGCAGAAACCGGTGCGGAAATACTCGTAGTACCCAATGGTTCTCCGTACTGGAGACAGAAAGGCGACGTGCGGATCAACATCGCAGTCGCGCGGGTGACCGAGCAGGGGCTTCCCACGATCTATGTCAACCAGGTCGGTGGTCAGGATGAGCTAGTATTTGATGGAGTTTCGTTCGGCCTGCACGCGGATTGCTCGCTTGCATTTCAGTTCGCGGCATTTCGGGAAACGATTACAACCACACATTGGGTCCGTCAGGGCGGCGCATGGCGGTGTGAAAATGGCCCCCAGGTAGCAAGTGTCGAAGCGGACCTCGCCGATTACAGCGCCTGCGTGCTGGGACTGCGCGACTACGTTAACAAGAACGGGTTTCCGGGAGTTGTTCTTGGACTGTCGGGAGGCGTCGACTCCGCGTTGTGCGCCGCTATGGCGGTCGATGCGCTCGGCGCCGAGCGCGTCCGTTGCATGATGCTGCCCTACAAGTTCACGTCGCAGGAATCGCTTAAGGATGCAGCGGCGTGCGCCAAAGCGCTCGGCGTGCGTTATGAGATCTTGCCAATCGCTGCAGCAGTCGAAGGCTTTGAGGCCGCCCTGGCGCCGGCTTTCTCCGGATTGCCGCGCGACGTCACCGCGGAAAATCTACAAGCGCGCACGCGCGGTACAATTCTCATGGCGATCTCTAATAAATTCAATCTCATGGTAGTGACAACCGGAAACAAGTCGGAAATGTCCGTAGGGTATGCGACTCTCTACGGCGACATGAACGGCGGCTTCAATCCCATCAAGGATCTATACAAGACCGAAGTCTTTCGTCTTTCGCGCTTGCGCAATGGCTGGAAACCCGATGGCGCCAAAGGTCCGGATGGCCCTGTCATTCCGGACAACATCATTACGCGGCCGCCCACGGCAGAGTTGCGTGAAAATCAGAAAGACGAAGACTCGCTCCCTGCTTACGCGGTGCTCGATCCGATCCTCGAGCGGCTCGTCGAGCATGAAGAGCCGATCTCCGCGATCGTTGCTGCGGGCTTTGACCGTGACACCGTCATGCGGGTCGACCGCATGATAAATATCGCCGAATACAAACGGCGTCAGGCTGCGCCGGGTGTAAAGGTGACACTGAAGAATTTCGGCCGCGACCGGCGATACCCGATAACCAACCGCTTCCGTGATCCGGGCACGCCGATGCCTGCACCTAATGTGTCATTGATCACAGGAAAGCCGATAAAATCGGAAGCGTTCGATTTTTGATCGCCTACCTTACTGTGAGGGCAGAAAGGTCGGCCCAACCGTGCGGACCGTGCGTTTAGCGGGGTCGGTTTCGGCGGGCAGTTCTGTGGCGGGCGCTGTAGCCGTCGGCGTGGTTGTCGATACGGTCCCACGTAGCTCGGGCCGGAGCGGTTTTCCGTCCGGTCCGGAACGCGGTTGTGACAATTGCTTAGCGTGTTGCTCGGTTACGACCAGGTCGCCGGGGATAACCGTGTCATCGGGACCAACGGACTTAAGGGTCTGCGCCCAGCTTTCGCCGGGCCTCCGGCAGCTGCAGGCCGAGTCCAAGGCCTTTCGATATTGGAAGGCCGTCGGAAGCTCCGTATACAGCCGCCCGTTCAGCGAAACGGCCTGAGTCATTTCCTCGCCAGGGTTGTGATACGTGTAAAGTGCGACCTCCGCCGCCGGGCACATCCGCTGGCAGGACTGCTCATCTTCGCGAAAACGGTCGGGCGAGGTCGAATAAGAAATCGGAAAATAGAATCCGTCACAGGTCCGCACGCAGACCGTACGAAACGTCCCGCCCATCGGTTCTTGCGGGCTGGAGAAAATGCCGCCGCTACTGTTTCCACCGAACAACCGATCGAAGAAGCCTCCCTGCTGCCCGGCAATTGCGGCCGAACGATATTGGGGCCCGCATCCGTTGTTACCGAGAGCGATGAGCAATGCCTGTCGCTGTGCGGCGCGTTCCGTGGTCCCACCATTGAGTTGCTCAAGCTGATTGCGCATACGCTCAAGCGCAAGGCGTTGCTGATCGATCTGCCGGGTGAGCGCACCGCACTGCGGAGGCGGATTGCTGAAAATGGAAAAAAAGCCTGAGCTCTGGCAACCAATGCGCCGCGACTGTGCCACCAGCCGGTCGACTTCGAGCTGCTGACGATTGACCATGTCTTCCGTGCGCCGAATCTGGTCGGCGCGGGCGGGATCCGAGTTGCCCTGGTTGAGCGTCGCGAGTTGCGCCTCAAGCCTCTGGCAGGCCGGGTTCGGCGATTGCGCGTTGGCGGTGGACAGCCCAACGCCAATCGCCATCGCGGCGGCGACGATTTTGCAGGAGGAGCCCCTCATGGCAGTCACTCTAATCTTAAAATCATGCCGGGGCGAGCCTTCCATCATTGCGCACGTGCGACTTCGGAACGCAGGTTCCAGAGCACTCCGGCAACAATTATCAGTGCGCCGAGGAGGACAAATATGTCCAGCTGCTCGCCATAAAATGCCCAGCCGACAACGGCGATGAGCGGGATACGTATGAAATCCAAAGGTACCACCAGAGTGGCGTCACCGGAGCGAAATGCATTGCTCAGGCAATAATGCGAGGTCAACCCGGCTATGCCCACGCCCATCACAGGCAAGATATGCCGTGTCTCAAGATGCATGAACACTGCAGGATTGCTGCCGATCAGCGACAGCGGAAACTGGATGACGGCCATCCAGAATACGATGCCGAAGGTCGTCTCCGTCGCCGTCAACTGCTTGGTCGTGATCATCGTGATGGCGTAACCGAAGGCCGCAAGCAGCACCAGGATCGCCGCCGGGTTAAAGTCGGCTATTCCGGGTCGCAGGATGACCAGCACACCGACAAGCCCGAGAACGACGACGCCCAGGCGGCTCAGCGTCAGCCGTTCGTGCAGGAACCAAACGGCCAGCAGTGCGGTCCATGCCGGCATCGTGAATTCAAGCGCGAACACCATGGCAAGCGGCAGCATGGTGAGGCTGAGGGCCCATGAAAATTGCGATGCGTAATGGACGACGTTGCGGAAAAGATTGAGTCCCATGCGGCGCGGACGCGCATGTGGCCGCAGGTCTTTGCGCACAAGAAGGAGAAAAGCCAGGACAAGAAGGGCGACGCCGCTGCGGATCGCCAAGATTTCAAAAATGCTCAAGCCACCGCGTGACAGTTCGCGAATGGAAACCGCCATCACAGAGAACGAAAGCAGTGCGCCGATCATCCACAGGATGACGCGTACGATTTTGCTGGTGATCACGCGAATGTCTGCTGAATCTGGCGGGAAACAAGATATGCGAGCCCGTTGTCTATCAGGTAACCGCGCCTGCGTCACTCGGCATCCGGCTGGTTCTCCGGCCGTGCCTTGTCGAACGCCGGAAGTTTCAAGCAGGCGGCATCGGCCGCGACGATCTTTGGAAATTTATCAAGCGGGACCTTGAACCGGCGAGCATTCGCAACCTGTGGGACCAGGCAGACGTCAGCGAGCGTGACCTTGGCGCCGCAACAGTAAGGGCCGGGACCGAGCATGGTTTCCAGCGCGCCAAATCCCTCCATGATCCAGTGATGATACCAGGCGTCGATCTCTGCTTGCTCGTGCTTGAGCTGCCGCTTGAGATACTGAAGTGCAATCAAATTGTTCAGCGGATGAATGTCGCAGGCGATCGCCTGTGCTATCGCCCGAACCTTGGCGCGGACGACGGCGTCTGCGGGCAACAGCGGAGGCTCAGGGTGTGTCTCATCGATGTATTCAATGATAGCCATCGATTGAGTCAGCACCTCCCCGCCGGGCAGCACCAACGCGGGCACTCTGGCTTGCGGATTGATGGTTCGATACTCGGGTGTGTGCTGCCGTCCGCCGTCTTTCGTCAAGTGGATAGGGATCATCTCATAGGATACCCCTTTGAGATTGAGCGCGATGCGAACGCGATAGGCGGCCGACGAGCGGAAATACGAGTAGAGTTTCAAGAGACTGCTCCTGTTGCATGAGAACAATCTAGCGGGCCTGGAATTCGTTGGCGATATGGGATTTGTGGGCGCTCCGACTTGGGAAATCTCCCAACGAACAATACGATTTCGGCCACTGCCGTTTGTTGCGCGTGCTATCCTGCGCGTGGCCGCCCTGGACGAGGCGGCGCCAAGGATGGTCTAGGATCAATTGGGGAGGGCCATGATGAAACTCGAACAGCATAATGATCTGACCGCGCTTGTCGCGCGGTTGTTTATGTCGTCACTTTTCGTTCTGTACGGCTATTTCAAGCTGACCGGTTTCGCCGGAACGGTCGCCTATATGGGGCGGCAGGGCCTGCCGGCGCCAACAGTATTCGCGGCCCTCTCGGTCATCATAGAGCTTGGCGGTGGCTTGCTGATCCTGTTCGGATATCAGACGCGTCTTGTGGCGCTTGGCTGCGCCATCTACGTGCTGGTCGCCGCGCTGATCGCCCACCGCAATTTCGGTGATGGCAACCAGATGTCCCATTTCATGAAAAACATGGCCATCGTCGGAGGATTCCTCGCGCTCATGGCCCTTGGTCCAGGACCCTATTCGGTTGACGGCCGCAAGACATGACGTCTTGTGACGAACACTCAACGTAGGCAGACAATAGCGACGACTTCGCAGGTACCTGGCTGACAGGCGCCGGAAGAATCTTTCGTGACTGACCCGGTGAGTTCGTCCTGGTCGATCTTGTGGTAACGTGCGGCAGCTGTGAACGCCTGGGTTCTGCAGTACGCGTTCGCCGCTGCCGCGCCACACTTTTCTCCTGACGCCAGACAGCGATCGATCCCGTAGCCATCGGCGTCATTGGCAACGAGAAACATATGTTGTTCGGCGCGTGCGATGCTGGGCGCCAGGTAAAGGAAGGCGGTAAGGCCAATCAAAACGGTCCGCATGAAGTTGCTCGGGGATGATGTAGCGTGCCGGCCGTGCCAGCGCTCAACTGCAAAAATGCGATTAAAATCGTTAATCGGCACTTAACCGTGCTTTCCGCCCGGTCATCGAATTTTTCCCGTATTTTTTGCCATTTGAAGCCGGCGCTTGACGGGGCGCACGTGACAAATCATTGTGCCGCCATGAACGGCCTTAACCATATCTGCGGCATTTGCCCGGAGATTATTCGCTAGCGCACCACGCTGGCTGCGGCCGTCTTTTCTCAACTTTGAGATAGCACGACGCCCGGCCAGCG
>JBKPRE010000125.1:0-10082 GCA_046734435.1 Pseudomonadota bacterium | reverse complement strand
TGGCTGATCGCGAACTATCCCGATCGGTACCGCCACGTGTTCAAGCTGATCCGCGATATGCGGGGCGGAAAGGACTACGACTCGACATGGGGCACGCGAATGAAGGGGACCGGACCTTATGCCTGGATGATCGGTCGTCGCTTCGAGATGGCTTGCGAGAAACTAGGGCTCAATGTTTCGCGAACGCAGCTCACAACCGAACACTTCCGCAAGCCGAAGCCAGGCACGGAACAGCTGAGTCTATTTGGATCATGAATCAGCCTTCGGGGATCCTGTCGCTGGTGACGCTCGGCGTCACCGATCTCAAGCGCAGCATCGCTTTCTACGAAACGCTGGGTTTTCGCCGCAAGGCGCTTGCGGCCGACGGCGTGGGGTTTTTCCAGGCTGGAGCCTGTGCCATCGCCGTCTTTCCGTCCGACGAACTTGCGAATGACGCCAACATAGCGTCCGAAGGCATGGCCGAAAATTTTCGCGGCATCGCGCTGGCCTGGAACTGCCGATCTGAGCACGACGTAGATGTCGTGATCAGACGCGCTGGCGAGGCGGGGGCGGTGGTCCGCAAGCCCGCGCAGGATGCATTCTGGGGCGGTTACAGCGGCTATTTTTCGGATCTCGATGGCCACCTCTGGGAGGTTGCCTACAATCCGCACTTTCCCCTGACCGATGATGGGCGCCTGCAGCTGCCGGACTTAGCGGGTTCCTGGCCCAGACTGTTCACAGGCTCGAAGGTTCAGGTTGACTTGCGCCGCGCGCAGCGCACTCATCGCGGCGATGGCAAAAAAGCCCAATCCGAGCCTGCGGCTGCCGCTCGACGAGCCGATTTTTCGGCCAACCTTCCGGCGCGAACGGCGGGCACTTAAAAGCGGCATCTGGCCGGTCGCCGGCTGCGACGAGGCCGGTCGTGGCCCGCTCGCCGGACCGGTGGTGGCGGCCGCCGTCGTCCTTGATCCCGACCGGATTCCGCGCGGGCTCAACGACTCCAAAAAGCTCGATGCTGAGGCGCGCGAAAAACTCTACGAAAAGATCTGCGCCACCGCGCAGGTGGCGGTCGCCTTCGGCGCAGTCGAGCGCATCGACCGCGATAATATCCTGCGCGCGTCCCTTTGGGCGCTGGGGCGCGCCGTCAAGGCGTTGCCGGTCCCGCCGAAACTGGTCTTCGTCGATGGAAATCAGAAGATCGATTGCGGTTGCGACTGCGTAACGGTGGTTTCAGGAGATGCGCTTGTGGTGTCGGTCGCGGCGGCTTCGATCGTCGCCAAGGTGACGCGCGACCGGCTGATGATGCGGCTCGGCCTTGCCCATCCTGGCTATGGCTTCGAGCGGCACATGGGTTACAGCGTGCCCGAGCATTTCGCCGCGCTGGCGCGGCTTGGGCCGACGATCCACCACCGCCGGTCGTTCGCACCGGTGGCGGCCAAGCTTGCGGCCCTTGGCGGCGCCTCGGATGAGGCGATCTCCGAGTTATTGCCTCTTTAGCCCGGCTTCTCTATTCCTCCGACCCATGATCCCGAAAACTGAAAAGCGGTTTTCGGATAAGATCATGCGCGAAAAATAAGCTTCCGTCCGTTTTCACCCCGCCCGGGCCAATGCATTACGTCTCCTTGCTCATTGAATTTCTACGGGGGCGCCCTGCGGTCGTATTCTGGACGGTTGCGCTGACGCAGGCGGCGCTATGGACGTTCATTCCGGCCTTGTTCTACAGCGCGCCGCCCGGCGAAGTGCCGATGTTGCTGGCTATAGGGCACGAATTTGTACTCGGCAGCTATCTCGGACCACCGCTGGCATTCTGGCTCGGTGAAATAGCCTTCCGGATCGCAGGGACCTTCGGGCTCTATACCCTGGCGCAAGTTTGCATGGTCCTCGCCTATTGGGCCGTGTTCAGGCTCGGCTGCGCGATCGTCGGCATACGCCACGCGGTTCTTGCCGTGCTGCTGATGGTGGGCATTGCCGCATTCTCGGTGCCGAGCCCGGACTTCGGACCGGCGATTCTCGCTGCCCCCTTGTGGGCCTTGGCGCTGCTTTACTACTGGCGCGCCCTCGGCGAGAGGCGCCGCGGTTACTGGTTCCTGCTTGCGCTTGTTCTCGGTCTCCTTATGCTTGCAAGCTACGCAGGCCTGATCCTTTTCGTCCTGTTCGTCGTCTTCGCTCCATTGACGCCGCGCGGTCGCGCATCCCTCTTGCATCCTGAACCGTGGATCGCGCTGATCCTTCTCTTCATCGTCGTCTTTCCGCATGCGCTCTGGCTGGGCTCAAATCTTTCGCTGGTCTTGGAAGGCTTCGACGAGAACGTCGGCGCAACGGGACGGCTGGCGCCGGGCATTTGGCTCTTCGCCGTGCTGCTTCTGACGCATCTCGGGCTCGCGCTCCTCGTCACGCTAGCGAGCGGTTGGCCGCGTCATCCCCGTGAGCGCGCGCCGGAGATCGAGCGACATCCCGTTGAGCCACTCGCGCGCGCTTTCGTCTATTTGTTTGCCATTGCACCTGCTTTGGTCGCGATTGCGGTCGTCTTTGTCAGCAATCGCCTCGGTACGTTGGATCGTATTACGCCGATCGTCGTGCTCTCGGGGCTTGCGGTTGTTCTCGCCGCTGGCGACAAGATCCTGCTCTATCGCGAAAGATTGGTCTCCTCGGCCTGGTTCGGTCTGCTGTTCGCGCCGCCAGCTTTGGTCGTGATCGGCCTTGCCATCTCCCCCTGGATCGTCGGGATCGATCTCAGAATCATGCAGCCGGCCAGCGCGGAAGGGCAATTCTACGGAGACATTTTTCAGCGCCGCACCGGCAAGCCGCTCGCATATCTGAGCGGCGATCCGCGGCTTGCACCGCTGATCGCGCTCGCCGCTCCGAAACGGCCACACGTTTATTTTGCGTGGGCGCCTCACCGCAGCCCCTGGGCCACTCCCGCAGATTTCCGCACGCATGGCGGCATCCTTGTCTGGCCGGCTGCCGATAACACTGGCACGCCTCCTGCGACGCTTAAGACGCAATTTCCTGATCTCGTGACCGAGGTGCCGCGCTCGTTTCCGCGCACGGTGCAGGGCGTCTTGCCGCTCATTCGCATCGGCTGGTCGATGCTGCGGCCGCCTGCGTCTCAGTGATAGCTTTCGCCTTGGCGAACCTTGCCGCGGAACAGCCAGTAGATGAATACGATGTAGCCGATCACGATCGGCAGCAGCAGCAAAGTGCCTAGCAGCATGAAGATCTGGCTGGCCGGAACGGCTGCGGTGTCCCAAACCGTGAGCGACGGCGGCACCAGATACGGAAAATTCGAGATCACGAGTCCCAGATAGCCGAGCAGGAACAGGGCCATCGTCGCCAGGAATGGGGCAACGTCGCGCCGCGCCTCGAGCCAGCGCCATTCAAGATAGGCAATCAGCGCAGTCACGACGGGCACCGGCCACAGGAAATAAAAATTCGGCAACGAGAACCAGCGTACCGCGACGCGTGGCTCGGTGAGCGGCGTCCATAAACTCACCACAACCATCGATGCGAGCACCGCCATCAACAACGTCTTGGCGTATGCGCGCGCACGTTCGGCAACCGGCCCTTCCGTTTTCATCACGAGCCACGTTGCGCCTAGCAAGCCATAACCGGCGATCAGCGAAAGCCCGCAGACGAGTGCAAATGGCGTTGCCCAATCGAATGAGCCGCCGCTATACGCGCCGTCGCGCACCGAAACGCCCTGGATCAGACTGCCGAGGATGACACCCTGCGCGAATGTTGCGACCGTCGACCCGGCCGCAAAAGCGATATTCCAGCCTGTCTTGCTGCGCGAAACGTGACGAAATTCAAATGCAATGCCGCGAAAGACCAGTGCCAGCAGCATCACGATGACCGGCACATAGAAAGCCGGCATGATGACGGCATAGGCTTTTGGAAAAGCCACAAACAATCCGGCGCCGCCGAGCACCAGCCATGTCTCGTTGCCGTCCCAGTATGGTGCGATCGAACGCGTCATCTGGTCGCGCTCGACCTCGTTCGCCGCGAACGGAAATAGGATGCCGATGCCAAGATCGAAGCCGTCCAGCAGCACGTACATGACAACGGCGATGCCGATCACCGCGGCCCAGATTAGCGGGAGATACCATTCCATGGTTTCGCTCCCATCAGCGTTGCATTGCTTTGCGGCCGGCGTCCTGCGCAGCTGAAATCGGGCTCGGTGAGAAATATCCCGTCTCGGCCGCGATCTGCTCCGGTCCCTGCGCAATCAGCCGGTTGATGTAGTAAATGCCGAACCAGAACACGACGCCATATGCCAGCACGAAAAGAGCCAGCGTGCCTGCAATGGTCGCGCCCGGGACAGGAGACGTCGCGTCCGCCGTGCGCATGATTCCGTGCACGATCCAGGGCTGACGTCCGCACTCGGTAACGATCCAGCCAGCGATCACTCCAACGAAGCCGACCCACCAACTGTGTGCCATCACGCGCAAATACCAGCGCGTCTCGAACAGCGTGCCACGCCACCACAGGAACGCACCGAACAAGGCAGCAGCGATCATGAAGGATCCGACCGCCAGCATGATGCGGAAGGCGAAGAAGACAATCTTCACAGGCGGGCGATCTGAAGCCGGCACGCTGTTAAGACCCGGAAACAATCCATTCATTCGGTGTGTCAAGACGAGCGAGGCCGCCTTCGGAATCGACAATTCAAAACGGTTGACCCCCGCTACTTCGTCGGGCCACGCGAAGATGTGGAAGTCGCCGGGCTTGCCTCCGTCCCAATGCGCTTCCATGGCTGCCACTTTGATCGGCTGGTGTTCGAGCGTGTTGAGCCCGTGCTGGTCGCCGAGCACCAATTGTAAAGGCGCAAGAATTGCGGTCAGGCCGATCGCCATGCGGAGCATGGTGCGGCCTTCCTCGATGTGCCGTCCGGCCACGAGATAACGTGCGCCAACCGCGAGCACGACGAATCCAGTCGTGAGGTAGGCCGCGTTGAGCATATGCGCGAACCGGTAGGGAAAACTTGGATTGAAAATGACCTTTAGCCAATCGACGGGGTAGGCGATGCCATCGCGGATTTCGTGGCCTGTCGGCGTCTGCATCCAGCTGTTGGCGGACAGTATCCAGAATGCCGAGATGGCCGTGCCTGTGGCGACTACCGCCGCCGACAAGACGTAGAGCCAGGGCGGCACGCGATTGAACCCGAAGAGCAAGATCCCGAGGAATGTCGCCTCGAGGAAAAATGCTGCCAACACCTCATAGCCGAGCAACGGTCCCAGCACGTTGCCGGTCGCGACCGAGAAGCGGCTCCAGTTTGTGCCGAACTGGTATGACAGGACAATTCCGGAAACGACGCCCATCGCAAATGACACGGCGAAAATCTTCGTCCAGAACCGCATCAAATGCTGGTAGCGGTCGTTGCCGCTGCGCAGCCACATCACTCCGAGGGTCGCAAGATAGGCCGACAGCCCGATCGTGAAGCTCGGGAAAATGATGTGAAAGATGATCGTAAAGGCGAATTGCAGGCGGGCCAGCAGGACAGGATCAAAATCCATCACACCCTCCGACTGGATGTCGCTCGTAGAAGTATAGGCGTGGCCGTTAAATCATGGCGAGCCTATTGCGTTCCATTCCTGCGATAAATCGAAGCGGAAACGGCTGCCTCCAAGCTATCCACAGCGCCTCAATCGCTTCTGACGAGCCGGATGTCGCGGGTTAGATTTACCATCGGGCGCTTGCTGGAGGGGTGGACATGGCCAAAAGGGCAAACTCAAAGAACGAGGCTCCCTTCGCCGCGGCGCTGGATCGCTATTTCGGCCTTGCGCAGCAGGGCACCGACGTTCGGACCGAATTCATTGCCGGCGTGACCACGTTTCTGACGATGGTCTACATCGTCTTCGTGAACCCCATCATTCTCGGAAAGGCAGGGATGGACCAGGGCGCGGTCTTCGTCGCGACTTGCGTCGCCGCGGCGGTCAGCACTTTCGTGATGGCGCTTTACGCGAACTATCCGATCGCGCTGGCGCCGGGCATGGGCATCAACGCCTTCTTCGCCTTCACGGTGGTGCTGACCTACAAGTACACTTGGCAGCAGGCGCTTGCCGCCGTGTTTTGCTCGGGCGTGCTGTTCTTCCTGATCTCTGTGTTCCGCATCCGGCAATATGTCATCGATTCCATTCCGCAGAACCTGAAGCTTGCGGTGTCCGCCGGCGTCGGCATGTTTCTGGGGATCATCGCGCTCGAAGAAGCGAAGGTTGTGGTCGATCATCCTGCGACGCTGGTCACTCTCGGCGATCTGAGAAATCCGGAAGCGTACCTGATGCTGCTCGGCTTCGTCCTGATCGCCGCCCTCAACTTCAGGCGCGTTCTGGGCGGCACTTTGATCGGTATTCTCGCCGCAACGATCATTGGCTTGCCATTCGAGCTCGCGAAGTTCACCGGCGTGGTTTCAATGCCGCCGTCCATCGCGCCGACGCTTCTGCAACTTGATTTCTCGCGGCTCTGGGAACTCACGTTCCTGATCGTGGTGTTTTCGATCCTGTTCATCGACGTGTTCGACAACGCCGGCACGTTGATCGGTGTGACGCACCGCACCGGCCTGATGAAAAACGGCAAGCTCGCGCGGATGAAAGAGGCGCTGATATCCGACAGTTTCGCGGCCATGTTCGGCGCCGTCATCGGCACATCGACGACCACAAGCTACATAGAAAGCGCGGCCGGCGTGTCCGCGGGAGGACGTACGGGACTGACGGCAGCCTTCGTCGCGTTGTTCTTTATACTGGCGCTGTTCTTTGCGCCGCTCGCGGGAATGGTTCCTGCCTATGCCTCGGCAGCCGCGTTACTCTATGTCGCCTGCGTGATGGCACGCGGATTGGCGGAGATCGACTGGGAGGACATCACGGAGTATGCGCCGGCCGTCGTTACCGCGATCACCATGCCGTTGACGTATTCGATCGCGACCGGCATCGGCCTTGGCTTCATCACTTACGCGCTCGCCAAGATCATCTCCGGCAAGGCCCGCGAGGCGTCGCCAGCGGTCATTGTGCTCGCGGTGCTGTTCGCGATCAAATTCGCGGTGACCGGCTAGCTGAGTGCTTTCTTGATTGCCAGGAAGTCGCGCCAGGCGAAGCGCTTCTGCAGCGGGCTGCGCAGCAGGAAGGCCGGATGAAACGTCGGCATGGCGCGGATTTCGCGTTTTCCGGTATTGAAGGTGAACCAGCGCCCGCGCGTCTTGGTGATGCCTTCCTTGATGCCGAGCAGCGTTTGCGCCGACGGGCCGCCGAGACAGACCAGAATGTCCGGGTCGGCCAGTTCGATCTGACGTGAGATGAAGGGCAGGCAGATTTGCGACTCTTGCGGGGTCGGCGTGCGGTTGCCCGGCGGCCGCCAGGGCACGATATTGGCAATGTAAACCGATTTGCGATCGAGACCGATCGCCGCCAGCATGCGGTCGAGCAATTTGCCGGACCGCCCGACGAAAGGCAGCCCCTCGATGTCTTCGTCGCGTCCCGGCGCTTCACCGACAAACATGAGCCGTGCTTCGGGATTCCCGTCCGCGAAGACCAGCTGAGTCGCGGTTGCCTTGAGGGCACAACCATCGAACCTGTCGAGCACAGCGCGCAGTTCGTCGAGCGTTGCCGCACGCTTTGCGGCGTCACGCGCGGCCATGGCCGCTTCATCGGGGGCAGGAGGTGCGAGGGGTGAGAGGGCACTTGCCGCGGGCTCGGCCCGCGCTGTAGCCGCAATTGGGGCCTGCGCAGGCAAAACCGCGTCTGCGGCTGCAAATCGATCAACCGGTTTCTCGCCGACAGGCGCGTCGGCACCTGCCTCGATATAGAAATCAAGCAGATCGCGCGCCGAACTTTCGTGACCGGGAACCATTTATGCACATTAGCATGGAGGTCACGCGATTGCCGACCCATGTGCAAAAGTAGAGAATGGCTTGGGAGAAATTCATGGCCGAGTTGCCTGCACGAGAGGCAATGGAATTCGACGTTGTTGTCGTCGGCGCCGGTCCCGCCGGACTGGCGGCCGCGATCCGTCTCAAGCAGCTCAATGCCGAAATCTCGGTTGTTGTCGTGGAGAAGGGCTCCGAAGTCGGCGCCCACATTCTGTCCGGCGTCGT
This sequence comes from Pseudomonadota bacterium, assembly GCA_046734435.1. Lineage (GTDB taxonomy): Bacteria > Pseudomonadota > Alphaproteobacteria > Rhizobiales > Xanthobacteraceae > Pseudolabrys. Next base: position 2,020 of record JBKPRE010000125.1, on the reverse strand, counting down.
GATCGATCCTTCGGCACTTGATCGCCTGCTGCCCGAATGGCGTGCCGATCCCGAGAAGCCTCTCAAGACCGAAGTAACCGACGACCGTTTTTACTGGCTTACCGAAAAGGGCTCGATTCGTTTTCCGCTGATATTTGCGCCACCATTGATGAGCAATCACGGCTGTTTCATCGGTTCATTGGGCCTCGTCTGTAAATATCTTGCGGCCAAGGCCGAGGCGCTCGGTGTGGAGATTTATCCGGGCTTTGCAGCGACGGATGTTCTGTTCGATCAAAATGGCGCCGTCGCGGGCATCGCGACCGGCGATATGGGCGTTGCCAAAAACGGCACACACAAGGACGGTTTCACGCGCGGCATGGAATTGCGCGCGAAATACACGCTGTTCGCAGAGGGAGTGCGTGGCAGCCTCTCCAAAATCCTTCTGAAGCGCTTCGACCTGTCGAAAGACCGCGACGTCCCGAAATTCGGAATCGGCCTCAAGGAGATCTGGCAGGTCGCGCCGGAAAAGCACGTGCCGGGTCTGACCCAGCACTCATTTGGCTGGCCGCTCGGCACCTCGCTCAGCGGCGGCTCATTCATCTACCATTACGAAGATAACCTCGTTTCCGTCGGGTTCGTGGTGCCGCTCGGCTACGACAATCCCTATCTCTCGCCGTTCGAGGAATTTCAGCGCTTCAAGACCCATCCGCTTGTGCGCGGTACCTTTGAAGGTGGCAAGCGCATCGCGTACGGCGCGCGCGCAATCACGCAAGGCGGCTTCCAATCCGTACCGAAGCTTGTTTTTCCCGGAGGCGCGCTTGTCGGCTGTGCGGCCGGCTTCGTGAACTTGCCGCGTATCAAGGGCACGCACAATGCGATGACGTCGGGCATGCTGGCGGCGGAGGCCTGCGCGGAAGCGCTCAAGGCAGGTCGCGCGCACGACGAACTCTCGGGTTATGAGAAAGCTTGGCGTACTTCTTCGATTGGCAAGGATCTGTGGAAGGTGCGTAACGTCAAGCCGCTTCTCACGCGCTTCGGTACCGTTATCGGCGTCGGCCTCAGCGGGCTCGATATGTGGACGAACACCCTGCTCGGCTTTTCGCTATTCGGCACGCTCAAGCACGGCAAGCCGGACTACGCCTCGCTTAAGCCTGCATCTGAGTGCGCCCCGATTGCTTATCCCAAGCCGGACGGCAAGCTCACCTTCGATCGTCTTTCATCTGTATTTCTGTCCAACACCAACCACGAGGAGGATCAACCGGTCCACCTGCACGTCGCCGATCCTGCCCTCCAGAAAGCGTCCGAGCACGACGTATTTGGGGGTCCGTCGGCACGTTATTGTCCGGCGGGCGTTTATGAGTGGGTGGAGGAGGCGGGGATTCCGAAATTCGTGATCAACGCGCAGAACTGCGTCCACTGCAAAACGTGCGATATCAAGGATCCCAGCCAGAACATCACCTGGGTTCCTCCCGAAGGCGGCGGCGGGCCGAACTATCCCAACATGTAATCCGGCTTGTTTCGTTATTGCGCGTATGACGCAATGCCGTTGCCGAATGACCAGTTCTCCTTGCCGACTTCGACGAGATTGATCACGACGTCCTCCGGCCGGATGCCTGGCTCTTTAGCAAGCAGTTCCACGAGCCGTTTGTAGAGCGCGCGCTTCATTTCGGTCGTGCGACCCGCGTTCAGCGTGATCTGGATGAAGACGACATTGTCGGTCCGCTTGATGTCGAGATAGGCGGGGTCATAGACGATGTCGCTGCGTGGATGTTCGGTGATCACCTGAAAGTGGTCGAGCGGCGGGACATTGATGGTCTCAACCATCGCTTTATGCACCGCCGTACCGACCGCGGCGCGGTAGTTAGCTGGTTTTCCCTGCATCAGTGAAATTCGAACCAGAGGCATGGCGGTATCTCCTCACGAAGCTTGCTTCAACTGCCGGCGCGCTTCCTGGGTCTTTCCGGCATAACCCCAGGCTTGCGCCGGTATCTCGTGCACGACGACATAGGTCGCCTCCGGGAGCGTGCCGAGCGTCGCTGTG
>JBKPRE010000124.1:0-27215 GCA_046734435.1 Pseudomonadota bacterium | reverse complement strand
TTGCCGGAAGCGGCAAAAGGGCCTGCCTTTGCGGTTGCGGCCGGACTGCTTGTCTATCCTCAGGCAGCCCATCTCGAACACTTCGAACCGCGGCGAACGCGGCAATTGATGACAGGAACGGGCGGTTACATGGCACGGGTCGGACGATGGCTACGCGAAAGCTTCTGACCCTTCATCAACAGAACCACGAATGGCCGGTGGCGGACCGGCTCAGTTCGGCGGCTTGCAATTGCATTGGCGCCTCCGGCGCGGCGCAAGGCCTGCTGCCCGTGCAATCATGAGGCAAACATGACCATCAACCTGACGATTCCCGATATTCGCGAGATGAAACCTCGCATCACCGTCTTTGGCGTCGGCGGCGCCGGCGGCAATGCAGTCAACAACATGATCGCGGCGGGCCTGCAGGGCGTCGACTTCGTCGTCGCCAACACGGATGCGCAGGCGCTTACGATGTCCAAGGCCGAACGCATCATTCAAATGGGCACCCAGGTGACCGAAGGTCTCGGCGCGGGCTCTCAGCCCGAAGTTGGGCGCGCCGCGGCAGAGGAAGTGATCGACGAAATTCGCGATCACCTCACGGGCGCTCACATGGTGTTCGTCACGGCCGGCATGGGCGGCGGCACCGGAACGGGCGCTGCGCCGATCATTGCAAAGACCGCGCGCGAGCTCGGTATTCTCACCGTCGGCGTCATCACCAAGCCCTTCCACTTCGAAGGCCAGCGCCGCATGCGCTTTGCCGAAGCCGGAATTGTCGAGCTGCAGAAGGTGGTCGACACGCTGTTGATCATCCCGAACCAGAACCTGTTCCGGGTTGCCAACGAAAAGACCACGTTTGCCGATGCCTTCGCGATGGCGGACCAGGTCCTCTATTCAGGCGTGGCCTGCATCACCGACCTGATGGTCAAAGAAGGCCTCATCAATCTCGACTTTGCCGATGTGCGCGCCGTGATGCGCGAGATGGGCAAGGCCATGATGGGCACCGGCGAAGCGTCCGGCGAGAAGCGCGCGCTGACCGCCGCCGAAGCTGCGATCTCCAATCCGCTCATCGACGATGCCTCGATGAAAGGCGCCAGGGGTCTGCTGATCTCCATCACGGGCGGCAAGGATCTGACCCTTTACGAAGTCGACGAAGCGGCGACCCGCATCCGCGAGGAAGTCGATCAGGACGCCAACATCATCGTCGGCGCGACGTTCGACGAGACGCTCGAGGGCATCATCCGTGTCTCCGTGGTGGCCACCGGCATCGACAACACGGGTCGCGAGCGGCAGGCGCAGCCTGCTGAAAGCGCGCTCAAGGAGCTTGCCGGCAAGATCCGCAACGACAGCCGGCGCATCGCCGACCGCATCGAGCGGACCGCGGCGACGGCGCACGCGGCGCCGTCCGTTGAATCCGCCGCGCATGCCGCGGTTGCGGCCGCCATCCTGCCGCCGACCGCGATCGAAGACGTGTCGATCCGGCCAATGCCGATGAAGCCGTCTCTGTTCGAGCCGGCACAGGCGGAAGCGCCGGCCGAGCCGCATATGCCGGCGGCGTTCATACCGCCGGCGCCGGAGCGCATGGCGCGCACGCCGCGGATGCCGCGCATCGATGAGCTGCCGTTGCCTGCGCAAAACGAGATCCGGGCACAACGCGGCGAGATTGCCGACGATCATCCCGAGAAGCGCCGCATGTCGCTGATGCAGCGCCTGGCCTCGGTCGGCCTCGGCCGCCGTGCGGATAACGAAGCACCGCCTGCGGCGCCAATGCCGCGGCCGGCGCGGCCCGCGCCGCAATATGAGCGCCCGCCGCAGCGTCCCAGCGCTCGCCACCCGGAAGGCCGCCCGCCCGAGCCGGTCTCGGAATATGCGCGCCGAAGCGCCCCGCACGGCCTCGACCCGCACGGCCGCAACGCGCCTGTGCATAATTCCGGCGAGGAAGACCAGCTTGATATCCCGGCTTTCCTCCGCCGCCAGGCCAACTGACGCCATGACTTGCTGCAGCGGCCCCGCTCTGGTTTCCAGGGCGGGGCCGCTGGCTCGTTATGGGGTCATGCTAACGGCCTGAACAAACATAACTTTTCGACAGCCGTAACCGGCGAAAGGGCCGTGAAGAAACAATGACCACGGCCCTGGCCCGGAAAATTCAGGGCCAGCTGCCGCCAGCGGACCCGCAAATGCGGCAAAAAAGAGTAACAGACGGTAAGAAAGCGTGAGTTGGAGGCCCCCCACCGATGGCCTAAGTTTCAGCGGCGAAAGGGACTTTTCGAGTCTCCGGGGGATGCCGCCTAAGCTTAACGGCGGCGGCGACGAAGGCAGAAATATGGCCCCTAGAGGGCCTTGGGGATGGGGCCGCAGGCTGCATGGCCGGCGGAAGTTGGGTAGATGAAGGGCGCTAAGCAGACAACGCTACGCCACCCGGTTGCCGTCTCAGGCATCGGCGTTCATTCCGGCCTCCCGGTCACTCTTACGCTTCATCCGGCCGACGACGATGCCGGCATCGTTTTCCAGCGCATTGCGGCTGACGGTGCGATCGAGCGCGAGATCCACGCCGACGTGCGCGCCGTGACCGCTACCGAATTCGCCACGGTGCTTGGCGATGCCAAGGGCCCGCTTTGCTCGACGGCGGAGCATCTGCTGGCGGCGTTGCGCGGCCTCTATGTCGACAACGTCGTTGTTGAGATTGACGGGCCGGAAGTTCCGATCATGGACGGCAGTGCGGCCGCCTTCGTCGACGCGATTGATCAGGCGGGCCTGACAGCGCGGGCGTTGCCGCGCCGCTACATCGAAGTCATCAAGCCGGTCTCGGTGTCCAAGGACGGCGCCTACGGCGAATTGCGCCCGTATCAGCACGGCTTCCGCGTCGAAGCCGAGATCGATTTCGATCACCCGTTAATCGGCCAGCAGGCGCTTTCACTCGACATCGAGCCCGACACGTTCCGCCGCGAGATCGCGCGCGCAAGAACATTTGGCTTCATGCGCGACGTGTCGAAGCTGTGGAGCGCAGGCTACGCGCTGGGCGCATCATTCGAGAATACGCTCGTAGTCAGCGAAGACCGCGTACTCAATCCGGAAGGCCTGCGGTTTGCCGACGAGTTCGTGCGGCACAAGGTATTGGACGCGATCGGGGATCTCGCGCTCGCGGGTCAGCCGCTCCTGGCGGCCTACAAGACCGTCCGTGGCGGCCACAAGCTCAATCACGCGGTGCTGTCCGCGCTGATGTCTGATCGGAGCGCCTGGCGGGTGGTGGAAGCGGCCGAACCGGTTCGCCGCACCCGCGGCAGCGCCAGCCTGGTGACCGGCCTTGTGGCACCGGCCTATGGGCCAGAAGTGTCCTGAAAATCTAGCGATTTGGCCTTAACCTTCGCCTTAATCCGGGCCGAATGTCGGCTTAGTCGCATGGCGAGAGCCTGCAGTTTCGTATAAACCGGCGCAATCGCCGCCGTTGGGAACCGGGCAAGCGGGGGAAGCGACACGTTCGCGTAGAGGGTCGTGTTCGAAACTTTTGCAGCCAAGGACGCCGTGCCCCAGGGCACCGCAGACATGACCACACAGCCAGAATGTTGGGGGTGGTCATGCTTCGTGCGCATGCTGGCTGTCGCGATGGTGGCCGCGAGCCTCGGTGCGTGTAGCAGCTTCGACGTGTTCGCTAAAAAGGATGATACGCCACCCGACGAACCTGCCGACCGGCTCTACAACGAGGGCCTCTATCTTCTCAACGCGAAGAAGGACGCCAGAGACGCCGTCAAGAAGTTCGAGGAAGTCGACCGCCAGCACCCTTATTCCGAGTGGGCGCGCAAATCGCTGCTCATGTCAGCCTACGCCTACTATCAAGCCGGCGAATACGATGACTGCGTGAACGCGGCGAAGCGGTACGTCACTCTGCATCCCGGCAGCCAGGATGCTGCCTATGCTCAATACTTGATCGCTTCTTCCTACTTCGAAGAAATTCCGGACGTCACCCGCGACCAGGCGCGCACGGAAAGAGCGCTTGCCGCACTCGAAGAGGTGATCCGGAAATATCCGACGACCGAGTATGCGAGCAGCTCGAAACAGAAGATCGAAGTCGCGCGTGACCAGTTGGCCGGCAAGGAAATGGACATCGGGCGCTATTATCTGAAGAAGAAGGATTACACCGGCGCCATCAACCGTTTCAAAGTCGTTATCACGAAATACCAGACCACCCGTCACGTCGAAGAAGCGCTCATGCGTTTGACGGAAAGTTACATGGCGCTTGGTGTCGTCGACGAGGCACAGACCGCCGCCGCCGTGCTCGGGCACAATTTTCCGGACAGCCAGTGGTACAAGCACGCTTATGCCGTGGTGAAGACCGGCGGGGTGGAGCCCAAGGAAAATCAGGGCTCCTGGATCAGCAAGGCCTTCAAGGGCATCGTGGGTTAGCGCCCGGCAGATTGGATTCACAGCGTAAGGGCCGGCCCGAGGACAAGCCTTGTGCCGGCCTTCCGCGTCTTTAATGATGGCGAATCTGCAGGGCCGAGTTCCTATGCTCTCCCGACTGTCCATTCGCGACATCGTTCTGATCGAGCGGCTCGACATCGATTTTGCCGACGGCCTCGCCGCGCTCACCGGTGAGACCGGCGCCGGCAAATCGATCCTGCTCGATGCTTTCGCGCTGGCCCTGGGTGGGCGTGGCGATCAGACGCTGGTGCGCCAGGGGCTCGAACAGGGGCAGGTGACGGCCGTCTTCGACGTCGCGCAAGGCCATCCGGCGCGCGCGCTACTCGCGGCCAATGACATTTCGCCGGAAGACGAATTGATCCTTCGCCGCGTGCAGCTGTCCGACGGACGAACGCGCGCCTTCGTCAACGACCAGCCGGTGAGCGTGCAAGTGCTTAAGCAACTCGGGAGCGCGCTGGTCGAAATTCATGGCCAGCACGACGAGCGCGCGCTGACCGACGCCGCCGCGCACCGGCGACTGCTCGACGCGTTCGGCGGGCTGGAAAGTCAGGCTTCGGAGGTCGAAACGCTCTGGCAGGCACGGCGCGACGCGCGCGAGGCGGCCGACGCCCATCGCGCCGAGGTCGAACGCGCTAAGCGTGAGGGTGACTGGCTGCGCCATTCGGTTGACGAGCTTAACAAGCTCGCGCCGCAAGGCGGCGAGGAGACAGCGCTCGCCGAGCGGCGAACCTCCATGATGCAGGCCGAGAAGGTCGCGGAAGATCTGCGCGACGCGCATGAGGTTATTGCCGGCGCGAATTCCAGCGTGCCCGCGCTGTCAGGCGTCGTCCGGCGCCTGGAGCGGCGCGCGCCGCAGGCGCCCGGATTGATCGAACCCACCGTGAAGGCGCTCGACACGGCGCTCAACGCGCTGGACGAGACCCGCGCCCAGCTTGAGGCCGCGTTGCGGGCGGCCGATTTCGACCCGGCCGAGCTCGAGCGCATCGAGGAACGGCTGTTCGCGCTGCGGGCGGCGGCGCGCAAATACAATGTCCCGGTGGACGATCTGGCGGAGCTTGCCCGCAAATACAATGCCGATATCGCTTTGATCGATGCAGGCGAGGACAGGCTCAAGGCGCTGGAGCTGGCGGCCGGCGAGGCCGACGCCGCCTATCGCAAAGCCGCCGATGCACTGTCCAAAGCGCGCGGCAAGGCCGCGTCCGCGCTCGATAAGGCGGTCAATGCCGAACTCAAGCCGCTCAAGCTCGATCGCGCGAAGTTCTCGACCCAGCTCGACATCGATCCGGCCGCCGCAGGGCCGAACGGCATCGACCGCGTGGAATTCTGGGTGCAGACCAATCCCGGGACGCGGCCCGGACCGCTGATGAAAGTGGCTTCCGGCGGCGAGCTTGCGCGCTTTTTGCTCGCGCTGAAGGTCGTCCTTGCCGACCGCGGCTCGGCGCCGACCCTGGTGTTCGATGAAATCGACACCGGGGTGGGCGGTGCGGTCGCCGATGCCATCGGTTTGCGGCTGGCGAAGCTTGCGCGGGGCGTGCAGGTGCTGGCGGTGACGCATGCGCCGCAGGTGGCGGCACGCGCCGACCATCATTATTTGATCACCAAGGATGCGCTGGAGAAGGGCAAGCGCGTCGCAACCCGTGTTACCGAACTGGCGGCGGAACGCCGGCGCGAGGAAGTTGCGCGCATGCTGGCCGGAGCCGAGATCACCAACGAGGCACGCGCCGCCGCCGAGCGCTTGATCAAGGCGGCGAGCTAAGCAAGCAACGCATTCTCTGTCATGCCCGGCCTTGTGCCGGGCATCCACGTCTTTAAATTCCTGCCAGCAAGGCGTGGATGGCCGGGACAAGCCCGGCCATGACGGGAAAATGGCCGTTAAAAACCCAAGCATAGTTCCGGTTTCTGAACTCACCGCCAAGCAGGCGAAGGTCGAGCATGCGCGCTTGACGGCTGAAATCGCCCAGCATGACAAGCGCTATTACCAGGAAGACCGGCCGAGCATCACTGATGCTGAATACGATGCGTTGCGGGCGCGCTACAGCGCCATCGAGGAGCGCTTCCCCGATCTGCGCACGCTTGAATCACTCTCACTGAAAGTCGGAGCCGCGCCCAGCGGCAGGTTCAAGAAGGTGCGGCACGCGGTGCCGATGCTGTCGCTTGACAACGCTTTCTCGGATGAGGACGTTGTCGACTTCGTTGCCCGCATCCGGCGTTTCCTGAAGCTCGACGAGAGCGAAAAGGTTGCGTTCAGCGCCGAACCGAAAATCGATGGCCTGTCGATGTCGCTCCGTTACGAGGGCGGCGAGCTGGTAACCGCTGCCACGCGCGGCGACGGTGCCGAGGGTGAAGACGTCACCGCCAATATCCGCACGCTCAAGGACGTGCCGCAGAAGCTCAAGGGCCGCAACGTGCCTAAAGTCTGCGAGGTGCGCGGCGAAGTCTACATGACCAAGCACGCCTTTCTTGAATTGAACGAGCGTCAGAAGGCGTCCGGCGGCCAGATTTTCGCCAACCCGCGCAACTCCGCAGCGGGCTCGCTGCGCCAGAAGGATCCCAAGATCACGGCGTCGCGCCCGCTTGGCTTCTTCGCCTATGCCTGGGGCGAAATGAGCGACATGCCGGCAGACACCCAGACCGGCATGATCAAATGGTTCGAGGCCTGCGGCTTCAAGACCAATCCGCTGACCAGACTCTGCCGTACGACCGATGAGCTGATCGCCTTTCATCGCAAGATCGAGGAGGAACGCGCCGAGCTCGACTACGATATCGATGGTGTCGTCTACAAGGTCGATCGCATCGACTGGCAGGAGCGGCTCGGCTTCGTGTCGAGGACGCCACGCTGGGGCGTCGCGCACAAATTTCCGGCCGAACGCGCCATGACGGTGCTCAAGGACATCGAGATTCAGGTCGGCCGCACCGGCGCTTTCACCCCGGTGGGAAAGCTCGAGCCGGTCGGGGTCGGGGGCGTGATCGTGCAGAACGTCACGCTGCACAACGAGGATTATATCAAGGGCATTGGCGGCAAAGGCGAAGCGTTGCGCGGAGGCCGCGATATTCGCATCGGCGACACCGTGATTGTCCAGCGCGCGGGCGACGTCATCCCGCAGATCGTCGATGTTGTGATCGACAAGCGCCCGAAAAGCGCAAAGCCCTATCATTTCCCGAAGAAGTGCCCGTGCTATCTGCACACTGATGTGGTGCGCGAAGAGACCGCGACCGGCGAGGAGGGTGCCCGCGCCCGCTGCACCGGTGAATTCGCCTGTCCGTATCAGAAGATCGAGCACCTGAAGCTATTCTGCTCGCGGCGCGCCTTCGATATCGAAGGCCTGGGCGAGAAACAGATCGAGCTGTTCTTCGAGAAAGGGTGGATCAAGGAGCCGGCCGAGATCTTCACCCTCGAGAGAAAGCACAGGAAAGACCTGCTCGAGGAGGAAGGCTATGGCGAAACGTCGGTGCGCAACCTGTTCGACGCCATCGATGCACGCCGGACGATCGCGCTCGACCGGTTCATCTACGCGCTCGGCATCCGCCACGTCGGGGAGACGACGGCGCTGGCGCTCGCCCGCGGCTATGGCTCCTGGCAGGCATTCCACGACGCTGGCCTGAAGGTCGCCAAAGGCGACGCCGAGGCTGCCACCGACATGGATGCGCTCGACCAGATCGGCGACACAGTCATCGAGGCGGTGAAGGCCTATTTCGGGGAAAGCCACAATCGCGGCATCGTCGAGCGACTGAAGAAGCAGGTCGAGGTGCTCGACGTCGAGAAGCCGAAGACCGACAGCGCGGTTGCCGGCAAGACCGTCGTCTTCACCGGAGCGCTGGAAAAAATGACACGCGAGGAAGCCAAGGCGCAGGCCGAGCGCCTCGGCGCCAAGGCGGCCGGCTCCGTCTCGAAGAAGACCGATTATGTCATCGCCGGGCCGGGTGCGGGGTCGAAGCTCGCCGAGGCCAAGAAACATGGCGTGAAGGTCCTCACCGAGGACGAGTGGCTGAAACTGATCTCCCGGTAAGCAGGTGCTGACTTATGCACCAGCCAGTTCTTCAGCGGCAGCCCATATGTCATCGGGAATCGAAATTGCCTCTCGTCTTCGGAGATCCAGCAGTACGCACTTAGAAGTCCGTGGTCATAGCGACGCAATCGGTCGATATATTTCTCAGCCTGTGTTGGAACGTTGCTGACTTGTCGCCAAGCTTCAGGACGGTTGACTCCAGCAGCATCAGGTCCCCGGATCGCAATTCGCGGTGAAAATCAGTCTCCGCGTGTACAACAGCAAATGATATTTGCCGGCGTTGAATTTTCTCAAGCGTTAGGCCCAAACGGCTCATCATCGCAAACATGCCATCGCTGACTGCCGCGAAATAGTGTTGTACGTTCATATGGCCAAGATCGTCGCAGTCTTCTCGACGTACGGCGCCACGATAGGTCTCGATGAACAGTGGCATAATGGACGCTTGGGTCGGGTTTACCGGTTGACGACCCTGACGTTCAGATAGTCCTCCCCCGCCGTGGAGACGTAACAAGGATTAAAACCAGTTCCCCCGCATACTCCACTTTGCGCATAGCTTGATTCTGACATCGGCAGTTTCCACGCAATTACGGCAAGCGCCAGGGCGATTGCTGTAAGCACGAGCTTGGTCCATCGATCCAAAGGCATCGCTGCATCTCCATTGGTCCGTCACAATAGTCGAAACGACCATGAATATAGTCGAAACGACCGTGAATTGGCGGTTCCCAGTTGAGTTGCACTGTCCGAGGTTCGCTAGTTTTTTCGGCGTGACCGTTTCCGCTTCTTTGCAGGCGGACGGCGTCGCTTCTGCCTCCGCGACGCCGGACCCAACGGTTGCGTGGCTCGTTCGAGCCACTTGCGCGTCGGCGGATCGACCAGCGGGCCGATGATCTCGTGCACGCGCTCATGATAGCTGTCGAGCCAGCAGCGCTCCTTGCTCGTCAGCATGCTTGGCTCGACGAGCCGCCGATCGATCGGCGCGAGCGTAAGGGTTTCGAAGGCGTTGAGCGGCTTTTCGGCACCGACCGGCTCAGGCGCTGCAATCACCAGCACCAGGTTCTCGATCCGGATGCCATAGGCGGCAGTTTTGTAATAGCCGGGCTCGTTCGAGAGGATCATGCCGCGTCGGAGCGCGACGTGACCGAGCTTGGAGATGCGGGCCGGGCCTTCGTGCACCGATAGATAGCTGCCGACGCCATGGCCGGTGCCGTGATCGAAATCGAGGCCGGCCTGCCAGAGTGCCGTGCGGGCCAGCGGGTCGAGCTGGGCGCCGCTCGTGTTCTCGGGAAAGACCGCGGTGGCGATGGCGATGTGACCCTTGAGCACCCGGGTGAAGCGGTCTCGCATCTCCTCGGTCGGCTCGCCGACGATGATTGTGCGCGTGATGTCAGTGGTCCCGTCCTCATATTGCGCCCCGGAATCGACCAGCAGCAGCTGGTTCTTGCCGATCCGCCGGTTCGTGGCCTTGGTCACGCGATAATGGACAATGGCCCCGTTCGGCCCTGCACCCGCGATGGTCGGGAAAGAAATATCCTTGAGCGCGCCGGTGTCACGGCGAAAGCTTTCCAACGCCGCAACGACGTCGATTTCGGTCAGCTTGCCGCCCGGGGCCTCTTTGTCGAGCCAGGCCAAAAAGCGCGTGACGGCGGCGCCGTCGCGCCGGTGGGCGCTGCGGCTGCCGACGATCTCGGCGTGGTTCTTGGTTGCTTTCAGGAGCGTGATGGGATCTGTCCCGCGCTGCGGCTTGCCGCCATGGCGCGAGAGAATTTGCGTGAGGGCATCGGCCGCGCTCGCCTGATCGAGCCGAACGGTCTTGCCCTGAAGTTTCTCGATGTCGCGGGCGAGCTCGTCGGACGCACGAACGTCGGCAAAGGCCTCGATCGCGTGCCGCACGGCATTGTTGAGTTTGGCGTCGTCCACATAGAGCGAAGGCCTGCCGTCCTGCGGGATCGTCGCGAATGCGAGCGCGAGCGGTGTGTGGGCGACATCGGCGCCGCGAATGTTGAACGCCCAGGCGACGTTTTGCGGGTCGGTGACGAGCAGCGCGTCGGCGCGCAGCTTCGTAATCTCGGCGCGGATCCGCTTGAGCTTGTCGGGTGCGGTCTCACCCGCGAGCTTGGGTTCGCGCAGGCTCACCGCGCCGACAGGCGGGGGCGGACGATCCTGCCACAGCGCGTCGATGGGGTTTCTGTCGACGGCAACGAGCTCGGCGCCGGCGGCGGCGCAGGCCTTCTTCAGGCGCTCGGCCTGCTCGCTGGTGTGCAGCCACGGGTCGTAACCAAGCTTGGCACCGCTTTTGAGATTGTCGGTGATCCACTGATCGGGCGGACGCTCCACCAGGTGCTCGATCGAGAATAGTTTTCCATCAACCTGTGCGTCGGCCTGCAGCGTGTAGCGGCCGTCGACGAAGAGAGCAGCGGCATCGCGCAGCACCACCGCCGCGCCTGCCGAGCCGGTGAAGCCGGCCAGCCAGGCCAGGCGTTCCTCGCTCGCGGGCAGATACTCGTTCTGCTGCCGGTCGGCGCGCGGGATGACGAATCCGTCAAGGCCGCGCCGTTGCAGTTCGGCGCGCAGGGCGGCGACACGCACTGCACTCTGGGCGCGCGCGCTCGCATCCTCGAAGGTCTGGAAGCGGGCTTCAAACATGGAATGTCCGCACTCTAGCGCCCCACGCAAACCGGGCAATGCAGGCATGCCGGCAGCGCGGGAGGTGCATTGGCCACAGCAATGGTGCCTGACGACTGGTTAAGTGATGCCGAAAACGGCAAGCCAAGACACATTTGATCGTACTTTGTGCAATGCACCAATTCGTTTACCTAATGCGACCGATCAGTTCTCAACTATTCGTGAATTCATGCTGGAAATACGTGGCTTCCATGCACCCTTGGCGATACCAATTCCGACAGACTCATTTATGTTGCATTGCAATAGAAATAGACGGAGCCATTTTTGAAGGCGTTTTGCTGACGATGGTTCTGGAAGGAGATTTCGATGGTTGCTGTCACTTATGGCGTTGCCCGCGTTGCCGCCCCAAAAAACGCTGGAGCGCGAGCATCCAGCCCGCGCCCAAATATCGCCACCCGTTTCGTGACCGCGCTGATGGAAGCACGGCTGCGGCAGGCGCACAAAGAAATCGTCCGGCATGCGCATCTGCTCGAGCACAGTGACGAGTTCAAGGATTTGCTGAAACCCGCAATCGGCGGCTGATGTAGCCGCTTTCACCGGTGAAACCGCCCCGGCTTCCCCGCCCGGGGCGGTTTTGCTTTTCGATGCATCACCAATGTAACCCAGCCGTCGAGCGCGGTGCGTTTCTCGAGCGCGAGACCCTGCGCGCGGTAGATCGCGAGCGCCGCGTTGGCATGACTCGGCAGCAGGCCGGACAGCACGACTCGCGCATCCGGCGTGGTCAACCTGCGAAGTGGCACGGCCAGCCGCGTCAGCGCGCCCAGCAGAATATTGGCAAAGATCAGCTGATAAGGCGTAGCGGATGTGATCGCCCGCACCGCCGTGCCGGATGCCTGCATGAATGTGACCAGAGGCGCAGCCCGATTGATGCGCGCGTTTCCGCGCGCGGCCTCGATCGCGCGCGCATCGATATCGCTTGCCGTCACGCGGGCATGAAGAAGTCGTGCCGCAGCAATCGCCAGGATCCCGCTGCCGGTGCCGACATCGAGCACGCGGTGGACGCGCCGGCGCTTCGCAAGACCGGCGAGCGCCTGCAGGCAGCCGCGCGTCGTGCCGTGGTGACCGGTGCCGAAGGCGAGCGCGGCCTCGATCTCGATGCCGACGTCGTTGGCGCGCAATCTTGTACGGTCATGCGCGCCGTGAATGAGCAAGCGACCGACGCGCACGGGCTTGAGACCGGCGAGGCTTTGCGCAACCCAGTCCACCGCCGCGACCGGCTCGATGATCAGCGACCGCGACGCGTTCTCGCCTGCCGCAAGCGCGACCAGACTGCGCAGGCTTGCCTCATCGGGAGGTTGGCGAAAATGGATGGCGACCTGCCAGCGGCCGGTGGTGTCGTCCTCGAAGGCCGCGCAGGCCGTATCCTCGCCGTCGAGGCATTCTCCGAGATAGGCCGCCAGCCGGCGTGCGGTCTGTTCGTCGCAGGCAAGTCTTGCGACCGTGGTGGGCGAATTCATGTGGAACAAGTTTGCGCTTCGCAATCGCCCGCGCAACGACTATCTAGGCAGTCGTGACCATCGAAATCCCCAATTCCGCCGATCTGGATGCCCTCGCTCTTGCCCGCCGCAGCGGCTGGCCTGAGGACCTGCGCGTCCTGGTCGCGCGCTATCCGCGCGAGCAGTGGGACGGCCATCCCAACCTCGGTGAAATGGCGCGCTTCTGGCTGTCGCGCCACGCCATGTTTCGCGAGTTATCCGTCGCAATCGAGCAGATTGCCGCGATTTTCCGCGTCGGCAAGCTTGCGCCGGAGGGGTTCGCGCGCCAGTTCGTGCCGCGGCTGCAGTTTATGCTCGACCAGCTCAACGTCCACCATCAGATCGAAGACCAGCATTACTTCCCGATCTTCCGCGCGGCTGACGAGCGGCTTGCGCGAGGGTTCGATGTGCTGGAGGCCGACCACCACCATATCCATGCCGACATGGCGCGCACCGCCGAGACCGCGAATGCGTTGCTGCGCTCGTTGCAGGGTGACCGTGATACGATGCGCCGGTTCGGAGACGGCTATGCCGATGCAAGCGCGGCCTTGCTCAAGGGCCTTGCCCAACATCTCGACGACGAAGAAGACCTGATCGTGCCGCTGATTCTGGACCGCAGCGAAGAGGCGCTTGGCGTCGCGCATCATGGTTAGCGGCTAGGGAGACATGCCATGGCTCACGAAGTAGCGAAGGTGCGGCGAACCCTTCTCCTGCGGTTGAAAGCGCCGACGCCCGACGCGGCGAAGGTGCTTGGCGCAATGATGCAGAACACTGCTGCCATGTACAAAACTTTTGGCGACGCAAACGTGCGGCTTTTGCGGAATGCGGATGACCAGACGCAATTTCTTCAGATCATCGAATTTCAGGCCGATCAGGCGGTCGAGCGCAGCCGGCAGAAGATGGCAAGCGACCCGGCAATGCAGAATTTCCTGCAGGCCTGGCGTGCGATGTTCCCGGGTGCGGCCGATGCCGAAGTCTACGAGGAAGTGGGTGAGTAATCTGCGATCCGTCGGATTGAGGCATTATCGATTTCCACTCGCGCTCTCATTTGTCATGGCCGGAACAAGTCCGGCCATGACGGCTGAGTATGCGGGGCGCGTAGACTGGAACAGACGCCGAGGTCGCCGGCCCGCTAGTGCCGCTTGAAGTACTGGATCTCGCGCTCGTGCTTGAGTGCCGCCCGTTTTGAGCTGAAGGTTCCGAGGTTGCGGCGCTTGCCGGTACGCGGATTTTTCTTTCGCGAATAGAGCCTGTATTTCCCGCCGGCGAGCTTGCGGATCACGACGTCACCAGCCGGATGAGCCGAAGAGGCCACGGCCGTAGTAGCTTCGGCGCTCGTAATACGAATATGGGTAGGGGCGCTGGTAATAGTAGGAGCGCGAGCTGTACTGCGTTTCGCGCCCGCTGCGGACCTGGTAATTCCGCTGCGGCGGCGCGTCGTCCGCTTCGGTG
Organism: Pseudomonadota bacterium; assembly: GCA_046734435.1. Classification (GTDB taxonomy): domain Bacteria; phylum Pseudomonadota; class Alphaproteobacteria; order Rhizobiales; family Xanthobacteraceae; genus Pseudolabrys. The sequence continues at coordinate 13,204 of JBKPRE010000124.1, read as the reverse complement.
TCGTCCGTCGTATTGTTGCGCACGTAGGATCTGCGCGGCGGTTCGCCGTCACGGGTCGTGGCGCCGTTGCCGCGATCGCGGCTTGCCACGAGGTCGCTGCCTTTCGGGATTTCGCCGACCAGCCTTACGCGCGTATTGAATACGCCTTCATCCTTGACCAGGGCATAGAGAGTGGCCGCGTTCTGCGTCGAAAGGCGGACGCAGCCATGCGACGCCGGCCTGCCGAGATTGCGGGCTTCGTATGTGCCGTGGATGGCATGGCCGATCTTCGTGAAGAAAATCGAGTTCGGCATCGGCGCGTCGTCCCACTCGCGCGAGAAGTGATCTTTCTCCATGCGGAACGGCTGGAAATCGCCGGACGGCGTGTCGTATCCGTCGCGGCCTGTCGAGACCGGCCAGGTGTAACGATCCTCGCCGTTGACGGTGACCGTCATCTTCTGCGCCGACTTGTCGATGATGATCATGACATTGGCGTGCGCGGCCTGAGCCAATGTAAACACTGCGATAATTGCCGCGAAGGGGAGCGCAATACGGTGGAGACGCATACGACAACTCCTCAGCCCCGTCCGCCGCAGCCTAGCATGCTCCCGGTGTCGGACTACGTCAGTTCACGCAATAGTCATTCGTGCGGGCGAGGGGAGGCAAACGATACCGGATCGAATGCGAGCGCGCCGGCCCCGGCGTCCTTGCCGGGGCCAAAAATGTAACGCTGCCAATGCATTCCCGTTCCAGCAGCGATAGACGCTGCAGTTCTATTGCATCGATATGGTCAGCCCGCTGAGATCGAGCGACGCGGAAAATCCGACCTTGGTGCCTCGCACCTCAAGCACAACGCCATTCGCATTCTGCATCCGAGCAGTCGACGCACCACCCGCGACGGCAAGGCCCGCGCCCACCGCAGTGTATGAGCCCGCGATATCGCTGGCCCTGCGCAGGTTACGCGCACGGCCCACAAGGTCGGCGCTGCTCACGCCGATCATACCGAGGCTCACGCCGCTGATGCGGAGCGGGTAAGTCTTGCCATGAAAGGTCAAGGTACCGGAGCCGCCGCCGACGCCGACGATGAAACCGGCGCTGCCGACGCGGAACCGCACCGTGCCGGTGTCCGCCTGCGACGGCAGCGTCGCCCCCATCAACATGGCCGCTGCCACGAACGCCGCCGCGGCACACTTAATTGTACGAATGAAACTCAACATCACTGCCTCCTTGGTTGTTGCATCGATAAAGACAAACGAAATTTGAAAGCATCCCGACTTGTTTCAGTTGGTGTAGCCCGGCGGCACTTTTTTCCATGCATAGCCAGCTCGTCCCTTTTCGTATCCGTAGGCGAAAAGCGATTGCATGTAGCTTGGATCAAACGGCCCCTTGTAAGGAACGGTGAAATCTTCGCCGATCGAAGCAAGATTGAAATCGACGCCGTCGCGTCTGGCAAGTGTATACATGCGATAGGTATCGTTGACGCCGCTCGACATCGTCATGGTCGCCAAAGCTTCCTTGGCAATTGCGATGGTACGCAGCTGCACGCTTTCATCCGGACGGAAGAACCGGCCGTTGCGGATCACGTAGGCGACACGCTTGCGTGCCCGCAACGTCTTTTCATCCACACCGAGCCGCTTGGCGGCACCTCTGATAGAGAACGACGGCGGGTAGAAAAACACCTGCGCGATGGTTCCGCCGTCGACATGCATTTCCTGGCGCTTCTGCCCGTCGACCGTGACGTCCAGCATCACCGGCGGAAATATTGCGGGGATCGAAGCCGACGCCAGCAACACGTCGACGATGAGATCGCGGGCCTTCGGATTGTTGCTCGTCGCAATCGCCCCGATATTCCAGATCACCGGGCGGCTCTGATCGAGGTTCGTAGTCAGCACGAACAGCAGCCGGCCCTTCTCGTATTCCTCCGCGATCTTTCGGACCATTGCCGCATCGACATTGCTGTCGATCAATCGGCGTAGCGGGGTGTTATCGACGAGCGAATCTGAAGTAACGGCAGAAATCAACACCGCACGCTTCTCGAAGATGTCGCCCGCGTTCGTTTCGGTATACATCCCGGCGAGCCTTTGATCGTAAGCGCGGCCGAGGAAGGCGAAAGGCGCCGAGAGCGCGCCGGTGCTGACGCCGGTCACCATGTCGAATTCCGGCCGGTCGCCGTGCGCGCTCCATCCGGCCATAAGCCCGGCGCCAAATGCACCATCGTCGCCGCCGCCGGAAAGCGCGAGATAGTGGCGGGTCTGCCCGCCGCGCGCGCGGTTGCTGCGCTGATAGGCCTTTACGGCGACCTCATAGATCCGGTTGGTGTCGCTCACGTAAAAGCGCGCGTCAGGAATATCGAGAATGTCGATCTGCCGCGCTTCCGCATAGGTCACGGCCGGAAGGCGCTCGAGCGTCGCGCAGCCCGAAATGGCGACAGCCGCCAGCACGCCGGCGAGCAACCGGATGCCGGTACGCAGTCCGGGAAACGCACCCGGCTTGCGGAAGTCCTTTTGAGGCATAGTGCTACGCGCCCCGATACGCCCGCATCTTCTATTTCGTGATTATAGCTTTTTTGGCTGCCGCTTCCTGATGCGCCGCAGGCGATATTGCGAACGTCAGCCAGACGTTCCACCCGTCAGGGCGATGTTCCGCGGCGAATTCCTTATAGCCTTTCAGATTAACGTAGCCTTGGTATTCCTTGCTGATCGGGATGATGTAGCCGATTTGCGGTCCAATGCCTGCAACGCGTGACTCGAAGCAGCCGACCCTGTCGCCAGTGCCGCTGTCACAGGACAGTTGATTGTACCAATATCCAACAAGGCCTACCTGGAGCTGCTTGGTGAGGAATTGCGAAGCACCCACGTCCAGATGCATGTCGATGCCGTTCTGGTAGTCGGTGTGCACGTTTTCGAAATTGTAGGTGAAGCCGAGCGTGGCTGAGAATTCGTGCCCGGTCTGCGGATTGAAATAAGTGTAGGCGCCGCCGGCGTCGATCGCGTTGTGCCCAATGCCGAGATTTGCGAGGCGGGTCGGATCGTAGCGGCCGGTGGTCAGGTTTCCCGTTATATACGTCATGAAATTATGAACGCCCGCATTCCATCGCACATTGAACATCGGAGCGAGGTCACCAAAACCTGTGACCGTATCTTCGCGGCTGCCGGACACGGTGAAGCCGAAAGGTCCTGCCGCGCCGGTCAGCGTGGCATCGACACTGGCCCTGTTACGGCCGTAGGGGATCAACATCGAGACTGCAGCTTGGCCGCCGAGAAACCGCTCGGCAAAAACATAGGTCGGAGCTGCCAACCCAAGATCGACCTTGGCATCGATATTGGCGTTCACATTCCCATTGAAATTTGCCGTGATATGGCCGCGATTGACCTGGCGCGCAAAAGCGACATCGCCTCCCGCCGAAACGGACGTGTGGTAATAAATCAAGGCCAGTGAAAATCCCGGCTGTTGAGGCGTCGCCGCAAGGCTTCCGAAAAATCCCGGCACCCAGAAGCTGACGCCGCCTTCGTCGGCGCGCGTGCTGTTGGTGTAGGAATATGCGGCGATGAAAATAAACGCTGCCGCAAGTCGAACGCGCGATCGGCCCAGAGCCGAACGCCCACTGACTGCACAAGCATCGCCAAATTGCCGCATGATTGTTCCCCCTACTTGCTCCACTCAAATCGTACAGGAGTGGCAGCCGCCAGAATACCTAAGATCTCTTTTTCCTCAGATTCGCTGCGCGCGCAGGCGACGCATCCGGCAGAGCTCTTCCCGTAGCCTTCAGAATGGCCTCGATAAGCGTCGGCCCGTGCAACGGTTTGGTGAGGAATGCTTTTGCACCTGACGCCGTGCTGCGCTCTCTTACGCCCGCATCGTCGAACGCGGTGATGACGACCGTCGGTATCCTTTTATTGATGCGATTGAGATAGCGCTGCAGGTCAAGCCCCGTGAAATCCGGCATGTGCACGTCGACGACCAGGCACTCTGGTACATCGGTACGGATGGAATCGATGAATTCGCGCGCGGATCCGTAGGTCTTCGGTTCAAATGACGACGCGGACAGCAAGCGTGCCAGCGCGGTGCGCACGGACGCCTCGTCGTCCACGATCGCGACGCGGATTGGGGCTTTTGACATACCAGCGCATTGTCATGCGAAAGGGCACGCTCCGTCGAGTTGCCCGAAAGGCCTACTGTGGGGCGCTGCCCGCTGGTGCAATTCCGGCCCGATCGGCGAGCCGGACGAGCTCGGCCACGCTTCGGACCCCCAGCTTCGCCATCATGCGTCCGCGGTGCACCTTGATCGTTTTTTCGACGGTGCCGAGGCTTGCGGCAATCTGCTTGTTGAGCCGGCCGGCGATGACGTGCTCGAGAACCTCGCGCTCGCGGTGGGTGAGGGTGGCGAGCCGGTCGTCGATCGATCTGTTTTCCTGCCGCTTCTGGCGTGAGGCGGCATCCAGCTCGGCTGCGTGGACGACGGCGGAAAAGAGCGCGTCCCGCTTGACCGGCTTCGTCAGAAAATCGACGGCGCCGGCCTTCATGGCCTTGACGCTGGTGGAGACGTCGCCGCGACCGGTCAAAAAAATGATCGGACGCTGCGATCCCGATTGAGCCAGGGCTTCCTGCAGCCGCAGGCCATCGAGCTCCGACATCACGAGGTCGATGATTGCGCAGCCGGGAACGGACGGATCGTGCGCGGAGAGGAATTTCTGCGGCGACGAGAAGGATTTGGTCTTGTAGCCGCCGGCTTTCAAAAGCCGCGTCATCGACCGAAGGACCGCCGGATCGTCGTCCACGAGATAGGTTGTGAAGCCCGCGTCGCCCATCACTCACACACCTCACACGGGAGCAAAGGTTACCTCAATCCACCGGCGGCGGCAGCTGAAAAACCGCGCTCGCGCCTTCTCTCACATTGTTTTGAAGCGAAAGCGTGCCGCCATGGAGCTTCACGATCGACGTGCAGATGGAAAGGCCCAGGCCAAGGCCTCGCTTTTTCGTCGTGAAAAACGGCTGAAAAACCTCGTGCTCCCGCGACGGAGGCAGTCCCGTACCACGATCATAGATGTGCACCTCGACCCCGCCGTCATCGGTGGTTGCAGTGCTCACTGAAATAGTGCGTCGTGCCGGCGGCATATGTTCTGTCGCGTCCATCGCATTCATCAAGAGATTGAGCAATGTTTGCTGCAATTGCACGGGATCACCGAGCGTTGCCGGCAAGTTGGCGGCGTTATCAAAGTTTACGGACATCCGGCGATCGATAAGCTCGCTGTGCAGAAGCCGCAAGGTCGAGGCAATGAGTTCGTTCATATCGATCGGCTCGTGTTTCACTTCACCCTTTTTCAGCAGGCTGCGGAGACGATGAATTACTTCCCCCGCGCGCTCGTCTTCCGCGATTATGTCATCAAGTATGTTGCCGATTTCTGACAGCGATTTATTGCCTTTCGTGAGCAGCAGTTTCCCGGCCTGAGCGTTGGAGAGAATTGCCGTCAGCGGTTGCGTCAGCTCGTGCGCCAATCCCCCGGAAAGCTCGCCCAGCATCGACACCCGCATCAGGTGCGCGATTTCCTGCCGCTGCACGTCACCTTCGGCTTCCGCTAACTTGCGGGACGTCACGTCGCCAAATGCGCCCGACATCGCCGCCGGCTTGCCGTCGTCGCCGGCAACCGGTCGCGCGCACGCCGAGATCCATCGAATATCGTCGCCGTCCTGCACGCGAAACTCGATGTCCAGCGATGTGGCGCGCGAAATCGCCGAGGCAAGCGCGGCGCTCGCGGTCGGGGAGTCGTTTGGATGAATCCGGCTCACCAGTCCGTCAAGGGTCAGGGGCTCGCTTGGAGACAGGCCAAACAATGTCCGGCAATAGTCCGTTGTCCAGAAGGCGCCCGTTGCAAATTCGTACTGCCAAAGTCCGGCGTTCGAGGACGCTGCCGCGAATGAAATTCGCTCCTCCCGCTCCCGCGTGGTCCGCTCGGCCCGGCGCGCTTCCTCGATGGCGGAGCCGAGCAGCAGGATTGGCGGCGACAAGCCGATCAGAAACAACTGCATCCCGAAGACGTTTGCCTCGGGCGAACCGATGTCAAACAGGCTCGGGCCGTTGAGCGTGCGCCATATCAGCGCGACGCTGATCACGAAAACAGCGCCGCTGGCGCCTTTGGCGCCGAACCGCACCGCGGCCCAGATAATGATGGGCAAGGGCAGGTATAACAGCAGCGGTAGATAGCCGGTTGCAATCGACGGCAAATCTTCAAAGGCGATGATGCAGGCGGCGATCAGAAACACTGCAATGACGGCCGCCTCGACCGCGCGGCCGATCGGTGCGATGCGAGGCCGCGTCGTACTCTCAAGGCAGATCATCGCGATCGGTCCGAGCGTCAGGCTGCCGAGCGCATTGGCGGCGTACCAGCGCGCCCAGAACAGGCCGTAATCGTCGATGGAGCCGCCGCCCAAAATCTGGACGAAGGCACCGCCGAGCGCGCAAAAGGCCGGACTCAGAAAGGCGGTAATCAGCACATAGATGATCGTCTTGCGGACCGTTCCGAACCAAGGGGGCTCGACCATCAGGTGTCGCACAGCGAATGCGTTGGCGATCGCAACGAGGCAATTTGTCGCGAAAGCCACGATCAATTGCGGGATCGGCATGCCGACGCCCAGTTCGGCGAGCGTGTGGGCGGGCAGGGCCGCGGCGATGTAAATCCACCATTGCCGCGGCGGCGTGACGAGAAGCGCGCAGAACAGAACGATGTTCGGCGGCCAGAACGGCGCGAAAATTCTGTCCGACAGCGTTCCGATCAGAAAAGCGATTTCGGCGCCGAGGTAATAGGCGATCGCGACAACGATAACATTTCGGATTGTGGCGGCGCCGCCAAATTGGGCACTCCGTTCCTGGAGCGATCGCGCTGAAATGTCAGGCGCAATTTGATCCATCGTCCGTCCGTCAATTCGGCGTGGAGCGGTATCTATAGCATCCATCGTTCAGCGAAGGGAGGCTGCGGCAATTTTGCAAATGTGCCCTGCGGCATAAGAGTATTGGACCACGGTCCAATCGACAGGAACATTTTTCGGGCAGAAACTCACATACTAAGACATCCATTGTGATGTCGGCCTCATGATGCGCGAGGCGGCGATCCCCCCACCTCCCCGTCCCCCTGTCGCCTCGCGCGTTTTGGCCTCCCAGGGAGAACATTGGACCACGGTCCAACTCGCTTGAATCGTTTCCGCGCGTAGCATCGGCGCATGAGTGAACACACTTGGACGGAAGCCGAACCGCGCTTTCGAGTGGTAGCGGATGTCGCCGAGGGGCCAAGCGGCAAGAGCGCTCAAATGATCCGGATTCCCGGCGGCACGTTCCGCATGGGCTCGGAAAAGCATTATCCCGAGGAGGCGCCGGTCCACCGCGCCAGCGTCAGCGATTTCTGGATCGATCGCACCCCGGTCACCAACCGGCAGTTCAGGGAATTCGTGAAGGCGACGGGTCACGTGACCTTCGCGGAGATTCCTCCCGATCCGAAGAATTATCCAGGCGCGCGGCCCGAAATGTTATTTGCCGGCTCGCTGGTCTTCACGCCGCCGAAGCATCCGGTCGACCTGCGCGACTGGAGTCAGTGGTGGACGTTTCGCAAGGGCGCCAACTGGCAGCACCCTTACGGCCCCGACAGCAACATCAGGAGTCTCGACGAGCATCCGGTCGTGCACGTCGCCTATTCGGATGCCTACCTGTACGCGCGCTGGGCCGGAAAGGAATTGCCGACGGAAGCCGAGTGGGAATTTGCCGCGCGCGGCGGTCTCGATGGCGCCGAATTTGCCTGGGGCGACGAGTTCATGCCCAAAAATCGTGCGATGGCGAACACCTGGCACGGCGACTTCCCGCATCAACGCAACCCCGGCTTCAGGCGCACATCACCGGTGACCGCGTTCCCGCCGAACGGTTACGGCGTGCACGATATGATCGGCAATGTCTGGGAGTGGACCAGCGACTGGTTCTCGCCGAAGCACCAGACCGATGCGCCGAAGGCGTGTTGTATCCCGGAAAATCCGCGCGGCGGCGCGGAAGCGGACAGCTACGATACGTGCCAGCCGAACATCAGGATCCCGCGCAAGGTCCTCAAAGGCGGCTCGCATCTCTGCGCGCCGAACTATTGCCGGCGCTATCGCCCGGCCGCGCGCCATGCGCAACCGATTGATACCTCAACCAGCCATGTCGGATTTCGATGCGTCGTGCGGGTGCAAAAGGACACATGAAGAAATGACAAGCAGAGATACGGGACCAGCGGGGAGGGATATCGACACTTAAGAAGAAGCACTGGAGGCGCTTATGTCAGGCCCACTGATCAATCTCATCATTCAGCTAGTCGCCGGCGCAATCGGCGGCAATGCCGCAGGTAATGCGCTCAAGGATTACGACCTCGGCATGCTCGGCAATTCGATCTCGGGCGCGGTCGGGGGGGTTGCGGGTGGCACGGTTCTGCAATCGCTCATCCCTATGCTCGCAGGCACGGCAGGCGGCGTGGATATCGGCGCACTGCTCGGGCAGGCCGTAGGCGGCGGCGTTGCCGGCGCGGTTCTCACATTTATCGTCGGCCTGATCAAGAACATGATGGCGGGCCAGCCGGCGCGTTGAGATCGCCATTCGACTAAAGGGCGCGTGGTCTCTTGCTGCGCGCGCGGACTAAACAAAAGACGGGACGCGTCGGGGCGACGCCAGCGAAATCTTTTTGTCAGGGAGAGGGTCATGGTCAAAAAAACCGGTCATCAGCGCGTTACCGACGTCAGCCGGCGCAACGTTCTGCTCGCCGGCACGACACTGGCGGCTTCGGCGCTCGCAGCAAGCGCGCCGGTTCAAACCGCGCAGGCGCAGCAGCGCGCACAGGCCCAACAACCCCCGGCTAGCCGCAGGCCGAACATCCTCTTCATCATGGGTGACGACATCGGTTGGTTCAACGTCAGCGCCTACAACATGGGCATCATGGGTTACCGCACGCCCAATATCGACCGCATCGGCCGCGAAGGCGCCGTCTTCACCGACTGGTACGGCCAGCAGAGTTGCACGGCGGGGCGCGCCGCATTCATCACCGGACAATCACCGATCCGCACCGGCCTGACCAAGGTTGGCCTGCCGGGCGCCGAACTCGGCCTCGGGCCACTCGATCCGTCCGTAGCCGATGTGATGAAGTCGCTCGGCTACGCCACCGGCCAGTTCGGAAAAAATCACTTGGGCGATCGCAATGAGCATCTGCCAACGGTGCACGGCTTCGACGAGTTCTTCGGCAATCTCTATCACCTCAATGCTGAAGAAGAGCCTGAGAACGCCGACTACCCGAAAGACCCGCGCTTCAAGATCAAGTTTGGTCCGCGCGGCGTTCTCAAATGCAAGGCGAGCGATCGCGACGATCAGACGGTTGATCCCATCTTTGGTCGTGTCGGGAAGCAGACAATCGAAAATACCGGTGCGCTCGACACCAAACGGATGGAGACGATCGACGAGGAATTCCTCGTCGCGGCGAAGGATTTTATAAACCGCCAGCAAAGGGCCGGCACGCCTTGGTTCTGCTATTTTAACTCGACGCGTATGCACGTATTCACGCATTTGAAGTCGGCGTCAAAAGGCAAGACCGGTTTGGGCACGTACCCGGACGGCATGGTGGAGACCGACGGGCATGTCGGGGAGCTTTTAAAGCTCGTGGATGACCTCGGCGTCGCTAACAACACGATCGTGGTCTACACGACCGACAATGGCGCGGAAGCCTTTACATGGCCTGACGGCGGCTCGACACCATTCAGAGGCGAGAAGGCGACCAATTGGGAGGGCGCTTTCCGAGTGCCATGCCTGATCCGTTGGCCTGGCGTCATCAGGCCCGGGACGGTGGTCAACGACATTTGCGCGCACGAGGACTTCATTCCGACCTTCGCTGCGGCCGCGGGTGAGCCGGACCTCGTCGATAAGGTGCTCAAAGGCCACGCGCTCAATGGCAAGACGTTCAAAGTTCATCTCGATGGAAAAAACCTGCTGCCGTTCCTGAAAGGCGATTCCAAGGAAACGCCGCGTGAGGAATTTCTCTACTGGAGCGACGACGGTGATCTAATGGCCATCCGCTTCCGCGAGTGGAAAGTCACGTTCATGGAGCAACACACTGAGCCCGATCCCAAGCTGCCGCTGGGCGTGTGGCAAGGACAATTCACCAGGCTGCGCGCGCCGATGCTTTACAATCTGCGTTCCGACCCGTTCGAGAAAGGCACTAACAGCATCAACTATGGTGATTGGTCGGCGCACCGGATGTTCATGTTCGTGCCCGCGCAGGCGTTCGTCGCTAGATGGCTTGACAGCTTCAAGGAGTTCCCGCCGCGCGCCAAGGCAGCGAGCTTCAGTGTCAGCGACGCGATGGAGAAGATCCAGACCGTTACAAGCAAGAATTGACGAGTTGAACTGGCCGGAAGCCAATGCCGGCCACCTTCGTTTAAAACGTTGCCGGACACCGTACCGGCCGCGCATATACGGCCCTATTGATACGCCAACCTAGGCGACGCAAAATCTTGGCCTGAAGGCAAGAGACCCTCCATGAGCCTCTCCAAGTTTGCGAAGTTGTATCGCGTCGATGATCCGGACAGCTTCCGTCTCAAGGACCGCGACCCGGCCGATACCAACGACCTCGATATCGAAAAGGACGAAGCCAAGGATCTGCTGGAGGAAGGCGTCAAGCGTTTGTCCGAGCTGCAGGAGCGACTCTACGCGCAGGACCGCTGGTCGGTACTGCTGATTTTCCAGGCGATGGACGCGGCGGGCAAGGACAGCGTGATCAAGCACGTCATGAAGGGCGTGAATCCGCAAGGCTGCGACGTGCATTCCTTCAAGCAGCCAAGCCAGGAAGAGCTTGATCACGACTTCATGTGGCGCAGCACGCGCCGACTTCCCGAGCGCGGCAGGATCGGAATTTTCAACCGCTCTTACTACGAGGAAGTGCTGGTCGTCCGCGTGCATCCAGGCCTTCTCGAAAAACAAAAGATGCCCGTCACGCACGTGACGAAGGACATCTGGAAAGAACGGTTCAAGGATATCCGGGCGTTCGAGCGATATCTGGCGCGCAACGGGACGCTGATCCTCAAATTCTTTCTGCACGTGTCGAAGGAAGAGCAGAAACGGCGCTTCCTGGAGCGCATCGACGAGCCGTCGAAGAACTGGAAGTTCTCTATGGGTGACGTCGAGGAGCGCAAGCTCTGGGACAAATATATGGATGCCTATGAAGACATGATCCGGAACACCAGCCGGCCAGAAGCGCCCTGGCACGTCGTACCCGCGGACAACAAGTGGTTCACGCGTCTCGTCGTCGCCGCCGAACTGGTGGAAGCGCTGGACAGGCTTGGGCTCAAATACCCCAAAGTGACAGGGGCCGCGCGCCAGGACCTGGAGAAAGCCCGGCAAATCTTGCGTAAAGAGCGCTGACTGGCTCTCGTCCGACTTGCCCCTTGGTCCAACTCGATCCGGACGGGCATCCGACGTTTAATTCCGTCAGATGGGAATTGGGAGTCCGCAGAAATGACGGAGACAGCCATGCATAACGCGGTAGCGGCCGTTGAAAGCGCCGGCCGTGTTCACCCGCCACGGGGCCGCAAGAACTCGTCGGTGATCAAGCGGTCGGTCATACGCAACGGACACAAGTCGAGCATCTCGCTGGAAGACCAATTCTGGGACGCGCTGCGCGAGATTGCCGACCTCGAACATATGGCGATCTCGACGCTGGTGGCGCATATCGACCATAACCGCACCACCAGCAATCTTTCATCCGCCATTCGCGTCTATGTGCTCGCCTATTTTAGGCACGGCGACGACTCCAGGGATCAAAGCAGGGATAAGGTTCCGACGGCTGCGAAGCCGCAAAATCGCTCGCGATGAAGCTAGGAAACGAAACTGGGTCGTCGTCGACATGAAGATTGACGGGAAGCAGATCTTTCCGCCCCGGTAGTTCCCGTAAGGCCTATTGGATCTCGGTCCAATTCGATCATGGTCTTTGACATACGTCAAAATGCCACGATCAGGGCTGTTATTTTATGCACGGACGTCGCCTGAACACGGGCGAAACGAGGGAGTGGCCATGTCGAAATTCCCCGCACAATCACTGGCATTTATCATGTTTATCGCTTTCGCGCCGATGGCGAATGCGCAGACCCAGCCGGCTCCAGCGCCGGCACCGGCAAGCGCGCCCGCGCAGGATAGACTTCTCTCGGCGGGAGAAATCGATGCGCTGCTCTCGCCGGTCGCGCTTTATCCGGACAATCTGCTCGCCCAGGTGCTGATGGCGGCGACCTATCCCCTCGAGGTCATTCAGGCGAGCCGGTGGTTGCAGGAGAACAAGGGCCTCAAAGGCGATGCGGCGAAGACCGCTGTCGACAAACTTAGCTGGGATGAAAGCGTGAAGTCGCTCATGGCGACGCCCGACGTGCTCAACATGATGGCCGATAAGCTTGATTGGACGCAGAAACTCGGCGACGCCATGCTCGCGCAACAGGCCGATGTCATGGACGGCGTCCAGCGTCTGCGCGCCAAAGCGGATGCCAACAACAAGCTGACGACGACCAAACAACAGAAGGTCACGAAGAAATCCGAAGGAGGCAAGCAATACATCGCGATTGAACCGACCGATCCGGCAACAATGTATGTGCCGTATTATGATCCGGCGGTGGTCTATGGCTCGTGGCCCTACCCGTCGTACCCGCCTTACTACTGGGGCGCCGGTTATTGGCCCTATGCTACGCCGTTGCTGGGAGCCGGCTTGGCATTTGGCGCGGGTTATGCGCTCGGACGTTGGACAGGGGGTGGTTATTGGGGCGGCAACGTCAACTGGAACAACAATAACATCAACATCAACCGGCCTGGTGGCGGCAGTGGCAACTGGAACCACAACGTCGATCACCGGCAAGGCGTGCGCTACAATAACAGGGACGTCGCCAACAGAATGGGCCAGGGCAACCGGGGCAACGCGGGCAACCGTGCGGACTTCCGCGGGCGTGACGGCGCTGGCGGCAACCGCCCCGGTGGCGGCGCAGGTGCAGCCAATCGTCCTGGTGGCGGCGCCGGTGCAGGCAATCGTCCCGGTGGAGGCGGCGGCGGCAAGGCAGCGACGCGTCCCAGTGGCGGTGGCAAGGCGGCCTCGCGTCCCAGCGGCGGCGCGCGTCCCGGCGGCGGTGGCGCCGGTCGCGGTGGCGGTGCCTTCGCCGGCGCGGGCGGTGGCGGCCGTTCTGCTATGGCTAGCGC
>JBKPRE010000123.1:0-32791 GCA_046734435.1 Pseudomonadota bacterium | reverse complement strand
GATGGCGCCAAGGCGAACCCGTGATAAAAGCCAGCCGGGGTTATATGCGGCGGCTGGCGAGGGCAGCCGTCCTTTGAGGTTTTGAGCCGATGGAAGAGTTCTACCGCATTCGCCGTTTGCCGCCCTACGTTTTCGAAGAGGTGAACAAGGCCAAGGCGAACGCCCGCAACGCGGGAGCGGACATCATTGATCTCGGTATGGGCAATCCGGATTTGCCGGCGCCTGCGCACGTGATCGAAAAGCTCAAGGACACGCTCGGCAAGCCGCGCACAGACCGCTATTCAGCTTCGCGCGGAATTCCCGGATTGCGTCGTGCGCAGGCTGCCTACTACGACCGCCGCTTCGGCGTGAAACTCAATCCCGAGACGCAGATCGTCACGACGCTCGGCTCCAAGGAAGGATTCGCCAACGTGGCGCAGGCAATCACCGCGCCGGGCGATGTCGTGTTGGTGCCGAACCCGAGCTACCCCATCCATGCGTTCGGATTCCTGATGGCGGGTGGTGCAATTCGTTCGGTTCCCTCGGAGCCGACGCCGAATTTCTTTCATACCCTCGAACGCGCGATCGTGCATTCGATTCCGAAGCCGACGGCGGTCGTGGTCTGCTATCCGGCTAATCCGACCGCATATGTGGCGACGCTCGATTTCTACAAGGACCTTGTGGCGTTCGCAAAGAAGCACGGCATTCTGGTACTGTCGGATCTAGCTTACGCAGAGGTCTATTTCGACAACAATGCGCCGCCGTCGCTATTGCAGGTACCGGGTGCAAATGATGTCGCGGTCGAGTTCACCTCGATGTCGAAGACCTTTTCGATGCCGGGCTGGCGCATTGGCTTTGCGGTCGGAAACGAGCGCGTGATCGCGGCGCTGGGCCGCGTGAAATCATATCTTGACTACGGCGCCTTTACTCCGGTGCAAGTGGCGGCAACCGCCGCGCTTAACGGTCCGGATGACTGCGTCAAGGAGATGCGCGCGACTTACCAGCGTCGTCGCGACGTTCTTGTGGAAAGCTTCGGACGCGCTGGTTGGCATGTTCCGTCACCGCGCGCGTCGATGTTCGCGTGGGCCCCGATACCGGAGCCTTTCAAGACGCTCGGAAGCGTGGAGTTTTCCAAATTGCTGGTCGAGAAAGCGGATATCGCGGTCTCCCCCGGCATCGGCTTTGGAGAATACGGCGAAGGTTACGTCCGCATTGCGCTTGTCGAAAACGAACAGCGGATTCGGCAGGCCGCTCGTAACGTCCGCCGCTTTCTCGAGAACGCGCCCGACCAACTGCACAACGTCGTTCCGCTCGCGACGCGGCGCTAGCAACGGGCGCGCACGTTCATGGCACCACCGCTGAAAGTGGGCGTCGCCGGGTTGGGCACGGTCGGCGCTGCACTGCTTGCTCAGATCGCGCGCCAGCGCGACGCGCTGGCGGCGCGCTGTGGGCGCGCCATCGACGTTGTCGCCGTCTGTGCGCGGTCGCGCAACAAAGAGCGCGGCGTCGATCTCAGGAAAATGAGATGGTTTTCCGAGCCTGCTTCGCTCGCGCGCGAGCCGGACATCGACGTTTTTGTCGAATTGATCGGCGGTGCAGCGGAGCCTGCCAAGAGCGCGGTTGAGACGGCTTTGGCGTCCGGAAAATCGGTTGTGACGGCGAACAAGGCATTGCTGGCGCGGCACGGGGTGAAGCTTGCCGGGCTTGCCGAGCGCAATCACGTCGCGCTTAACTTTGAGGCCGCGGTCGGCGGAGCCATTCCGATTGTCAAAACGTTGCGCGAAGGAATGGCAGGCAATTCGTTCAAGCGCATCTATGGCATCCTGAATGGCACCTGCAACTACATCCTGACGCGGATGGAGCAGGACAAAATGCCCTTCGCGGACTGCCTCAAAGACGCCCAGCGCCTGGGTTATGCCGAGGCCGATCCGGGTTTCGATATCGAGGGTCACGACACCGCGCAGAAGCTCGCCGTTCTTGCAAGCCTCGCGTTCGGCACCAAAGTCGACCAAGGTGCCATTTACGTGGAGGGTATTTCCTCGATAACGCCGGCCGATCTTTCGGCAGCGGACGAACTAGGTTATCGGGTGAAACTGTTGGGCGTTGCCATGAGGACGCCGAAAGGTATCGAGCAGCGCGTGCATCCGACTATGGTGCGCAAGGATTCGGCGATTGCGCAGGTGATGGGCGTGACCAATGCGGTCACGATAGATGCTGCCGACATCAACCCTCTGACGCTGGTCGGACCCGGGGCGGGCGGGGCGGCGACCGCGTCGGCGGTTCTTTCCGACATCGGCGACATCGCGCGGGGCGTGCGAACCGCGCCTTTCGGGCGGCCGACGGGACGCCTTACCACGGTGCGAAAAGCTCCGATGCAACGGCATGAAGGCGGGTATTACATCCGGCTGGTTGCGCGCGATAAGCCCGGAACAGCAGCAACCATCGCCACGCGCCTTGCAGAACAGGAAATTTCGCTGGAATCGATTGTGCAACGCCATGATCCGGCGCACCTGGGGCGTGACACAAAAGCGGGTTCCGTCCCTGTTATTCTCATTACATATGCAACGAGCGAGGATGCGGTACGCAAAGCACTTGCGGCGGTGGGCCGCGATAGGGTGATCTCAGGTCGTCCGCAGGTTATTAGGATTGAAAAGAACTGAGCCGGCCCAGGCGTTTGTGAGGGGAACTCAAATGGCGAGTATTACCGTCCAGCCGGAATTGCTGCTGGAACGCATTCTCAGCCTCGAAATCGTGCGCGTGACGGAGCGTGCGGCTGTCTCTTCGGCCCGCCTGCGTGGACACGGCAAGGACAAGGCCTCCGATCAGGCGGCCGTCGATGCAATGCGGCGTGAGCTTAACAAACTGCCCATCGATGGCACCGTGGTGATCGGAGAGGGTGAAATGGACGAGGCTCCGATGCTTTTCATCGGAGAAAAGGTCGGTACCAAAGCCGGGCCGAAGGTCGACATAGCGGTTGATCCACTAGAAGGCACAACGCTCTGCGCCAAAAACATGCCCGGCGCCATCGCGACCTTGGCAATGGCGGACGCCGGGACGCTGTTGCATGCGCCCGACTGCTACATGGACAAGATTGCGATCGGTCCGGGTTATCCGAAGGGGACGATCGACCTTGACGCGCCGCCGACGGAAAACATTCTTTCAGTTGCAAAAGCCAAGGGTGTGAAACCGTCGGAAATTACGGCGATCCTGCTCGACCGCCCACGTCACGCCGATATCATTGCCGCCGTCCGGAAGACGGGCGCTGCAGTCAGCCTGATCAGCGACGGCGACGTCGCCGGCGTTATCCACTGCGCCGACCCGAAGACCGGAATCGATATCTATCTTGGAATCGGCGGTGCACCTGAAGGTGTGCTTGCGGCTTCAGCTCTGCGCTGCACTGGGGGGCAAATGCAAACTCGGCTGATTATCGACACCGAGGAGTTGCGTGAGCGAACCTTGAAAATGGGCATCAAGGATCCGAAGAAAAAATACCAGATCGAAGACATGGTGAGAGGCGACTGCCTCTTTGCGGCGACGGGTGTGACAACCGGAGCGATGCTCAGCGGCGTCAAATTTGGCAAGGATGTGATCGAAACCGAGACCGTCGTGATGCGTTCGGTGACGGGCACGGTACGGCGTGTCCTGGCGGAACACCGTCAGTTTGGAAAATTTCATCTCGACTGATCCTTTCATGCGTCACGTCCATCTCGTTGGCAGCGTGCCGCTTCGCAGCGCACGCGAGGTCTTCGCGACAGTAAGCGGCGTGCTCGGCCCGCGTCTCAAGCGTATCCCTGACGGCGAAACGGGGATGCGATCCGACTGGATCACCTGGCTGGAGCCGGCATTCTCCGAAAACCCCGCGCTTGAAAAGTCCGACGAGCTTTTCCGCGTGCACGCTACGGGCACCGCTCGTATCCGTTACCGTTTGCGGTCGGGGAAGAGCGTCGACGATGTGCGCTTCAACAATCTATTTTATGCGGATATGGCCAAGGCATCGTACGCGGAATTTGCCACCCTCAAGCGCGAAGGGGTCGTACCGAATGGCTGCCGTTTCCAGATCGACCTTGTTCCGGCGCATTCCGTGATCTGGCTCTTTCTGCAGGAAGATCTGCATGCCCCGCTCGATCCGGTCTACAACGACGCTCTCAAGCGGGAAATCGACAAGATCGCCGCGGCTCTACCGCATAATCAGATTGCGATCCAGTTCGACGTGGCCTCGGCCGTATTCGCCCGCCTGCAGCGAGGCGAGCCAAATGCCTACGGGAAGACGCGCGCGGAGATGTTGAAGTCGTTCTCGGCGATTCTTGCGGACCTTGCCGATCGCGTGCCGCCGGATGTCGAGCTTCTGTTCCACTTCTGTTACGGTGACTCCAACCACAGGCACGTCGTTGAGCCGACCGATATGGGCGATATGGTCGACCTTGCAAACCGCCTTTGCGCGGACATCAGGCGCGGGGTTCAACTGATCCACATGCCGGTGCCGCGAGATCGCAGTGACGATAACTATTTCGAGCCGCTCGCGCGCCTGAGGCTCAATCCTGAGACCGAGCTGAGCCTTGGCCTGGTTCACTTCACCGATGGTGTAGCGGGTACACGCAAACGGCTTGCGACAGCCGAGCGGCATGTGAAGGCCTTTTCGATCGCCACCGAGTGCGGCTTCGGCCGTCGTGACCCAGAAACAATACCGGAATTGCTGCGCATTCACGCCGAAATTGCCGGTTGATCCGGGCTGGTGCCCTCGGGCGGCCTTCGCCACTATATGGGACTTCCAACACCGATTCTTCGCGAGCTTCATCCCGCCCGTAACACGACCGACGCGCAATGGCTTTGCCTGCTGCACAACTGAAGGAAAGCGACCGGCATTTCCTGGGCGTCGAGCGCTCGCTGACTGGGCGGCCCTGGCGAGATCGGCTCGACGCGCGCGGCTCGGCGCTCGCTCTGGCCATTGCGCAGCGTCATGGGCTTGACGAATTGCTTGCCCGTGTTTTGGCAGGACGGAATGTCGAGGTCGATAACGTTGAGGCCTTTCTCGACCCTGCGATCAAGCGTCTTTTGCCTGATCCGCATACGCTTACGGACATGCAGATCGCGTCCGCTCGCATTGCCGACGCCGTGACCGGTGTCGAAAGCGTAGCGATTTTCGGAGACTATGACGTCGATGGTGCGACCGCCGCTGCCTTGTTGTGTCGTTTTTTTCGCCACTGTGGTCTGGATCCGATTGTCCATGTTCCAGACCGTATCTTTGAAGGCTATGGGCCGAACGTAGACGCGATCCGTTCGTTCGCTGAGCGCGGTGTAAGGCTGCTGATTACGGTCGATTGCGGTGTGACGAGCCTGGAGCCTCTCGCGGAAGCGCGAAAGCTCGGTCTCGACACTGTCGTCATAGATCACCACCAGGCCGACGAGAGGCTTCCCGATGCGGTTGCGATCGTCGATCCGAACCGTGCTGACGACTTGTCCGGCCTTGGCCATCTCGCCGCGGTAGGGCTGGTGTTCATCACGCTTGTTGCCGTCGCACGAGAATTGCGCCAGCGCAATTTCTGGAGCAGCAGTCGTCCAGAGCCCGACCTGCTTTCATTGCTTCATCTGGTGGCGTTGGGGACGGTTGCCGACGTTGTCCCACTGCATGGCCTCAATCGGGCCTTTGTCGCCAAAGGGCTCATCGCGCTCAAGCGCCGCGAGCATGCTGGAACGACCGCGCTTATGGATGCAGCCCGTCTCGCGGGGCCACCCGAACCCTGGCATTTGGGCTTTCTACTCGGTCCGCGCATAAACGCGGGCGGACGCATCGGTCGGGCCGATCTCGGCGTGCGATTGCTGCTGGAAGAGGACCCCGCGGAGGCGGCGCGCATCGCCGCCGAGCTCGATCGGCTTAATCGAGAGCGTCAACAAATCGAGCAGACGACCTTGGCGCAAGCCGATGCCGAAGCGCTTATCGCGCTCGGTCTGGAAGACAAGGGCGCAGTTGTCGTGACGGCTGCAGAAGGCTGGCACCCGGGCGTTGTCGGATTGGTAGCGGCACGCCTGAAGGAGCGTTACGGGCGTCCGGCGTTTGCGATTGCGCTCGAACCAGGGGGCATCGGGACGGGCTCGGGCCGGTCAATTCCCGGGGTCGACATCGGTCGTACGGTGCGCCGCGCCGTCCAGGAGGGACTGCTCCTCAAAGGCGGGGGTCATGCCATGGCCGCGGGGATAACGCTGAAAAAAGACGCGCTCGGAGCCTTTCGCGCCTTCCTTGAGGATGCGCTTGCTGCATCAGTGGGTGTTGCGCGGGGCGATATCGCATTGCCGATTGATGGTGCGGTTTCGGCCGGTGGCTTTAATTTTTCACTTGCCGATATGCTGTCGAGAGCCGGCCCATACGGCGCCGGTAATCCGGAACCACTGCTTGCGCTTCCAGCCCACACGCTCATTTATGCGGATCCTGTCGGCGAAAGCCATGTGCGGGCTCGATTCCGGTCCGGCGATGGAAAATTCGTCAATGCCATCGCATTTCGGGCCATAGGCCAGCCGCTTGGACGAGCTTTGCTCGACGGCCGCGGCCGCGTCTTGCATGCGGCAGGTCACGTCGCCGTTGATCGCTGGCAGGGCGAAGAGCGTGTGCAACTGCGGCTTGTCGACATCGCGCCCGGCTGATGGCGAAAGCGCAAAAGGCCGGATTTCGCCCGATTAGAATCTAATGCCGCAAAAAAATTCGACACAAATGTCGGCGGCTGCGAACTTGCAAATAACCATTTTCCGAAATCGCCATTTTTTCGAAGCCGCGATGATCTACAATTATCGCAGCTAATCCACTCATTCGCACTTTCTACGTCGCGGCTTCACCCGTCATGGCTGTGCATTCGGATATCGGCCGACTTAACGAGCGAAGACGCCGACGAAAATATCTACGGGGGACGACCAAGGTGGACGGGGATTGTTGCAACCCGGATCAGCACGGGAGACCCGCATGCAATCTCGCTACGCCATCATCGCAGCTGTTCTTGTCGTCTTCCTCGCGGCGCAAGTATTCGGCCTATTCGGACCGAAGGCCGGCCCAGGCGTGTCGCTCAGCAGTGACGGTCTGAACGTCAGACAAATGATGATCGCCCCTGCCGTAAAAGACCTTCCGCTTCAGGTCGTCGAGAATCCGATATGACCGTTTCAACAACAAGGCCGGATCCGGGGCAGACGCCGGCTGACACCGGCGCGGGAGTAGCAGTCGCGTCGGTGTGGCTCGTCCTGTACATAGCGATCCTCGTGGCGGTGCTGGTCGATCACTATCCTGGCGCCATTGTCGATGTTGCCTCGGCTGCACGCTAACGAACCCGATCCAGTCAGGCGCTGAAAGTCAGTGCAACATTGACGGCGCGCGCCGCTCGCCGAGGATTTTCGGCGTTTCATTTGCGCGACAACTTTTGTGCGCGGACGTTCGTCGTTTATTGAGAGCAGATTGCGGCCGGGCTAATCTGACCAGTGAGGGCGATTCGTGCGCCCGAGTTCGCGTTGGCGTGCTCGCGCACCATCGAACCGATGCCTTTGCAATAGGGGGCGCCCTTGGCATTTAATTTCAGATCAATCTTGCCGGCTGAGCCGGTCGCTCAACAAGAAGCCAGTAATACTGGCGCGTTATCCCAGCAGTTCGTTACGGTCGGTGCTGCCTCACTGGCGTTGCTCGTCGTCGCGGCGATCGCCGTCCTGATGGGTATGGCTTGAGTCACCTTTAGCTCACCGCGCCTGCGACGTTCCAATACCTGCATGCTCTTGCGCGATACCCGATATCGAAACGAGGGTAGGGGTCGTCGCCTGCTCGGGGCTATGCTAGTGCATGGTCGTCCCGAGGAGAGCCATGCCGCAGACAATCACGACAGGTTACAAGGCCTTGTGCGAGGCCGCTGAACGAGAAATCGAGACCTTGCCGGTCGAGGAGGCGATCAAACTGGCGGGGCGGAGCGATACAGTGCTCGTCGATATTCGTGACATCCGTGAACTGCAGCGAGAGGGCAGGGTGCCGGGCGCTTTCCACTGTCCGCGCGGGATGTTGGAATTCTGGATCGATCCGCAGAGCCCGTATCACAAATCGATATTTGCGGATGACAAGAAGTTCGTATTCTTTTGTGCAGGCGGACTACGGTCCGCGCTTGCCGCACAGACGGCACAGCACATGGGATTAAAGCCCGTCGCCCACATTAAGGGCGGATTTGGCGCTTGGAAAAAGGCCGGTGGCCCGCTGGAGGCGGCCGAGTCTGGTCCCGCGCAGGCCAAAAAGTAACAACCATTCACCAGCCTGTTCAGGCCGATCAGAAAATTTCGCTTGTTGTGCTTTCAAGCTTGCCGCAGTTTCTGCGCGGGTGGAGATCGGGTCATGGCGCTGACATTGATTATCGGCAACAAGAACTATTCGTCATGGTCGTTTCGGCCCTGGATTGCCATGAAAGTGGCGGGGATAGCTTTCGAGGACAAGGTCGTTCCTCTTTATGAGCCGGGTAGCCGCGAACAGATCTTGCAATACTCGCCGGCCGGCAAGGTTCCTATCCTTTTGGATGGTGACCAGCGGATTTGGGAATCTCTCGCTATCCTCGAATATCTCGCCGAGAAATTTCCAAGGCAAAAGCTTTGGCCTGACGATCCGCGTGCGCGGGCACATGCCCGGATTGTGGCGACCGAAATGCATGCTGGCTTTCAGCCTCTGCGCAGAAGTTGTCCGATGAATCTTTGGTTGCCGGTAAAGTCGCGGCCTCAGTCGGAAGAAGTGATGGCCAATGTGCGCCGAATAGAATTCCTGTGGGCGGATTGTCGCGCGCGGTTCGGGCAGGGTGGACCGTTTTTATTTGGCTCCTTTGGGGCGGCAGATGCCATGTATGCGCCTGTGGTGGCGCGATTGCATTCGTACGGCCTGGCCGTCGGCGACGCGACGCGCAACTATATGGATGCGGTGATGGCTCTGCCCGCCTGGGCTGAGTGGCGGACGGCCGCGCTTAAGGAGAGTTGGATTTTAAAAGACGACGAACCGGAATGGCCTCTGGTGCGCGGGATTCCCGTCGCCTGAGGATGCGCAGTTGCGCCACGGCTTGCGGCGCGGACCATTGGGCCGATCGCTGCGAGGATGCTGTTGTTCGTCGCTGGCCAGGTCATGTTCCACACCAGGAGATGAATGCGTAACGTCAAGTCAGCGAGGATTCGTCGTCTGCTTTCAAATGTCGGATCAGTTCGTCAATGAAGGCGCGCTGACCAGGCAGGATCTTTCGCCGAGCTTTCGTCGCGTTGAAATAGGCGACACGGTCGATTTCGGGAAAGTTGTGTGTCTTTCCCGATCGTGGAGGCCATTCCATCTCAAATTGGTTGCTTGAAAACCCGCTCAGATCAAAATCGGCCTCCATTGCGAAGGCATGGACCATTTTCCCGCTCCTTTGACGCAGTGGCGTGAGCGGTGTGAATGGTCCGGCGGGTGTAAGGCCGGTTTCCTCGTTGAATTCGCGCTTTGCGCAAGTGAGCAGGTCGCCGGATTCGACGTTGCCCTTCGGGATCGACCAGGCGCCTTCATCTTTGTTACGCCAATAGGGCCCGCCCGGATGCGCAAGCAGGAATTCAAGTGCCGGCTTTCGTCGGAAAGCCAGAATACCGGCGCTGACCTCCGACCGACGGGGCACGATCGCTACCAGGGCCGCTCGACAGAGTTGGTCACGTGGTCACGATCCGGCGAAGTAAAGCACAGACCGATGCAGAGGTAGGGCAGCTCCGGATCGGGATTGTGCCCACGATGAAATTTGGCGATCGGCTCGGAATAACATTCGCCAGCTTTCGCCTTCACCAGAACGCCCTCCTGGAAATGCGCTTCGAATAATCCTTGCAACGCTACGAAAAATGCCGCGCCATTGTGGCAATGCCAGTTGGTGTATCCGCCGGGCACGATTTCGGCGTTATAGACCTGCACTTTTACCTGCGGGTCGCGCGGCAGCGAGGCATAAAGACAATCGAGAAGAAGGTTGCGATGAAAACCGTGGCCAGGCGGCACGATGCCCTCGAGCTTGAGCTTCAGGTCCTTGTAATTGCCGGTGTTGGCATGCATCTCATCGCCCCACGATTAAGGAAGAGGGCGAGACTAGTACGCCAACGGGCTTGAAGTGAAGCGGCGAAAATGAAAAGCCCGGCGCGCCGCCGGGCTTGCTCGAAAATTCTGTTGTTGCGGTTTATTCGTCGACGGTTCTTCGGTAGGCCAATGTCGCGTCAGCTCGCCCAGCAACATCGTCAGAGTTGCGCGTGCACCTGCGCACGTCCCCGTGCCGGTGATGTTCGGCACGGGGCCGTGTCACGCACGTTACGCTACAGACTTACTGCTTCGAGCCCGTAGTGCTCTTCTTCGGATTTGGCGAGCAATTCAGGTTCTGAGGTTTGGCGTCCTTTTCGCAAGCTGCCAGACTTGCGTACTTACAATTGAGCGGTCCGCCCGGGGACGTGGCGATGCAGAAAGCGGCATTTCCGGTTGTCTTCGGCGCCATGCCGGTGCCGCCGGTCTGTCCCATTGTGCCTTGAGCCTGGGCAATCGAGGCGCCCGCAATGAGTGCTGCAACAGCGGTAAATGTGGTCAAAGTCTTCATCATCTGCCTCCTGGGGAGCTAGTGCCGACACCAGATAGCGGCACTTTGGAACAACGGAGCCAAAACAATGCCGTTCCCGGGAACCTGGTCTGGAATGCTAAAAAAGTTTGGCCTGGCACATGACGGCGGCCGGGAACTTTCCCGGCCGCCGTCGTGATTTTCCGAAAATCGGAGCGACTCAAAACTACGCTTCGAGGACCGCCACTATTTCGTGTGTGCGCGGGTTGACGACGACGATTTGATCGCCGACCAGGATGTACTCAAAGCCTCGCCAGGCCGGATAGACCTCAACGACCTCTACGGGAAGCGGATAAAGGTGCACGCTCGCCGGAATGCGCGTACCGACGCTGACCGATACACTCAACTTGGTGGGCTCGATTTTGTGCTGCTTGATAACCGAAGTGATCTTCGTGCGCTGCTCGGTTGAAAGCTTGGCCGAGCCAGCAGCCGCACCTTGTCCGGTTGTCGTCGAGCGGTTCTGCTCCGTCGTGCCCTGAGTGGACTTCGACGCGGCGCCGTTCTGCTCCGACTTGGTGCGCATGTCCGATTGGCCACTTGGCGAACCGGCCTTGTCTTTATTCATTGAGCCTGCCTTGTCGGGGGCCTCCGACTTCGGGGACTGCCCGGTCGTTTCGTGGCCCTTGCCGGTAGCCTTGCTGTCAGGCGTGGCCTGGCCGGTCGTCTGGGACGATTTATGCTCGTCCTTCATTGAAGGCGCGACCTTTTCAGCGGGCGCTTTTTGCTGTGCTGCAGGAGCGCGTTCCGGCGGCTCCTTGCTCATGCCCTGCGCTGATGCGGCGCCGGCGCCCAGCAGCAATGCCAGCGCGACGGTCGACAACAGTTTCAATTTCCTCACGGGATCCTCCTCTGGATGCCCCCTCGAAATTCCCGATGATGAGTCGGGACCTCAAAAGAAAACGTTTTGTTCGACTGGCCGGTTCCGAAACTTGCCGATTTGCAATCAAATCGCCCCGCCATTGCGTTCCGGGTTCCACCAAGGCACCTTTCTTGCTGTTTAGGGAGGAAGTCTTGGCCATTCTTTCATCGTCCGTTGACAAGGGCACCGCAGAATATCGGGCCAATGCGGAACGCCTGCGCTCGCTTGTCAGTGAGCTGCAGGCGCGCCGGGCCCAGGCGGCTTTAGGCGGCTCCGAACGTTCACGGGAGCGCCACGTGGCCCGTGGGAAGCTGCTGCCACGCGACCGTGTCATGAATCTGGTTGATCAGGGGTCGCCTTTCCTGGAGCTGTCGCCGCTCGCTGCCAACGAGATGTATGACGACGCGATCCACGGCGCGGGGCTGATCACGGGCATAGGACGTATCGAGGGCCGCGAGTGTGTCATCGTCTGCAATGATTCCACCATCAAAGGTGGCACCTATTTTCCGATGACCGTTAAGAAGCACTTGCGGGCGCAGGAAATTGCGCGCGAGAACCGTTTGCCCTGCCTCTATCTTGTCGACAGCGGTGGCGCCAATCTGCCGCATCAAACCGAAGTCTTTCCGGACCGCGAGCACTTCGGTCGTATTTTTTACAATCAGGCGACTTTGTCATCGCTTGGCATTCCGCAAATTGCCGTTGTAATGGGGTCATGTACCGCGGGTGGCGCCTACGTGCCCGCGATGTCAGATGAGACAATCATTGTCAGGAATCAGGGAACGATCTTTCTCGGCGGTCCGCCGCTTGTGAGGGCCGCGACCGGCGAGGTCGTCAGCGCGGAGGAGCTTGGCGGCGCCGACGTCCATGCCCGCAAGTCCGGGGTCGCAGACCACTATGCACAGGACGATCACCATGCGCTGAGCATAGCGCGCCGCATCGTCGCAAATTTGAATGTCAAGAAAAGCGTCGACATACCTCTCGTAAAGCCGCGCGAGCCTGTCCTCGACATCGCAGAACTTGATGGCATCGTGCCGACCGATCTCAAGAAGCAGTACGACGTGCGGGAGGTTATCGGGCGTATTGTCGATGCGTCCGAGTTCGACGAGTTCAAGGCGCTGTATGGCACCACGCTCATAACCGGATTCGCGCATATCCACGGAATGCCCATCGGAATCCTGGGCAACAATGGAATCCTATTTTCGGAAAGTGCACTAAAGGCGGCACACTTCGTCGAACTCTGCTGCCAGCGACGCATTCCGTTGCTGTTCTTGCAAAATATCGTGGGGTTCATGGTAGGGCGCGACTACGAGGCGGGCGGGATTGCCAAAGACGGGGCTAAGATGGTCACCGCGGTCGCCTGCGCGCAGGTGCCTAAGATCACGGTCATCATCGGCGGCTCGTATGGCGCGGGTAACTATGGGATGTGTGGGCGCGCCTACGGCCCCCGCTTCCTGTTTACCTGGCCGAATGCACGCATATCGGTCATGGGCGGTGAACAGGCGGCCAGTGTTCTGGCAACGGTCCGGCGTGAAAACATTGAGGCCGGCGGCGGCAAATGGTCAGAGGTTGAGGAGGAGGAATTCAAGCAACCGCTGCGTGACCAGTTCGAACACGAAGGTAATCCCTATTACGCGACGGCTCGGCTTTGGGATGATGGAATTATCGCCCCATCGGAGACGCGTCGGGTGTTGGCGCTTGCGCTTTCCGCCACGCTCAATGCGCCTGTACTGCCGACAAGATTTGGCGTGTTCAGAATGTAGCTGCTGCGAAATGTCGGTAGAAATTCGAATTAGACAAATTCCAATATTGGCGCTCCGGCTTGAATTCAGCGACATGAGGTGACAGTGATAGCCTCACGCCATGTGGCGCGTATCGCATTGAAAGAGTTAGGCCGTGTCCCGTTCAATCCTCATTTCACTCGTGATTGCCGCAATTTCGATGCCGCTCGTGACGAGAGCACAACAGCCAGCGCCCGGTGCAACGAAAGAAACGGCGAGCGATGCGGCCAAGAATGTGCCGAAGACTTATGTGCCCGGTCTCGAGCAATTCATGAACGTCATCTTGATGGAGCACAACAAACTTTGGTTTGCCGCAAAAGCACGCAATTGGAGGCTTGCCGAGTATCAACTCGGTGAAATCAAGGAAGTCATGGGTGACGTACAGGATTTGGTGCCGACATTTAAAAATCTGCCATTGGCCGATATGCTCGACGCCGTAATTACCAAAGAGATCGCGGCTTTGGAAAAGGCGATTGAATCCAAAGACTACAAAACGTTTGTCAGCGGATACGACAAGCTCACGCAGGCGTGCAATACCTGCCACCAGGGCACGGGGAACGAATTTATCGTTGTTCAGCGGCCGACGCGGCCCGCTTTCACCAATCAGGTCTATGACAAGCGTCGATGACGTGGATCGGTTTCGCTCGGTGCCATAGCGGCATATCGCCGGTCGTGCTAGATGCACCTCGATGACCAGTCCTGAGGATCTCAAACAACTCGCTCCTACCGGAACGTTGCGTGGCGGCATCGTTACGGCACCCGCGGCGTCCGCTTTTTTTGCGATCAGGGATGGCGGCGGAGAGGTTAAGGGTGTCACCGTCGATCTGATCCGCGGGTTTGCAGCCGCGCTAAAATTGCCGCTGGCTCTGCAAGTCTACGACAATTCCGGCCAGGTGACCGATGCGGTTGCTAAAGGTGACTGCGATCTTGCCTTCATGCCGCGGGATGCCGAGCGTGCGAAGCGCGTCGATTTTGGCCCGGCATATTATTTCATTGAAAGTACATACCTGGTGCCGTCTGGCTCGATCATAAAAAGCATCGAAGAGGTCAATCAGCCTGGTCGCAGGATAGTTGCAATTTCGAACACGACGACGGCTCGCAGTGCCCGCCGTACTGCCCCGAATGCCAGCGTCGAAGAGGTGCCGAGCGTCGACAGGATGACTGAAATGGCGCGGCAAGGGCAGGGCGATGCTTTTGCGCTGTCGCACGATTCATTCGCCGGGCTGCTGCCGAAACTTCCAGGCGCGCGCGTTCTTCCGGGTAGCTTCCAGCAGACCGGGATTTCAGTGGCCGTGCCGAAAGGCCGGCCGGTCGCGCTACGGATCGCGAGCGAATTGGTAGAGGTGGCAAAGACGTCTGGCCTCGTTCGTCGCGCGCTCGACGCGGCTGGATTTCCGGAAGCCGTGGTGGCGCCGTCGGTGTGACGGCCTCACGGCATCATAAGGACGTTCCCGAGGCTTCCCCGTTCGACGGCTTCATGGGCGGCGGCGATATCTTCGAGCTTGTACGTTGGTTGCGCGACCCGGTTGAGCAGCGTGCCTTGCTTTAGCGCGTTGTCGATGGTCGCAATGGCCCGTTCACGCTCAGTTGCGTCAAGCTCGTAAACCAGGAAAAATTGCAATCGGATCGAGTTGACCAGGCAGAAGGCCGCCGGAATGGTCGCCTCCGGCCCGGTGCCATAGATGATGACGCTGCCCTTTGGCCGCAGGACAGCCGGAAGCAGTTTGGCATTGGCAGTTAAGTCCATATCGATCACGACGTCGACGCCGCGCTTTCCGGTGAGTTCCATGACGCGATCACCGACGTTGTCGCGCTTGTAATTTATGGCGTGGTCTGCGCCGGCCTCTTGTGCGGCTTCGGCTTTCTCGGGAGAGGATATCGTTGTGAGGCAGACCGCCCCTCTGGTCTTTGCAAACTGAAGGACATACTGGCTGACGGAGCCGGCTCCGCCGCAAACCAGTACCGTTGTGCCTTTGCCGAGGCCTGCGAGGGCAATTGCATGCGCGGCCGTCATCGCTGGGATGCCGAGGCAGGCACCCGCATCGAAGCTGGCCTTTTCGGGCAACAGGACGGCCTGGGTCGCAGGGAGCACGATAAATTCGGCGGCTGTGCCAAAAGGCCGCTTCCACTGGCCGTTCCATACCCAAACTCGTTCCCCGAGCCGCGTTTTGGAAACTCCATCGCCGACCTCGTCGATCACACCGGCACCATCGCTATGAGGTATGACGCGTGGGTAGGCGATTTTTCGCGTCGAGCCCTGCCGTGACTTCACGTCCGATGGATTGACCCCTGACACTGCTAGCTTGACGCGAACTTCGCCGGGCCCCGGGTGCGGCGCATCGACATCGCCGACCCTGAGGACGTCGCGAGCCGTGCCATTGCGTTCGTAATAAGCCGCTTTCACAAACCGTTCCCTTTAACATCACGATAGCACGCTGTTCTGGATAAGAAATGACCACCGGAAACCTCACAGAGCCTCACACGTTGCTTTGTTGGGCAAATTCAATGAGGAGAGTGGGCCGCATCGAGTGGCTCTAGGCCAAGAGGTTCGTCATGACTTATCGTGTCTACAGCGGGCCAAAAGGGTCCGCAGATGTATTACCGCTGGAAAAATCGCGATTGCTGTTCAAGGAGCTGCGTACGCTCGATGAGGCGTTCTCTTGGGCGCGGCACTTGGAGCATACTGGCAGAACGCCACTGCTGATCGAAGGCGACGACGGGACGCGAATGAACCGCCGCGCAATCGTTGACGCCTTGCGTGTGGGGATGCGTGAGGACGTTGATGGATCGGGAAGCGCCTAGCTCTGTCGCGCTAGCTTGCGATCCGATTCCATTCCGCCCGCGCCCGCTCGGTGAGGTGGTGCCACTTCGTACTGACCACATCCCAGTTGACCATTGGGCGCTGAGTGCTGGCTGACGAAGTGGCGGCACCCGAAACCGTGTGGGAATCGTACAGATAGGCACCGCCAACGGTCAGGACGGCGCCAAGAATGATCCCGATGAGGACCCGCATGAAAATTCTCCTCGTGCCCCCCGCGAAACGCGGTGGTCAATCGCCGGTTCCATGCCTTACGCCCCAGATTTTGACCGCAAACCGGACAATTTTGGGTCACGCGCTGTTAACCGTAGATAGTCACCAAGCGTGTTCTAACCTATTGAAAATAAAAACGTTATTGCGGAAAAAACTTTGCCCGCAAACAAAATTTGCTGCTATATTGAAGTTATGAGCAGACATTCAGCAAAAACCGCCGGACGGTCGACCAAGACCGCCAGACGTACCGCCAAGAAGAGTACGAAAAGCGTACGTTCTGCGGCCAAAAAGGCGTCGAAATCCGCACGGTCGCCGGTTGGCAAAATCAATCGGACCATGCGGGTGCAGGGCGCTGCAACAAAGATGATCCGGACGCAGAGCCCGCCGGTGCAGCCGGTGGCCGCGCACGAGATCCCTATTCGCACGCACAAGTATCAGGTTGGCGAGATCGTCTATTACACTTCGCCGACGTTTGGTCGAGCGGCGGCGACCGGCAGCTATACGGTGGTGAAACTGTTGCCATCGGAGGGTGATGACTATCAATACCGGATCAAGAGTTCCGGTGAGGCTTTCGAACGCGTCGCCAAAGAAAGCCAGCTCGACCGCGCTTAACCGCGGTGTCGCGATTTTCCTTCGGCGCCAGCTTACAGCTCTCTTGCTGCGCAATATTCGCGCTTCGGAAAATCGTAAGTGCCAATAGAGGGGACATTACACCGGCAACCGTCGACGCTGCTGTGGGTGCTGCTGATATGGCACTCAGACCTGGTGGTCTGGCGGGATGTAGTGCTTGCACCGGAGGATTAAACGTAAGATTTAGAACATCATAACAGCCTGAACGAGCCAATGAAGGGGAGGAATTCATGCGCGCGCTTTTTCGTCTGGCCACATTCTTATTGCCTGTTTTTCTGGCGTGGCCAGCGTCTGCCCAAAACTATCCAAACCATCCGGTCAAACTGATTGTGCCCTTTGGGGCCGGCGGGCCCGCGGACGTCTATGCCAGAGTGCTAGCGCAGCATCTTTCCGAGGAAACCAAGCAGTCGTTCGTGGTTGAGGACCGCCCGGGAGCCGGTTCGATTATCGGTACCGACGCGGTCGCAAAGTCGGCACCTGACGGCTACACGCTGCTGGTGATGTCCAACACACACACGACCAATGAATCCCTGCTACCGAATAAGCCGTTTCAGCTGATGCGGGACTTCGTTCCGGTCGCGACGATCAACTATTCGGACCTGCTCATGGTTGTGCATCCCTCAGTGCCGGCGAAGAGCGTGAAGGAATTCATCGATCTTGCGAAAAAAGAGCCAGGCAAGCTGAACTACGCGTCGTCCGGTCCCGGCACTCCGTACCATATGGCGGGCGAGCTGTTTAAGGCGATGAGCCAAACTGACATTGTTCACGTGCCGCACAAAGCGTCCGGCGACGCGCGAAACAGCACAATATCGGGTACGGTGCAGATGATGTTTGACGCGGTCACGACGATGACGGCGCTTGCCAAGGGCGGACAAGTTCGCGCGCTCGCTACGACTGGCCTAAAGCGCTCCGAACTGACGCCGGATTTACCAACAGTTGCCGAAACCGTTCCCGGATATGAAGCAACGATCTGGATCGGCATTATGGCACCGAAGGGCACGCCGAAGGATGTCATTACTTTCCTCAACAGCCACATCAACAAAGTGATCAACAAGCCGGAGGTAAGGGAAGCTTGGCTTAAGCAGGGGGCCGTTCCCCTTGTTAAAACCCCCGAGGAATTCGATGCCTATCTTCGGAAAGACATCGAGAAATGGGCCAATGTGGTAAAAGTCTCTGGAGCGAAGATCCAATAGCGCTTCTGCAAAACAGGCAGCTGACCGGACACCGATGTCAACGATTAACAGCACGTTTGTGGACGGGTTGCTTTCGACGCCGCTCGTGCTGCCGGCCCCCGTGGCAGGCGCATTGGCGGCGTTGTTTTTTGTGATGGTTATTCTGGCGGTCCGGCGCGTAACCCAGGGACATGCGTCCCGCATTGTGGCGCCGGTGCTAGCGATCGTGGTCGCGGGGGTGGCTGTCTTCGGCATTCTTGATCGGCTGGCGCGAAGCGAACGCGCTGCCGAAGAGCGTGCGCTGCTTGAACGAAACAGCCGGCTTGACCTAAGCGCCACCGCACCTGGATCGGCACTTTCGTGCCTCGACGGCCTGGCCGGTGAGGACATTGAAAACGCATGTGAAAGGTCAGTCTTCGCGGATCCGCAGAGCGCTGCGCGAGCGGTAGGCTATATCAGCGCACGCCTTTCGCTGCTCGCCGATGCTGCCGCAATGACAGGACGCGGCGGTTCCGACCTGCTGGCGGCGCTGGCTCCAACACGTAGTGCAATCGAACTCGACCGCTTCGGGATAGCCGCGCACGTGTTGGCCGTCCGTGACGGCTGTACGGCCGAAAAGTGCGCAGCATTTGCCATGGTTCACGACGCGTCCACGCTTAAAGCCAACTTCAAGGTTCATGCTTTCGACACGTATGTTGCCCGGTACGTGGCCGCATGGGGGAAGGGCGAAGCTGCGCCTGAAAATGTACCCCAGGCCTCCGCACCTGAAACAGCGCCGGTCGCTTCGGTTCCGGAGCCGCTGTCCCCATCACATCCTCTCGACAGCCGATATGATTTTCCATCTTCTGCATCGATCCCGCCCGTCAGCATCATGAATAGCGAGCCGCCACCCGCCAAGGAGCCGGCCAGCCCCCCGGGCGCTCACGCGGCGACGGAGAAAACGGGCACTGCCCCGCCTGTGCCACCGAAGCGACCGCAAAGCCAGGCGGCGTCCCCGCCCGCGCGCTAATATCGGGGCCAACCGGCGCGGCCTCATGTTTAAATCAGTCCTGATTGCAAATCGCGGCGAAATTGCTTGTCGCATTGCCCGGACCGCGCGACGGATGGGGATACGCACGATCGCGGTCTATTCCGAGGTGGATGCAACTTCGCTCCACGTTCGCCAATGCGACGAAGCGTATGCAATCGGGCCGGCGCCGGCAGCCGAAAGCTATCTCGTGATCAATAAGCTGATCGCGGCGGCCAAGCAGACGCACGCTGAGTGTATCCATCCTGGCTATGGCTTTCTGTCCGAAAACGTCGACTTCGCCGAGGCCTGCCTCGGCGCGGGCATAGCTTTTGTCGGCCCGCCTCCATCAGCCATACGTGCGATGGGCCTCAAACATCATGCCAAAACGCTGATGGAAAAAGTGGGTGTGCCAGTCGTACCCGGCTACCACGGCGAACTGCAGGAGCCGAAGTTCCTCAAACAGAAAGCCTACGAAATTGGATATCCCCTCATCATCAAACCCCTTGCGGGCGGTGGCGGCAAAGGCATGCGCCGTGTGGAGCGACATGCCGATTTCGAGGCCGCGCTGGAAGGGGCGCAGCGGGAAGCCAAAAGCTCCTTCGGCGACGCGCGCGTGCTGGTCGAAAAATACGTTGCAAGTCCACGTCACATCGAGGTGCAGATCTTTGCCGACCGTCATGGCAATGCCATTCACCTCGGCGAGCGCGATTGCTCGCTGCAACGCCGCCATCAGAAGGTCATGGAGGAGTCGCCGGCGCCTGGGATGAATCCAGAAATGCGGGAACGAATGGGCGCAGCGTCAGTCGCGGCAGCAAAGGCGACCGGCTATGTCGGCGCGGGAACCGTGGAATTCATCGCCGATGCTACCAACGGTCTCAAAGCAGACAGTTTCTGGTTCATGGAGATGAACACGCGGCTCCAGGTGGAGCATCCTGTCACAGAGGCGGTGACCGGGCTGGATTTGGTCGAATGGCAGTTTCGGATAGCGGCCGGCGAAAAATTACCTTTGATGCAGGAGCAGGTCGCCCCGAAGGGGCACGCCGTTGAAGCGCGGCTCTATGCCGAGGACCCGGAGCGCGGTTTCCTGCCGTCGACGGGCCGGCTGGTCGACCTGCAATTTCCAGAAATGGACGGCTTGCGCATCGATACCGGGGCGGAAAGTGGCAGCGAAGTGACGCCCTTCTACGACCCGATGGTCGCGAAGTTGATCAGTCGCGGGCAAACAAGGGATGAAGCCTTCGACCTGCTGTCTTTAGCGCTCGAGCGGACAATTGTGGCGGGTCCACGGAGCAACATCGGGTTCCTCGTGGCGCTCTGCCGCGCGGCGCCGGTTCGCAAAGGCAACGTTGATACAGGCTTCATAGACAGGAATCTTGTGGAGTTGGGTGCGGTGCCCCAAGGGCTTGATCGCAGCGCAGCCGCGTTCGGGGCCCATTGGCTGCTGGCACAGGATCATCTGCCAGCATCGGACCCGTCGGAGGATATAACCGACGAAACGCAATCGCCCTGGGATGTCGCTGACGCATTTCAAATGTCCGGCACGCGGCGATTGATATTGCCCATACTTGCGGATGGTGAGGCGGCCGTCGCTGAGGTTGTGTACACTGCCAAAGGGTCCCAACTGTCTATTGAGGGAGTTGGCCCCGCGCCGGACGCTATTGCGATTGCCGAATCTAATGCCGTATTCGTGCTGCGTCATGGTCGGCAGACCAAAGTCAGCCTGCGTGATTCAAGTCTCGCCGAAGCTGGCGACCGTGACAAAAGCGGGCTGGTACGCGCGCCGATGCACGGGAAGGTGCTGGCCTTGCTTGTGGAGAAGGGGGCCCAAGTTACACGCGGTCAGCGCGTCGCCATTATCGAGGCGATGAAGATGGAGCACACGATCGTGGCGCCGATAGACGGCGTCGTGACCGAGATCGTGGTCGCCAAGGATGCGCAGATCGCAGAAGGGGCCCAGTTGATGGTGCTCGTCCCGCGAGCTACTTCCTGACAAAAATACGAAATGAGCCGATCGGGTTGATCTCACGGTAGTGCGCAAAAACGCTTGCGAAATGCGTGTGTGCGTTGAGCCATGCGACGTAATCGAAACGTTGATGATTAAACCCCAACATGTCATCGCCTGTATTAATAACGATAACTCCCGGTTCCTTGGTGCGGATAGCGGAAACCGCGATTTCCGCCTGGTTCACGCCGGCGGCCAGTATTTGCGGTCGGTGAGCTGCCGGCGCTTCTTCAACGCGCGCGGCCGCCGCGATGAGGTATTCGCAGCAAAACGGTGCGGCCCATTCGATCTCGGCGGCGACCACGGCCGGGAAGACGTCGCGTGGCGAGGTGATGAATCCGAAAACCGTTCTGTTCGGTCCTGGATTGCTGCGGAAGATGGCTGCTAACTGGTTTATCCGGCTCGAGGTGCCTTCAAAGGCCCGCACCGCCTCGAAGGCGGTTGGCACAACAGCCAAGAGCACGAGGATCGCGACAGCGATACGCCGCAGCGTGAGCCTGTGGACGCGTGGATTTTCCGCAGTGAGGAGGATAACTGCCGAGAGATCAAGGAATACGATGCCGGGAAGAAAATGATAGGCCCAGGGCTTCGCCTGAATTAGGGCAGCGACACAGCTTGCCGCACCTGCGACGGCCAAGGCTTGCGCAAGGGCCGGAATTGGCGCGCCTTGCTGGCGGGTCAGGTAACCGACCCCCAGCAGCATTGCGGTGGGAGCCAGGAGGTTGAGTGCCGAGCGCACAACCTCCTGCATCGAGCTATTATACGACCAGTAGCCAAGCAGTGCCGTCGGTACCTCTATTTCCAGGTAGGAACGCGCGTACATCAGCGTAAGTGCTCCGTAGACGATGCCGCAGGCCGCCATGGCGATTGTCTCAGGGCTTATTGCCAGACTTGGCCGCCGTGTCCTCAGCAATATCCAGGCTTCAAGGGCAACCGGTACCAGCAGGAAGTAGGGCTTGAGGCAAAAACCAAGGCAGGCAGCCAGCCCGATGGCAGCACCGGTGGTCGGTGAAATCCTTGAATTGTTAAGACGACATCCGCGCGCGACGATGTAGGTGAGGGTGAGCAGCACCATCCAGTGCTCGCGCTGCCCGAAATCATAACCGGGAATAAACAGAACCAGGAGGGCGGCAAAGACAAGGAATAGGTTGCGGGGAACGCGTCCAAGGCTGGTTGTCGCGGTCAGGCGCGCAACTGCAGCGACCGATAGGACGGCTATTGCGACCGTATACAGGGACGCGACGACGTCGAGCCGCAAACCCGTCAGGCGGGCCAACCATACTGGCAGGGCGCTGAGCCACCAGACGTGCGGTGGATTCATATCCATGATGTCTTTGCCGAATTGCCCGCCATCAAGCAGGCGTCCAGCTAGCGCCATCAGATAGGCTTCGTCGTGATTGATTGGCGCAAAAAAATGAAGCAACGCAGCGCCGAGGGCCAGGCAGGCGATAGTTCCCGTGCCCAACAGCCGATCGTCGGCTGCCTCGCGTCGCATGATCGCGCTCATGGCCATACGCGGGTTCCCATCGCGGCTTGTGCCAAAGTCTCTAGATCATCGGGTGTTAAGAAACTCTTGGATTTCGCGGCGTGCGCGGGGGAGAATGCCCGGAAACGGCTTTCCTATGGTCCATTTGCCCGTTATGCAGGGGTTATCCAGTCGTTTTGCGCTCGTCAGGCTGTCGAAATGCCGCTTCATCTCATCAAGCTGTGTGTCGGCTGCGATTCAGTCGCGGATCTCGAAGACTGGATCAGGGAGAAGCTGAAAGAAAAGAAGCGCCGAAGGCAAAAGCCCGAGCATATCCATACCACGCGAATGGTGCCGAAGCGAGCAGACGAGCTCATTGACGGAGGGTCGCTGTTTTGGGTGGTTCGAGGCCAGATTGCGTGTCGAGAGCGCATCCTCGATATTCGCCCGTTCACCGATAAAAACGGCGTCGGACGCTGTCGCATCGTTCTCGACGGCAAAGTGGTGCTGGTCGAGCCGCGGCCGCGCGCGGCATTCCAGGGTTGGCGCTATCTCGAGCCCCGGGATGCGCCCCGGGATCTCTCGCGCGCAGCGCCCGGGGCCGCCAGAATGCCAGAAACGATGCGGCGCGAGTTACGCGAGCTGGGTCTTCTTTAAACGGCGAGGTTGTCAATTAGGCGCGTTTTGCCAAGCCTTGCAGCGACGAGCAGCCGAACCGGTCCTTCCTTGACGGACACGACCGGTGCCAATGTCAGCGCGTGACGCGCCTCAAGATAATCCAGAGCGAATCCGGCCAAATCCACTTCAATGCGTCCTACATTCAGAACGCGGTCGATCTTCTCGCCGCTTTTTATGCGGGATGCGCACTCTCTAAGGACTTTGTAGAGCATCGGAGCCACCGCGCGCTCTGCCGAAGAGAGGTACACGTTGCGAGAGGAGAGCGCCAAGCCGTCCGGCTCACGTACCGTCGGAACTCCGATAACCTTTACCGGCAGATCGAAATCCTTGGCTATTTGGGTGACAACGCGCAGCTGCTGGTAATCTTTTTGCCCGAAGAACGCAAAATCCGGAGAAACTTGTGTGAACAGTTTGGCAACGACGGTGGCGACGCCGCCGAAAAAATGTGGACGATATTCGTCCTCGAGGCCGGCTTTGGCAGGCCCTTCTGGGGCAAGACGAGTGGCAAAACCGTCCGGATACATTGCCTCGACGGCGGGCGCCCACACAACTTCAACGTTCTCCGCCCGCAGGGTCTTGAGGTCGGTTGCGAAGCTACGTGGGTAGCTGGCGAAATCTTCATGCGGCGCAAATTGCGTCGGATTGACAAAGATCGAGACGACGACCCGTTTAGCCCGCCTGCGCGCTTCTCGGACAAGCGCCATGTGGCCGCGATGCAACGCACCCATCGTGGGCACCAATGCGATTGTGGCGCCCGCCCGTCGATACGGTTCCAAGGCACGGCGGAGCGAAGGGACTGTTCGTAAAATCTTCGGAGCTGTTGCCATATTTTTCGGCCTTGTCGGCGCGAGTGTCGCAAAACCGCAATACGTCGAGCAAGGCGGCAAGATACAGGCTAGCTAATTGAGGATCGAATCGAGATTAACTTGACTAACGTACACAAATATTTTGACAATTAGCGGCCGGAGAGGGGCGGCATGCTGGTTCAGCCAATTCAGGAATCCGCTCAATCGGCGCACGTTGTCGTTCTCGGAAACGAGAAGGGCGGTTCAGGGAAATCGACGACCGCTTTGCATATCGCGGTCGCGTTACTGAAGGCTGGGCAGCGTGTAGCGACGATTGATCTCGATTCGCGCCAGCAAAGTTTCACTCATTACATCGACAATCGCCGCGCCTGGGCCGAGCGCGCAGGAGTGTCGCTCGAGCTGCCGACGCACTATTGCATCGCGCGAGCTGAAGGAAATTCGCTCGAGGCCAATGAGGCGCGAGAGTTTGAAAATTTTTCGGCAGCGATCGGTGCGATCGAGCACAACCATGACGTCGTCGTCATCGATACGCCGGGGGCCGATACATATCTCATGAGGCTGGCTCACTCGATGGCTGACACGCTGGTCACGCCGCTAAACGACAGCTTTCTCGACTTCGACGTGCTGGCCACACTTGATCCGACCAATTTTGCCGTAACGGGAGAAAGCCACTACGCCGAGATGGTGCGGGAAGCGCGCCGTCAACGTCGATTGGTTGACGGCTGCCTTACGGATTGGATCGTGATCCGGAATCGACTGTCCAATCTAGTCTCGCGGAACAAGCGGCTGGTCGGTGACGGGATCAACGAGCTGTCAAAACGAATGGGTTTCCGTTGCGTTGACGGCTTTGCCGAACGCGTGGTTTATCGTGAATTTTTTCCGCGAGGATTGACCGCGCTCGATGATCTGGATGAGGAAACACTTGGAACGCGGCCAAATCTCTCGCACGTGACCGCGAGAGAAGAGGTCATTTCAATTCTCAATGCTCTGCAGCTGCCGTTGTCGGAGAATGGTAAACGGCGCGCCGCGGCCCGCGCGGAATGGTTTTCCGTCATGGACCAGCCCCTTCAGGTTCACGATATCATCGGATAGGTCCGTAAGCTTGCATTGATGCTGTAGGGCCGCCATTTACGTGGTGTGCGGAGAATCGCGCGAGCATTCCGAATTCGGTGTAGAATCGCGCCATGGCCAAGAACTCCCAGCAAACACCTGTGCCAACTTCGTCCAGGACGGAGATTGAGACGTTCCTTGAACGCGTCCGGGCGCTCGGACCTTCGACCGCGCAAGGCACACGAGGCCGTCTGCTCTTTGCGCTTGATGCGACCATGAGCCGGCAGCCGACTTGGGATACGGCATGCACGCTGCAGGCTGACATGTTCCGGGAAGCGGCGGGCATTGGCGGGCTCGACATTCAACTCGTCTATTTTCGCGGCTTAAACGAATGCCGGGCATCAGGCTGGGTATCCGACGGGAAGCAACTCGCTGACCTGATGTCCAGGATCGACTGTCGCGGAGGGCAGACGCAGATCGCTAAAGTCCTCAACCATGCCCGTCTGGAACACAAGCGCGGCAAGGTCCAGGCTTTGGTTTTCGTCGGCGACGCCATGGAGGAAGCGATCGACAGTCTATGCCAGGCGGCCGGTGAACTCGGTATTCTCGGTGTTCCGGTCTTCATGTTTCAGGAAGGGAGCGACCCGATCGCGGAAAACGCCTATCGCGAGATAGCGCGTTTGTCGCGCGGCGCGTACTGCCGGTTCGATACGGGATCTGCACATCAGCTTGGCGAACTGTTGCGTGCGGTTGCTGCGTATGCCGCAGGCGGCGTTCGGGCGCTCAAGGAATTGTCGTCGAGGCGTTCGGCCGGCGCGCAAAAATTGTTGTCGCAACTGAAGTAGCCATGCCCTCGCTTATTTTCGGCGTTCTGGTGTTGGTGCTCGCGCTGTGGGCACTCAACGTAATTTCGAAGGTCGATCCGAGAATTGCCGCACGCGTGGCAAAAATCGGTGGCGGCCTGCTTTCGCTTGGGCTTGCAGTGTTCCTGGGCCTGCGTGGAGAGGTTGGCGTG
Source organism: Pseudomonadota bacterium (assembly GCA_046734435.1). Lineage (GTDB taxonomy): Bacteria > Pseudomonadota > Alphaproteobacteria > Rhizobiales > Xanthobacteraceae > Pseudolabrys. The sequence continues at coordinate 6,722 of JBKPRE010000123.1, read as the reverse complement.
GCTATTCCGTTAGGCGCTTTTGGACTTGGGTTGCTCGGCTGGGTGCCGTTTGGACCTGCAGGCTTTGGAGCGCGCACTCAGAAGACAGGCGGACAGACGTCGCGCGTGCGTTCTGCGTACTTTGAGATGGAGTTAGACCATGACAGCGGCTCTATGCGCGGTCGCGTCATTGCCGGCCGTCATCAGGGCGCTGCGCTGGAGGGGCTCGGCGTCGAGACTTTGATCTCGATGTTCAGCGAGATTGACGAGGAAAGCCGCGCCCTACTTGCAGCTTATCTTGACCGCCGGGACCCCGGCTGGAGTGAGCACGCGCAGGCGGATGCGGCGGCGGGGCGGCGCGCGACGGCCAGCGGAAAAATGTCGGAGCAGGAGGCCTATCAGATCCTTGGCCTGGAGCCCGGGGCGAGCGCTGACGACATCGGCCGCGCGCACCGCACGCTTATGAAGAAACTGCATCCCGACCAGGGGGGCTCGACGTATCTCGCGGCCCGTATCAACGAGGCCAAGGAAATCCTTCTTCGCCGTCATCGCTGAGGTACTCCACAAACGCGACCATCAGCGGCTCCTGGTTCGGCACGTCCCGTTATGCATTTTTTTGAATCTCAATTTTTAACCAGCATGCATGGAATATCGCTGCGCTTGAGATGCTTGCAGGCGGTCTCTGCCTGGTTCTTTTCCAACCCCGCAAACCGTGCGCGGAACAGCACCTTGTCGCCTTTTTCGATGCGCTCGGTGAATGGGTCGGCCTTGCGGAGAAGATCCTTGATTTTTGTTTGTGCGAGCTCCAGTCGCTGCCGGGCTTCTTTTTCGTCCGGCAGTGCGCCGATCTGAATGATCCATCCGGAACGCGGCTTGGCGGCGGGCTCGGGCGCCGGGCCGCTCGGAACGGCAGAAGCCATCTTGGCTGGAGGAGCGGGATCGGACTTTGTGACCGGCAGTTCAGGGGCAGGTGTTGCGGGCGCGGCCGCTGCGATTGCAGGCGACTGTTCGCTCTTCACCGTGACCAGGGTGGTGATCGTCGCCTGGGTGGACTCTGGCGGTGCTGGCGAGAGCTGCCGGCTTTCTGACGGCAACGGTGTCAAAGCCGCAGTCCGCATGGTCCCGGGATGAACGGCGACCGTCTTTACGGCATTCGGCTTGATCGGATCCGTCGAGCCGGGAAGTGGTGCGTCAGAGGACGCGCGCGTCGCCGATGCAACGCGCACAGGCGCCGAGCCCGTGCGATCATCATCTTTCTCTTTTTTATTCTTCTCGCCGTGCTCCTTGCGGGCCGACGCGGTCTCCCATCCTTCGACGATGGGAGGTGCGGTCCGTTTGACCGCGGCGATGTTGATGTTGTTGTCGATAAGGCTTCTCACCCGCGCATCGCGCGCGGGGGCGCTGCGTCCTCCGAAGACAACCGCAATGAGGTGATGGTTTGCGCGGCGCACTGACGTGACAATGTTGAAACCGGAATCGTGGATATAGCCGGTCTTGATTCCGTCGACGCCATCAACCGTGCCGAGGAGGTGGTTGTGGTTGCGAATTGTATGACCGCGATATTCGAAAGTGCGGGTCGCGAAATAGTGGTAGTAGTTCGGGAAGCGGTCCTGGATCGCGCGGCCCAGGATGGCCTGGTCGCGCGCAGTCGTGATCTGCTGGTCATCCGGGAGCCCGGATGCATTGCGATATGTGGTCTGGCTCATCCCGAGAGCGCGCGCCTTTGCGGTCATCATCCTGGCAAAAGCAGGCTCGTCGCCCCCGATCGCTTCTGCAACGATGACTGCCACGTCATTGGCCGACTTGGTTACAATGGCGCGGATGGCGGTCTCGACCCGGATCGAGTCACCGGGCTTGAGACCGAGCTTGGACGGCGCCTGGACCGCGGCGTGAGCGGATACCGGCAAGTCGGTCGTGAGTTTGATCTTGCCTTGCTCCAGCCGCTCGAACAGCAGGTAGAGCGTCATGATCTTCGTGAGCGAAGCGGGGTGGCGCGGGTCATCGGCATTGGTCGCCTGCATGACCGCACCCGAATTCGCATCCACGACGATAGACGCATAAGCGGGCTGATAGCTGTCGGCCGACTTGGCGCGGTGAGGGCGCCGGGCATGGGCATCAGAGCTCAGGGCGGTGATTGTGAGGACGGTCGCCAGACCGATGGCGCTGCAGCGAAGACCGCGCTGAAATACGCCTCCGCCAAACAACATTAGCTCTCCCCAGACCCCGCTTTATGGCCATCCCCTAGGCAGCCATCGTGGCCGATTTATAACCGCACCGCGACGCGGCAATTTATGACCGTAGGAGAACGTAGTTTACAAATTATTAAGGCAATCCACTGATTTTGAAGAGATTTTTGCAGTGCAATAATAAAACTTGACTTTATTGTGCAGTGCAGTATATGCTTTTTTAGTCCTGGCAAGGCCAGGTTCGAAATTTGACACATTGGCGCCGCGTCGCGGGCCGGGAAGGGATGACATGGTCAAGAATTTCGAGGACCTCCAGCAGGTCAGCAAAGACAACGTGGACGTGACCCTGAAAGCCATGGGTGCGCTTTCTAAAGGCACTCAGGCCATTGCAGTCGAGGTTGCGGACTATTCGAAGAAGGCGTTCGAGGACGGCACCGCCGCGCTCGAGAAGCTTTTCGGCGTGAAGTCGTTTGACAAGGCGATCGAGGTTCAGACCGAGTACGCCAAGACCGCCTATGAGGGGTTTGTGGCCAAGGCTTCGAAGATCGGTGAGTTGTATGCCGATCTCGCCAAGGAAACCTACAAGCCGTTCGAGTCTCTGTTCGCAAAGACGAAATAAGTGGCGTTGCGTTTAGTTCCGCGTCGGTAGCGTCGCGTAGCGTTCAGTTGGAATGCAAAGCCCGGCTCAATGAGCCGGGCTTTTTTGTTTGTCGTGGGGCCAAACTGGCCCGTTGTCACACCGTAGTTCGAGTCTCTGCGCGGGCCGTTCAACGGGCTTGAGCTGACCCCGCCGATTATGAGTGGCCGTTTTGAGAGCGGTCACCTTGCTGGCGCTCGCCATCGATCCGGTGTCGAGGAGACCCGCAGGCGTGTTGCCCGAAAACCGCGTTTCTCGAAAGCATCAATGCGGTTGGGTCCAGTAAGGCCTGTGACGCCGAGGAAGTTAGTGTTGATGACACTTGTGCCCTGGGTGTTTGAGAGAAAAACGGGCCAACATGCGGCTTCACCCAATGTTTGAGGGCACGACCTACCAATAGAGTTCCTCCTTATGGGGGTACCCCCTTGAGAAAGCGTGAGAACAACGGGCCGAATTTGGGGGAAAGTCGCCTCAATTTGCCGGCAAGCAGGTTGCGATCGCTTAAGCAATAGTTATCTGCTTCCGGCCGAGGTAAATCGCGCGGTCCTTGGTCCTGTCCCGGAACGGGGCAGGCCTTGTGCGAGTTGGCGGCTTGGAAGGGCTGTGCCGAGCTCTTTATTATAGTGGGTGGTCACGTAACGGCGTGGCCAAGGGCAACCCTGAATGCAATGCTTCGACCATGAGATTCCCCTCTGCAAAGGCTGACCTTGCGGTCCGTGGTTCGCGAGCCACGGGTATGGCCGATGAGGATCGCAAGCGCCGAAACGAGCAGGGCGGGCCCGGCACTGCGGTCATCACCAAGACCAAGCCGCAGACCAAGCGCCCGAATATGTACCGGGTCCTCATTCTCAATGACGATTACACGCCCATGGAGTTCGTCGTGCACGTGCTGGAACGCTTCTTCGGCAAGGACCACGAAGCCGCCACAAGAATAATGTTGCATGTGCACCACCACGGGATCGGCGAATGCGGCGTCTATACTTACGAGGTTGCAGAAACCAAGGTCACGCAGGTCATGGACTTTGCACGCAAACACCAACATCCTTTGCAATGCGTGATGGAAAAAAAGTGAGCCGCGGGAAGAAACGGTCAATACAAGCAGGAATGAAAACTAATGCCGACTTTCTCGCGCAGCCTTGAGCAATCCCTTCATCGGGCCTTGGCGCTCGCCAATGAGCGTCATCATGAATACGCAACGCTGGAGCACCTGCTCCTTGCGCTGATCGATGATCAGGATGCGTCGGCGGTGATGCGCGCATGCAACGTCGACCTCGACAAGCTGCGGCGCAGCCTGACGACCTATCTGGAATCGGAACTGGAAAACCTGATCACCGATGGTGCGGAGGATTCCAAACCGACGGCAGGGTTTCAACGTGTCATTCAGCGTGCGGTCATTCATGTGCAATCCTCGGGCCGCGAGGAGGTGACTGGCGCAAACGTGCTTGTCGCGATTTTTGCAGAACGCGAAAGCCATGCTGCCTATTTCCTGCAAGAGCAGGACATGACCCGTTACGATGCTGTCAATTATATCAGCCACGGAATCGCCAAGCGGCCCGGCCTTTCGGAATCGCGTCCGGTGCGCGGCGTTGAAGAGGAAGCAGATACGAAAGGCGGCGACGAACCGAAGAAGAAGGGCGATGCTCTCGAAGCGTACTGCGTCAATCTCAACAAGAAGGCCAAAGACGGAAAGATCGATCCGCTAATCGGCCGAGATGCCGAGATCAATCGCACGATTCAAGTTCTGTGCCGCCGGCAGAAGAACAACCCGCTGTTTGTTGGTGACGCCGGCGTGGGCAAGACCGCGATCGCCGAAGGGCTCGCGCGGCGGATCGTGCACGGCGAGGTGCCGGATGTGTTGAAAGGCGCGACGGTCTTCGCACTCGATATGGGCACGCTGCTGGCCGGTACGCGCTATCGCGGCGATTTCGAGGAACGCCTCAAGCAGGTCATTAAGGAGATCGAGGCCTATCCCGGCGCGATCATGTTTATCGACGAAATTCACACCGTGATCGGCGCGGGCGCGACGTCTGGCGGCGCAATGGACGCTTCCAATCTTCTCAAGCCTGCGTTGGCTTCCGGAACGATCCGGTGCATAGGCTCGACGACGTACAAGGAGTATCGGCAATACTTTGAGAAAGACCGCGCACTTGTGCGGCGATTCCAGAAGATCGACGTCAATGAACCATCGGTTTCCGACGCGATTGAGATTCTCAAAGGGCTGAAACCTTATTTCGAGGATTATCACAAGCTCAAATACACCAACGAGGCCATCAAGGCGGCCGTCGAGCTTTCATCGCGCTACATTCACGACCGGAAATTGCCGGACAAAGCAATCGACGTGATCGACGAGTCCGGCGCGGCGCAAATGTTGTTGCCCGAGAGCCGGCGCAAGAAGACGATCGGGATCAAGGAAATCGAGACAACGATCTCGACGATGGCGCGCATCCCGCCGAAGACGGTCTCCAAGGATGATGCGGAGGTGCTGCTGCATCTCGAGCAGACCTTGAAGACTGTCGTCTACGGTCAGGATAAAGCGATCGAGTCGCTTTCGGCGTCGATCAAGCTCGCCCGCGCCGGGCTGCGTGAGCCCGAAAAGCCTATCGGCTGTTATCTGTTTTCTGGCCCGACCGGCGTCGGCAAGACCGAGGTGGCGAAGCAACTCGCCGCGTCGCTTGGGGTCGAGCTGATCCGGTTCGACATGTCCGAATATATGGAACGGCACACGGTGTCCCGCCTGATCGGGGCTCCTCCGGGCTACGTCGGCTTCGACCAGGGTGGTTTGCTAACCGACGGCGTCGATCAGCATCCCCATTGCGTGCTGTTGCTCGATGAGATCGAGAAAGCGCACCCTGACCTGTTCAATGTGCTTCTGCAGGTCATGGACCACGGCAAGCTCACCGATCATAACGGCAAACAGGTGGATTTCCGGAACGTCATTCTGATCATGACCACGAACGCAGGCGCCTCGGACCTTGCGAAGCAGGCTTACGGGTTTACGCGCAGCAAGCGGGAAGGCGACGATCAGGAAGCGATCAACAAGATGTTCGCGCCGGAATTCCGCAATCGACTCGACGCCACCATTACTTTTGCGCATCTGTCGCAGGAAGTGATCGCAAAGGTGGTCGAGAAGTTTGTGTTGCAGCTGGAGGCGCAACTTGGCGACCGAAACGTCACGATCGAGCTTTCGGATGAGGCCTCACGCTGGCTGATTGCCAACGGCTACGATGAATTGATGGGCGCCCGACCGATGGCCCGCGTCATCCAGGAACACATCAAGAAGCCGTTGGCCGATGAAGTCTTGTTCGGCCATCTGAAGTCGGGCGGGCATGTGCGTGTCATCGTCGATAAGGACGAGCAGGGGCGCGACAAGCTCGGCTTCCAGTTCCTCGACGGCCCGGTGACGCCCAAGCCCGAGAAGCTGCCGTCGCCAAAACCGAAGACAAGGCGCCGTTCGCCGCCACGGCCGAAACCCAGGCGAGGGTCAGTGCCGAAAGTCCCATTGGCCAAGGTCTGAGGGCACGAAAGGACAAAACCGTTTGCAAGGCCGGGCTCGCGCCCGGCCTTCGCTTTTCGCGCGGTACGCATGCGGATGTGGCCCGTTGCGGAGACGCGGGCGCTGTGAGAGACGTGAATGCCCGCCATGTCTGCGCCCGTCGCCTTTTCGTCGACCTCAGTCGCTTTCTTTAGCGGCGTGAAGACCGCTTTGATGTCGGTCTTCGCACTGGTGTTGGCCGGAACGTATATCGGCATCGGTGCGCTCACCCACGATTTCGGCCTGAGCGCCTGGTGGTTGGCGATATCGACCATTCTTGTCTGGGCCGCGCCGGCGCAAGTTATTCTGATCACAACGGTGACCACGGGCGCCGCGCTGTTCGAGATCGCACTTGCGGTCACCCTGAGCGCAGTGCGGCTGTTTCCGA
>JBKPRE010000122.1:0-6259 GCA_046734435.1 Pseudomonadota bacterium | reverse complement strand
CATGTCATTCAATACTTTCGGCCATCTCTTCCGGTTCACCAGCTTCGGCGAAAGCCACGGGGCGGCGATCGGCTGCGTGGTTGACGGGTGCCCGCCCCGGATTCCGCTCAATGCCGAGGACATCCAGCGCGAGCTCGACCGACGGCGGCCGGGGCAATCGCGCTTTACGACGCAGCGGCAGGAGCCTGACGCGGTCAAAATCATGTCGGGCGTCTTCATCGACGAAAAAACGGGCCGACAGGTCACGACCGGGACGCCGATCATGCTGATGATCGAAAACGTCGACCAGCGCTCGAAGGACTATTCGGAAATCAAGGACAAGTACCGCCCGGGCCACGCCGGTTACACCTATGACGTCAAATACGGCATTCACGACTACCGCGGCGGGGGCCGGGCATCCGCGCGCGAGACGGCCGCACGGGTTGCTGCGGGTGCGATCGCACGCAAGATCGTGCCCGGGCTGACGGTGCGAGGCGCTCTTGTGCAGATGGGCCCGCACAAGGTCGACCGGTCGCGCTGGGACTGGAACGAGATCGGCCAGAATCCGTTTTTCTGCCCCGACGCCAAGCAGGCAAAATTCTACGAGGATTATCTCGACGGTGTCCGCAAGGCGGGCTCGTCTTGCGGCGCAGTCATCGAGATCGTGGCTGAAGGCGTTCCGGCGGGGCTCGGAGCACCGGTCTACGCCAAGCTCGACGGAGACCTTGCTTCCGCGCTGATGGGGATCAACGCGGTGAGGGGCGTGGAGATCGGTGACGGTTTTGCCACCGCGGCGATGAGCGGTGTCGAGAATGCCGACGAGATGCGCATGGGCAACGACGGCAAGCCGGTTTTCCTGTCGAACCATGCCGGAGGGATTCTCGGCGGAATCTCGACCGGGCAGGCCATTGTTGCGCGGTTCGCGGTCAAGCCGACGTCCTCGATCCTGACCCCGCGCAAGACGGTCGACCGCTACGGTCGCGACACCGAGGTCGTCACCAAGGGCCGACACGATCCCTGTGTCGGCATTCGCGCGGTGCCAATCGGCGAGGCGATGATGGCGTGCGTGCTGGCCGATCACTATCTGATGCATCGCGGGCAGGTCGGCGAGGCGACGGCGTGGCCGTTCAAGCCCTGACGCCGACTTCGAGGTAAGGCCGTGTCGGACAACCATCAACGCGTCGAAGCCGCGATAAAGGCCTTCGCCAACGGCGAAATCGTCGTGGTGACCGACGACGACGACCGCGAAAATGAGGGCGATCTCTTCGTCGCGGCCTCTCACTGCACGCCCGACAAGATGGCGTTCATCATCCGAAACACTTCGGGAATCGTCTGCGCGCCACTCGGTGCCGAGCAGGCGCGCCGGCTGCATCTCGATCCGATGGTGGCGGACAACGAGGCCCCGCTCGGCACGGCGTTCACGGTGTCCGTCGACGTCCGCCACGGACTGACCACGGGAATTTCCGCGGAGGAGCGCTGCAACACGGTGCGGGCGCTGGCGAACGACAACAATGGTGCGGCTGATTTCGTGCGGCCGGGCCACGTGTTTCCGTTGGTTGCGCGGCAGGGCGGTGTGTTGATGCGATCCGGCCACACAGAAGCCTGCGTCGATCTCTGCCGTCTCGCTTCGCTGCCGCCGGTTGGCGTGCTGGCCGAGTTGATGAACGACAACGGTTCGGTGATGCGGGGGCCGGAAGTTGCAGCCTTCGCGAAAAAGCACAATCTGCGGCAACTCTCGATCGCCGATCTGATCGCCTACCGGCAAAACCGCGATAAGCTTGTCGAGCGCGTCGGCGAGTTCCAGCTCGCGTCCGAGATCGGCACCCTTCAGGGCTTTGCCTACATCACGCCGTTCGACCGCGTGCACCACATGGCTTTTGTCTACGGCGACATCGCTGGCGGAAAGGACATTCCAGCCAGACTGCATCGCGCCGACGTTATCGGCGATGTCTTTGGTGGTGCAAAATCGATTCGCTCATCATTGGCACGTTTCAAAAAGGCTGGCCGCGGCGTGATCGTGTACCTGCGCGACGGCACCGCCGGCGTTCCGGTCGCCGACATTCCCCACGGCGACACCGGCACCGACGCGGCGCGCTCACAACAGTGGCGCGAGATCGGCCTGGGCGCGCAAATCCTCAAGGATCTCGGCATTTCCTCGATCCGTCTGCTGGCGTCGAGCAAGCGCACCTATGTGGGTCTGGGCGGCTTCGGCATTGAAATCGTGACGACGGAAACGCTGGAAAGCTGAGCGGCCGGCCTTTTTTTTGCCGATGCCGCATGCCAGCATTCCGGCATGGGGCGATGGTTTCGAAATCTCGCAGGCGTTTCTGCCCTCGTAGCCGTTGGTACTGCGCTCGCGGCATCGGCGGCGCCGATGGTCCCGAAATCTGCCGACACGCGCGCGAGCGCCATTCCTGTCGACGTTGAGCTGGTGATCGCTGTCGACGTCTCCTATTCCATGGACCCCGACGAGCAGGCGCTGCAGCGCGAAGGATACGTGCTGGCGCTCACATCAAAAGAATTCCTTCAGGCGCTGCGCCAGGGTGCGCATGGCAAGATCGCGGTCACCTATTTCGAGTGGGCCGGGCAATCGGACCAGAAAATCCTGATGCCATGGCGGGTGATCGACGGTCCAGAGTCCGCCGATGCGGTCGCTGCGGAAATCGCGCGCGTGCCGATACGGCGCGCCTCGCGGACGTCGATTTCCGGCGCGCTGCGTTTTGCCAAGCCCCTATTCGACGACAGCGGTTACAGAGGCCTGCGGCGTGTGATTGATGTGTCGGGGGACGGAACCAACAATGCGGGCCCGCTCGTTGAACTTACGCGCGACGATGTCCTTGCGGCCGGTATCACGATCAACGGGTTGCCGATCATGCTGAAGCGGCCCTATGCGGGTTCAATGGATATCCCAAATCTCGACGAATACTACGAGGACTGCGTGATAGGCGGACCGGGGTCTTTCGTTATTCCGATCCGTGAGCGCGAAAAATTTATCGAGGCGACACGCACCAAACTCGTGCTGGAAGTTGCCGGACGGCAGCCTGAGCCACAGATTATGCCCACTGCATCCCGTGCGCGCGTCTCCTGCACGATCGGCGAGAGGATGTGGCAGGAGCGCTGGGGCGGCTATCAGTAGCTATCGTGTGAATTTCGCAACGATTTCGACATGATGCGAATAGCGAAACTGGTCGACGGGAACGGCTGAAGCGATTTTGTAACCGGCATTCACGAGAATCCTGGCATCGCGTGCAAACGTGTTTGCGTCGCAGGACACCGCAACGACGACGGGTACCGTGCTGTTGCCGAGTTCGCGCGCCTGCGCTTCGGCGCCTTGCCGCGGCGGATCGAACACCACCGCGTCGAAATTCTTAAGCTCGGACGACATGAACGGGCGCCTGAACAGATCGCGCGCTTGCGCATCGATGGGCTTGAGGCCGCTCGTTTTGCCGGCTGCCTGCTGCAGGGCTTTAATGGCGGCGGGCTCGCTGTCGGAGGCCGCAACCCGCGCCCGCTCAGCCAGACGAAGAGCAAACGTGCCGATCCCCGTGAAAAGATCGGCGACGTGCCGGGACTTGCCGACGTGCCCTGACACAAGGCGTGCCAACGTTTCTTCGCCTTCGGCGGTTGCCTGGAGAAATGCACCCGGAGGCAACGGCACGTCGGCACGTCCGACGCGCAACAACGGTTGTGTGCGTTGTGCGACCAGCTCGCCGTGCCGTGTGAGCCGCGCGAGCGCGTGTGTCTCGGCGACCTTCGCAAGCACGGAGAGCCGGTCGGCGGCAACCGTTCCTGATCCGCGAACATCAATATCGAGGCCGGTGTCGGTTGCGGTCACCTGGATATCGAGCGGTTTTCCCGCACTTTTGAGCACTTCCGCGATCGCCCATGCGGCGCGTACGGCGCCTGCAAGCCCGGGCGCCAGAATGGGGCAATTGTCGATCGGAACGATATGGTGCGCGCGCGGGGCGGTGAAACCGACCTCCAGGACATCGTGGGTCCCGCGCCTTGCATGAAATACCGCGCGCCGTCGGCCCGCGCCGTGCGCGTCGACCAGGTCCGCGACCGGCGCAACCAGTCCGGCTTGCGCCAAGGCATCGGCGACAAGCGAACGCTTCCAAAGATGGTACTCGGCGAGAGACCAGTGTTGCAGCGCGCAGCCGCCGCAAGTGCCGAAATGCTTGCAAACCGGCGTAGCGCGCTCGTGGCTGGGTTTGTCGACATGCAACAGATGCCGTCGGTCGGGATGGCCAGCGACGCGCTCCACGGTGACGGATTCACCGGGAAGCGTGTAGGGCACGTAGACTGCGCCTTCAGGCATGTCGGCGATGCCGTCGCCGCGATGGCCAAGCCGCGAAATAGCGAGTTTTTCAGTCACGCGCGGCTCCAAGCAGGAATTCGATGTTTCCGCCACCGCCGGAGATCGGTGACTCGATCGTTTTCACGACACGCCAGCCAAGCGTGGTGACAAATTTTTCGATCTCGCCGCAGACCGCGGCGTGGACGGCGCGGTCGCGAACAATACCCTTTTTCAATGCGGTACGACCGGCCTCGAATTGCGGCTTGATCAATGCAACAAGTTGGGCAGGTCGTTTGGCGAGCGCGAGCGCCGACGGCAGCACGTTCTTGAGAGACGTGAAGCTGACGTCGACAGTGAAAAAATCCGGCACTTCGTCCAACAGGTGAGGGGAAAGCGAGCGGATATCGGTTGCCTCGAGCAAAGTGATCTCAGGCCGCGCGCGCAGGGATTCGTGCAACTGGCCGCGGCCGACATCGACCGCGTAGACGCGCCTTGCCCCGCGTTCGAGGAGGACGTGCGCAAATCCGCCGGTGGACGCGCCGACGTCGAGGCAGACATGCCCTTTAGGGTCGAAGCCGAAGTGTTCGAGCGCGGCCGCAAGCTTGAGACCGCCGCGTGAAACGTAAGGGTGCGCGGCGCTTGCGCGTATGACAGAATCGGCTGCCAGTTCTTCGGACGCCTTGCGCACCGGACGATCGTCGGCAAATACAAGCCCGGCTTCGATCGCCGCCTGGGCCTTGGCGCGGCTTTCTAACAAGCCGCGCTCGACCAGAAGGCGGTCGGCACGTTGGCGCGGCGCGCTCACCGCGTGCTCCCTTCGGGGTCGCGAAGGCTTGGCTGAGGAACCATGTTCCATGGATGGCGGTTAGCAGTTTCGGGCGGCGAATGTTTTGTCAGGGCCTTATGCGTTCAGATCGAGGAGAAATAGTATGGCACGTAAATATTCAAGAAGCGCTTCAAGGGATGTCGAACGCGCGATGAAGAAACGCAAGAAGGGCACGCTGAAAAGCGGCCGCAGCGGCAAAAAGGTTAAGAGCCGCAAGCAGGCAATAGCGATCGGCCTGTCCGAAGCGCGGAAGAAAGGAAAGAAGGTGCCGCGAAGAAAGCGGAAGCAATAAAACCTAGGCGAGCTTTACCGTTTCCTCGGCGGCATCCTTGCCGAGCGCCTCGAAGACCTTCGCCACGATACCTTTGGCATCGAGCCCGGCCTGGGCGTACATCGCGTTCGGGCTGTCCTGATCGATGAACTGATCGGGCAGCACCATGCAGCGGACGCGCAACCCGCGTTCGATCAGCCCGTGCTCGGCCAGGGACTGCAGGACATAGGCGCCGAAGCCACCAATGGCGCCTTCCTCGACCGTCACCAGCACTTCGTGGTCCCGCACAAGACGCGTCAGCAGTTCGACGTCGAGCGGCTTGGCAAAGCGGGCATCCGCGACCGTCGCCGACAAGCCGAGGGCCTTGAGCTCCCTGGCCGCCGCCATGCATTCGCCGAGCCGGCCGCCATATGACAGCAGGGCCACTTTATGGCCTTCCTGCACGATGCGGCCTTTGCCGATCTCGAGCGGCTTGCCTTCATCCGGCATCGGCACGCCGAGACCCTCGCCGCGCGGATAGCGGACGGCCGAAGGACGGTCATCGATCGCGGCGGCGGTTGCGACCATGTGCACGAGCTCGGCCTCGTCGGCGGCCGCCATCAGCACGAAGTTGGGCAGGCAGCCGAGATAGGTGATGTCGAAGGCTCCCGCATGCGTCGGCCCGTCCGCGCCGACCAGCCCGGCGCGATCGAGCGCAAAGCGGACCGGCAGGCTCTGGATTGCGATGTCATGCACGACCTGATCATAGGCGCGCTGCAGGAAGGTCGAATAGATCGCGCAGAAGGGCTTGAGCCCTTCCGCGGCAAGGCCGCCCGCGAAAGTGACCGCGTGCTGTTCGGCAATGCCGACATCGAAGCAGCGGTTCGGGAATTCTTTCTCGAACAGG
>JBKPRE010000121.1:0-28093 GCA_046734435.1 Pseudomonadota bacterium | reverse complement strand
ACCCAGTACAGGCCCAACCAGTACCACGCTCGGCCAAGTTCGGTTTGGTGCAAATCGCGCAATACACGGTAGACACGACTCTTTGTGTGGGTTCCTTGATTGGGACAGGAGTGCTCGACCGGTTCCCGAATTTACGACTGCTACTCTCGCATGGCGGCGGTACATTTCCATATTTGACTGGCCGGTTCGATTGCATGCACGAGCGGATGGACCGCAAAGCGCAAGAGGACGTCGCTCGACAGCCGCCCTCGGCTTATCTCAAGCGCTTTTTCTACGATAGTATCCTGCATGACCCGTCGATCTTGCGCTGGCTCTCCCAGCGTGTCGGGACCGCACAAATTGTAGTCGGCAGCGACTATTCATTTCCGCCAGCCGATCTCGATCCTATCGGCACGGTGCGCGCGGCGGGATTTTCGGCCGACGAAATCCAAGCGATCTGTGAGCGAAATCCGCGCGCCCTGTTTCCGCGCCTGCCGGCATAGCGCGACATTTCGTTGGAGCGCGCATGCAGGCCAAGCGAAGCATTCTACAAGGCCTCTCGGCAAGCCCTAAGCCTCGATGCTTGGCGATTTAGACAGACAGCGATAGCCCGACCCCTCGATTCGCTAACGGATCGGTGGCCTCAGCGGTTTAAGAAAGAGGCGGAGTATTGGCTCCGCCTCTGAACGTCACCAATAATGATGGTGGCGACGCCAGTAACGGTGACGCCAATAGCGGTGGTGCGGATAGTAGGCATAAGCGCCATAGTAACCACCGTAATAATTCGGTCGCCACCAACATCGATACGGGCCGCAGACCCAACGCACTTGCTCGACTTGTGCCGTCCGGTCTGCCTGGATTGGTGCGATTGGCATTGCGGATGCCGCGGTCGCCGCCGTAAGGCCGCCACAAAGTGCTGCGCCCGCAAAAATTAGTCTCAGTTTTCTCATGAGCATTTTCCTCCACAGTATGCGCGCTTTGTGCGCGATGCTGCTTGTATATGCGGCCAGATTTGAACGAGGATTGAGCACGGTTGTTCTCGGCCATTCATCTACATGACATTGATGTAATGATCCGCACCAAATATCGGCTCCATGAGCGGCGGACGTGGAAAAGGAACAGCAACTTTTCGACGCGCACTCCTCGTAAGCGAGCGCCATTTCAGATCGGGAACTCAAGCTGTCGGAACGTTGGAAAACCTTTGCGATCAAATGGGACCCTCGGTGTGCCCCCTACGGTGCACCCATCTCACCAAAACACTTCAAGTTCGGCGACGAATGCGCCCGACATCATCGAGCCAAAGTGGAGACTTGGTGTTTGCTGCGGTTGCAACGAGTTGGCTCGAGCAGAGCGCGTTGAGAAGGGTTGGTAGAAGAAAGTCGGGATCTGTAGATAACTGACAAATGCAAGAAATGGCCTTGAAAACCCAAATTACAATCGTCGGTGCCGGCCCGGTCGGCATGACACTCGCGCTCGATCTCGCCACGCGTGGCATTGACGTTACCCTTGTCGAATGCCGCTACGCCCACGAGCCACCCAGCGTCAAATGTAACCAAATATCGGCGCGCTCGATGGAAATTTTCCGCCGCCTCGGAATCTCCGAGCGGCTGCGCCAGATCGGGCTGCCGGCAGATTATCCGAACGACGTAGTCTCGCGGACCACCGCGACCGGGATCGAGCTTGCGCGCGTTCCTATCCCTGCACGCGGCGAGCGGTTTCGTGCAAACCAGGGCCCCGACACCGATTGGCCGACACCCGAGCACACGCATCGCATCAACCAGATGTATTTCGAGCCGGTGCTGTTCGCGCACGTGCTCAGTCAGCCCCGAATCCGCGTGCTCAACCGAACTATGGTGGATGAAGTAGTTCAGGACGAGCATCAGGTGGCGGCCTCGGCGCACAATCTTGAGACCGGCGAGCGCCTATCGATTGTGTCGGACTATCTCGTCGGCTGCGATGGCGCAAAATCCCTTGTGCGCAAAACCATCGGCGCTACGCTTGAGGGCACGCCCGCGCTCCAGCGCGTCCAATCGAGCTATATCCGTGCGCCCGCATTGCTCGATTTACTGCCAGGCAAGCCGGCATGGCTCTATTACTCGCTCAATCCGCGTCGCTGCGGCATGATGATGGCGATTGACGGAGGCGAGAAATGGCTGATTCACAATTATCTTTATCATGGCGAACAGGACTTCGAGTCGATTAATCGCGACTGGGCGATCCGCATGATTCTCGGTGTGGGTCCAGACTTTGATTACGACGTAATCGCCAAAGAGGATTGGATCAGTCGTCGGCTCATCGCTAAGAAGCTGCGCGATCGCCGCGTTTTCATCTGCGGCGACGCCGCGCATCTGTGGGTGCCGCATGGTGGCTATGGCATGAATGCCGGTATCGCAGATGCCGCCAATCTGGCGTGGATGTTGGCAGCCGTTCTGAAGTGCTGGGCATCGGAGGCAATTCTCGATGCCTATGAGGCCGAGAGACTGCCCGTGATTGAACAGACCTCGCAGCTCATCACCGAGATCGCGCAAAAAGTGATGATGCACCGGCGCGAAATCTCGGCCGACATTGAGCGCCTGGACGAAGTAGGCGAGGCTGCGCGGGCGAAAATCGGAAAAGCGGCTTATGAACTCGACGTCACGCAGCAATGCTGCGGCGGGCTTAATTTCGGCTACAGCTATGAGCACTCACCGATCATCGCCTATGACGGCGAGAAGGCACCGGCATACAGGATGCGGGAATTTACGCAGTCGACGGTCCCTGGGTGCAGGGCACCGCATGTTTGGCTTCGAGATGGGCGCTCGCTCTATGACGCGTTTGGGGCGGACTTCACGCTGATCCGCTCCGACCCTTCGGCAGACGTGAGCGGATTCCTGGACGCGGCGAGCGATCTCGGCGTGCCGCTTAGCGTGGTCGATCTTGATACGCTCGATGTTCGCAAAACGTACCCAGAGAAGGTCGTACTTGTACGTCCCGATCAACACATTGCCTGGCGCGGCAACCGTGTGCCGAACGACACGGCAGGATTGATCGCACTTGTAAGCGGTCGATCGATGGTTCCCGAATGTCCGCCGAGTGCGTCTTCATGAACCCAAGCTTGTTATGGAATGTGGTGATTGTCGCTAGGAATCAGAAATTATGCCCTCAGACGTTCGGCACTGCACTCGTAGCGCACTGCCCCGCAAAGGCAGCCACCTGAAATCTTTGGAACAAGCCACTCTTTTCAATACAAAGCCCGTCACTGTCCGCTATTTGACTCAAACCGGACACGCTGGCCTCGATAGACACATCTTGAGGTCGACCATAAACTCGGCCTGGGGTCGAGGGTTCAAGGAGCAATCTTTATGGCAGGCGCGCGGGTTGACCGGCGGTTAGCCGCCATCCTCGCGGCCGATGTTGCGGGTTACAGCCGGCTTATGGGAGTTGACGAGGAAGGCACTCTGGCGGCGCTCAAGGCACATCGACGCGAACTAATCGAACCCAAGATCGCCGAGCATCGCGGCCGTATCGTCAAAACCACTGGCGATGGCGCTTTGGTCGAATTTGCCAGTGCGGTCGATGCAGTTCGCTGCGCCCTGGAAATCCAGCGTGCCATGGCCGAGCGTAACGCCGCGGCTGCCGACGACCGGAGGGTCGAATTTCGCATTGGTATCAATGTTGGCGACATCATCATTGATGAAGGAGATATCTATGGCGATGGGGTCAACATCGCCGCCCGTGTGGAGGCTTTGGCAAGCCCCGGGGCGATCTGTGTTGCCGAGAACGCGTATCAGCAGGTCAAGGGCAAGCTGGCACTCAACGTCGGCGACATGGGCGAGCGGCACCTAAAAAACATTGCCCAGCCCGTACGGGTCTATGGCCTGCGGCTCGAAGATGCACCGCATCATGCTGCACTCGCACTGCCTGAGAAGCCATCGATTGCGGTCCTGCCCTTCCAGAACATGAGCGGCGACCCAGAACAGGAGTACTTCGCCGACGGTATGGTCGAGGATATCATCACCGGCCTTTCACGCATTAAGTGGCTATTTGTTATCGCGCGCAATTCGAGCTTCACCTACAAGGGCCGAGCGGTCGATGTGAAACAAGTCGGCCGCGAACTGGGTGTGCGCTACGTACTGGAAGGCAGCGTGCGCAAGGCGGGCAGTCGTGTCCGTATCACCTGCCAACTTATTGAAGGAGAAACCGGCGCACATATCTGGGCCGAGCGCTATGACCGCCCCCTTGATGATATTTTTGCTCTTCAAGATGAGATTACACTTAGCGTTGTCGGCGCCATTGAGCCGAATTTACGCCTCGCTGAGGTCGAGCGCGCCAAACGGAAGCGGCCGGACAGTCTTGACGCTTATGACCTTGTCTTACAGGCGTTACCCGACGTCTATTCGCGAATGCCAGAGCAATCACAACGAGCCCTCCGTCTTTTGGAGCGTGCGCTTGAGCTTGATCCCACTTATGCATTGGCGCATGCCTGCGCCGCGCAGTGCAATCATGCAATTTTCCTTCGCGGCGGGGAAAACATTGAAAATCGCAAGGCCGCAGTTCGCCACGCCCAAGCAGCCTTAGCGCATGGTCAGGATGATGCGCTTGCGCTCACTTTGGCCGGATTTTCCATCGGTATGGAAGGACACGATCGCGCCGCCGCTTTTGCTGCATTCGAGGCATCGCTCACAGTTAGTCCCTCATCGGCCCTGGCTTTTATTCAGGGTAGTGTGATTCATGCGCTCGCTGGAGACGCGCAGCGCGCGATCGAATGGAGCGAAAAAGGCTTGCGCCTAAGTCCGCTTGATCCTTGGCGTTCATCTGCCTTTCTTGCGCTCGCGCTTGCAAAATTCCACCGTGGCCAAGACCAGGAAGCGGCTGCCGACGCCCGCAAATCCGTTCAAAGCAGTCCAGGATTTAGCATTCCTTATGTGGCGTTAGCAGCGGCGCTTGCGAGGTCGGGGAGGCTCGAAGAAGCGAAAACCGTTGCAACTCGCGTATTAGAACTGCAGCCAGAGTTTCATTACAGCCTTTTTTTGGCGGCCGCGAATTGTGAGACAAAACTTGCGGCCGCTCTAAGTGAGGCGCTCCGTCCTACCGGACTGCCGGAATAATAGCGTCGTGTTTGGTTGCTCGCAGTCAGAAAATGTCGCTTATTGACCCAAAGCCGGCATTCGACCTAATGACAGCCCTCATTCTCCCGACTTAAACTCTTCGCTCCGAAGGCGGCCTTGTTGGTAGGGCGATTAGCGTATGGAACGACGGCTTGCGGCTATTCTGGCGGCAGATGTGGCCGGCTATAGCCGCCTCATGGGCATCAGTGAAGAGGGCACACACCAAAGGCTGAAGCTCCATCGACGAGATCTCGTCGAACCCAAAATCCAGCAGCATCGCGGACGCATTATCAAAAACACAGGTGATGGCTTTTTGGCTGAGTTTATGAGCGTGGTGGACGCCGTGCGCTGTGCCGCGGAAATCCAGCAAGAGATGATTGCGCGCAATTCTGAAGTGCCTGATGACAAGCGAATTGATTTCCGAATAGGTGTTCACCAAGGCGACATTATCGTCGACAGCGGCGACATCTTCGGCGACGGAGTAAACGTAGCCGCGCGATTGGAGGGCATAGCGGATCCCGGCGGCATCTGTGTATCCGCCCGCGTGCAAGAGGACGTGCGTGGAATGTTAGATTTGCCATTTGACGACATTGGCGAACAGCATCTGAAAAACATTCAAAGGCCCGTCCGCGTTTACCGTATAGCTTCAGGAAACAAACCTATTACGTCAGCGGCTTTTCTGTCGCTGCCTGAGAGGCCTTCAATAGCCGTGTTGCCATTTCAATACGTAAGTGGTGATGCGCAGCAGGAATATTTTGCTGACGGCATGGTTGAAGACATCATCAATGGTCTTTCACGGATCAAGGGACTGTTTGTCATCGCGCGAAATTCTACCTTGAGCTACAAGGGACGCGCCGTTGATGTCAAACAAGTCGGTCGCGATCTCGGCGTGCGTTACGTTTTGGAGGGGACAATACGAAAGATAGCAGATCGTCTCCGCATAACTGCCGAACTGGCTGAGGCCGCGACGGGCGTGCAGGTCTGGACAGAGCGCTACGAGCGCAAGCTCGATGATGTTTTTTTGCTCCAGGACGAGCTTACGCTGTCTGTTGTCGCAGCCATACAGCCAAGTTTACGTTCCGCCGAAGCTGAACGCGTGAAGCGAAAACGCCCGGATAGCCTTGATGCGTATGATCTCGTCCTACAGGCGCAGCGTGACGTCTACGCGCAGATGCAAGAAGACGTAGCGAGAGCATTAGTTCTCCTGCAACGCGCTCTCGCACTAGATCCGCATTACGCCTTGGCTCATGGCTTTACGGCAATGTGCTACCACACGTTTTATCTACGCGGCGGGTTAGATGAGAAAGACCGCCAAGCATCAGTCCGCCACGCACAGGTCGCCCTTTTGCATGGTCAGGATGATGCCCTTGCGCTTACTTGCGCAGCGTTTTGCATCGGTATGGATGGCCACGACCGAGCTGGCGCACTCCCTGTTTTTGAGGCGGCGCTTGCGATTAGTCCTTCGTCAGCTCTGACATACTTTCTTGGCAGCGTGATGTTTGCTTGGGGCGGTAACGCTGCCCGAGGAATTGAGTGGGGCGAGCGTGGTATTCGTCTTAGCCCTTTCGATCCGTGGCGTGCATCTGGGCACATTGCTGTTGCACTTGGACGTTTTCAGCTGGGAGATTTTGAGCAGGCTGCTAACGCTGCGCGGAAGGCGGTACAATCACGTCCTGGTTTTAGCATTTGTCACATGGTCCTTGCTGCGCCGCTAGCTAAGTTAGGTCGCATTCAAGAGGCAAAAAATGCTGCCGTGAGAGCCTTAGAATTGCAGCCGGCTTTGCGCTTTAGTCAGCAGTTTGCGGGCGTTGACTGCGACCCCGCACTCTCGGCAGCGCTGACAGAGCCGCTGCTCGCTGCTGGCCTACCGGAATAGCTTGACGTCCGCTTGTGGCTCATAGCTGACATCGGCGCGTGCACTGCACATGTTCGCTTTCAGGGGCGAAGCAGACATGACCGGTTGCGGATGTCCGCTTTTTCGGTCGCTATTGGGGGCAAAGCGGACATGGCCTGTTGCGGCGCACATGTCGGCTTGTGACCCTAAGCGGACATCGCTCCAACCCTGCGCTGGACTGTTCGAAACCCAAACAATCCGATTAGAGCCACGCCCATCATTGTGGAAGCAAATAACGCTGTGGCCGCTGGGCTATCGGCTAGATCACGGGCCAAGCCAGCGAGTGCAGGCAACAAGGCCATGCCAGCGTAATAAAAGGTGAAATAAATACCCATTCCGACTGAACGGTTTTCGGCCTGCAGCGACTGTGCAGGCAAGGCCATGATAAGCCCGGCGGGCAATCCGATACCAAGAACCACCAATGTGTATACGGCGACTGGAGCGCTTGAGAACGGCAGGACCGCGGCGGCGATCGCGACGGTGCAAAAGCCTGCGACCATCAACAGATTGGGACGGTTTAAACGTTCAGCTACATAGCCCGAGAGTGGAACCGAGGGGATCTGGACCCATCCCAGAAGGCTTACAATTCGACTCGCGTCCGCTAACGAATAACCGCGAACTGTGAAAAGCTCTGGCAGGAAGCTGATCAAAACAATTAATCCCACGTTGTATGCGGTCCAAATCAGGCCCGCGAGCGAAATAAGTAACCACTCCCGTTCTGTCATCGCGATCCGAAACGTGGAGCTTGGTCCTGCCTGTGAATTGGGCGGGTCACGATAAATTAGTGCAACCAAAATCAGGCATAGGAGGGCTACCGATGCAGCAACGTACATTGCTGCGGTCCATGACGCCGCCGCCGCGATCACGGGAAACGAGATCAGGGCGAGGGCAATCCCGAGGGGCCAGCTCGCAATAAATATCGCCATGGCGGTGATAATTTCTCGACCGGTAAACCAGTCGGTGACCATTTTGGTCATTACGACGTTGATGAGGACCGCGCCGATGCCACTGATCAATCGGCCGCTCGCTGCGATTGGAAACAGCTCCATCGCCGTCAGCGCCCCGCCGACGGCCATGAGAAGTAAGCCGACAAGAACGATATTTTTTGCGCCGTAGCGTTGTCCAAGAAGTCCACCAGGAAGTGCGAACACGGTGCCTGGCAGCATGTAAAGACCAATTAAAGTGCCCAGCCACACAAAATCTATCTTGAATGCGTCGACCAAGATCGGACCAAGGGTCCCTACGGTTTGAAATTGATACGCCATAGCGGTACGGGCGAGGAAAAGAACGAGCAAGATCAACCAGCGTCTTGCAATCAACGAGGCGTGCGAACCGGCTGCCATTTGTTAAATCTCGAGGCTCTGTCGTAGGCACCGTTTCGGATATTCAATTTGAGTTAGTGCGCCGCACATGTCCGCTTTCAGGGGCAAAGCGGACATGACCTTTTGCGGCGCATATGTCACCTTTTGACCCTTAGCGTTCAATGCGGCTTTGCTAGAGCGTCCCTCACTATCGATGATAGAATGCACTTAAATGGACGTTCGATGGGGAACTCCCATGGTTGCATACGCGATTATTGATCTAGATGTTCACGACAAATCGGGCTTCGAAGAATATCAAAAATCGGTG
The DNA here is from genome assembly GCA_046734435.1 of Pseudomonadota bacterium. Lineage (GTDB taxonomy): Bacteria > Pseudomonadota > Alphaproteobacteria > Rhizobiales > Xanthobacteraceae > Pseudolabrys. Next base: position 19,504 of record JBKPRE010000121.1, on the reverse strand, counting down.
CCGACGTTCATAGCCAAACACGGCGGGCAGTATGTCGTTCGTGGCGGCGAGTTTGAGGTCTTGGAGGGAAACTGGATACCTCACAGATTGGTTTTGCTTCGTTTTCCTGATCGTGCATCGATCCGCTCTTTTTTGGCAGACCCGGAATTTGAAACACTGACGAAGTTAAGACGGAAAACAACAAACAGCTCAATTGTCGTTGTCGACGGCATTGTTTGATCGAGCCTGGCCATAAAGCGCCGTCAAACTTGTAAACAGTCGCTTTGGCCCTCAGCGGACATCGGGTTTGAATGCGAGGATGGTACGACGGTAATGGCGGGTGTGGGTCAGCGTCACTGATTGATTTTTAATATCGCGCGGAATCCAAATTCACTTGCAACTGCACCTCGTACACGCGCGCGGTCCGCCGCCGACAAGCGCGCCGCGGGTATCACCGCGCGGATATGTCAGAGGGGTGTACCATGACCAAGTCATTCAAAGAGTACGAACACGAGGGCTGGAACAGCAAAGCTGATACTCCCCCTCACGCGTCAAGGCTTCGAACCGATCCTGACGTCCTTCGGTGATCTGAGAGTCAAGAAGCTTCTGGACGTGTGCACAGGACACGGTCACTTGGCAGGCGAGGCTGTATCGCGCGGTGCGTTAGTGGACGCGATCGACTTTTCCGAGGCGATGGTTAGAGAAGCCAAGCTTCGCTTCAAGGACATAAATTTTATGGAAGCAGATGCAGAGGTTCTCCCGTATGACGATCTCAGCTTTGACGCGGTAGCGTGCTGCTTCGGGTTATTGCACTTGCCCAATTCAGCGTAAGGGGTGCGTGAAGCTTATCGCGTGCTGAAGCCTGGTGGGCGCTATTCCGTCGCTTTGGTGTGGACCGGAACGCGGTGGCGAACTGTTCAAAGTAATCCTCCAAACCGTTTCCTCAGTCGGGAATATAAACGTTGATCTGCCAAAGGCGCCGCCGATGTTCGAATTTTCGGAACCTGGGAAAATCGAAGTATTGATGAGCGATGCTGGCTTCGATGACATCCAACGGAACCCAATCGCTTCGGCGTGGCGGACTCGTCGCGCGAAGGACGTTGTAGAATTCATAAAGTACGGAACCGGTCGAACGTCCCTAATTATCCAGTTTCAAAAACCGGCAGTACGCGAGCAGATCATGGAAGAACTGGTCAAAGCGTTCCGGCCGTATGAAAGAGGCGCGGGGCTTGAGGTGCCCTGCCGGTCCATTATGGTGACGGGCGCGAAGCCCCATTGAGATCACTAACAGTCCAATGTCTGCTATTGGCCCTTAGCTGACATTGCTCATTGCGCTGTACGTACATTGTCTGCTTTTAGGAGTGAAGCGGACATGGCCCTTTGCGGGAATCCGCCTTCGCGGTCGCTATTCGGGTTAAAGCGGACATGGCTTTTTGCGGCGCACATGTCTGCTTGTGACCCAAAGCGGACATGACAGCCATACCTAACGGGGAAAACAGTCGGTATGCTATTCGCAAGTTTGTTCTATGAGACGATGCAATGGCTACAGCGCGCAAGGATGTATGGGCTAGCGGCGATGCCTATGAGCCTTACGCAGGCAGATGGAGCCGATTGGTTGGCCGCCAATTCGTAACGTGGCTCGGTGTGCCGCCAAACAAGGAATGGCTTGACGTGGGGTCTGGCACGGGAGCTTTGTGTGAGGTGATCCTAGCGGTTGCGTCGCCGCGTCACGTGACTGGCGTTGATCCTTCAGAGGGTTTTGTCTCGTTCGCGCGCCACAAAGTCACCGACAACCGCACAACTTTTCAAATTGGCGACGCCCAAAACCTGTCGCTCGCCGATGGTTCCTCCGACGCGACGGTATCGGGTCTCGTCATAAATTTCATTCCTGATCAGGCAAAAGCAGTCACTGAAATGAAACGGGTGACACGCCCCGGCGGGGTCGTTGCAGCTTATGTTTGGGATTACGCCGGCGAGATGCAGATGATGCGTCATTTCTGGAACGCAGCGGTTGCCCTGGACGCGAACGCCGCTTCGCTCGACGAGGGCCGCCGGTTTCCTGAGTGCCGTCCAGAACCGTTGGCAGATCTCTTTCGCAAAGCTGGGCTCGGTGACGTAAAAACCCGCTCAATCGATGTCCCAACGGTTTTCAGGAACTTTGAAGATTACTGGACGCCATTTCTTGGCGGGCAGGCACCAGCGCCGGGCTACTGTATGTCTCTTTCCGAGGAGCGGCGTATCGCACTGAGTGACCGCATACGGGCCAGTCTCCCGATAAAAAGTGATGGGACCATTCATTTGATTGCGCGAGCATGGGCTGTGCGCGGTGTAGTTCATTAATTTCTTGATGTCCGCTTTTGGCCCTTAGCGGACATGAGCTAGTGCACTGCACATGTCCGCTTTCGGGGGTAAAGCGGACATGACTTTTTGCGGCGCATATGTCGGCGGCTAATGACCCCTTAGCGGACATGAGGCTCTAATTCGGTGTAACGGTAACGCGTAAGAAGGTCGCAGGAATGGATGTGACATCCTTGCTTGGGCTTTTGTTTTGGCTGGTGAACAGAGCTTCCAGCTCCTTCTGCAGATCACCGGCGCGCCCGTTCTTTTCTGCAGCCTCGAATGCATTCATGGTTGGGCCGTAATATTTTCTGAACGTATCAACGAACGCAGGCGGTGTGCCGGGAAAGTTGAAAGTGTAGGTGTCCCGGACGAACGATACCTGCTCTTTTGGAACTCCCGCGCCTGCAAATCGCTCTATCACGTTGTTCTCGACCCCCCACGTCATAGGGCTGATGAAACCTTCCGGCGGCGGTGGCGAGCACGAGGAGCTGATTTTTAGGATTTGCGCGACCAATGTCGGATCATTCGGGATCCAGTTCCCCATGACGATCCGACCTCCGGGCCGGGTCACACGCACCATCTCCTTGGCCACATCAAACGGCTTTGGGGCGAACATGGCTCCAAAGATGCTCACGACGAGGTCAAACGTATGATCTTTCAGCTCGTGCAAATTGGACGCATCGCCTTCCTGAAACTTGCAGTTCGTGAGGTCCTCCTCTTTGGCACGCTTGTTGCCGGCCTCGACGAGGTTCTTTGCGATATCGACGCCCAACACGTCCGCCCCCAGTCTCGCCTCCGGTAGTGCCGTCGTTCCATCGCCGCATCCGAGATCCAAAACCTTGAGCCCTTTTGTAATTCCGAGTCCTTTGACGAGCGCCTCTCCGCTCTGTCTCATGCTCTCTGCAATGCGGGTAAAATCGCCTTTTTCCCAAAGTGCTTTGTTTGGATTCATTGGAGCATTCCTCTCTTTCACTCACGGCCGCTCGCCTGAGCGACGGCCTTTATTGACCAGCAAACAGATAGGCTAACGCGTTGGCGGGACCCGAACCAGTCGCAGCTTGATGTCGCTTTTGGCCCAAAGCAGACAGGAGCGGTTGCGCCCATGTCCGCTTTCGGGGCAAGCGGACACAATGACGCACAGTTTGTCCGTCCTTGAAACGCGACCAACCGGACATAAATCTTGAGCTACGAGCTGGACGCCTCAGCCCCCCATCCCGGCGTCCAGCAGAGATTGACCCCAGCGGTATCCCCTCCGTCTGGGGTCATTTTTTGTTAGCTTGGTCCCAATGTGCGGTCGCTTCACCAACCGGCTGACGTGGCGCGAGATCGTCGCGCTCTATCGCCTGGCCGTGCCAGTAGCGCCGGAGCGCAATCTGCCTGCGCGCTACAACATCTGCCCGACCGACACGGTCGACGTGGTGGTGCCGCGCAACGGCGGGCGCGATCTGGTGCCGATGCGCTGGGGTCTGGTGCCGGCGTGGTGGAAGAAGCGTCTCAGGGACGTGCCGTCCACGTTCAACGCGCGGGCCGAGACGCTGGCGACCAAGCCGATGTTCCGCGACGCCTTCAGGAGCCGTCGCTGCCTGATACCGGCCTCCGGCTACTACGAGTGGCTGCCGACGCCGACCGGCAAGCAGCCTTACTACTACACGGCCCGCGACGGCGCGCCGCTGACCTTCGCCGGGCTATGGGACGAGTGGAAGAACATCGAGACCGACGAGCCGCTGAGGTCCTGCACCATGATCGTCACCGACGCCAACGCGCTGGCGAGCAAGGTTCACGACCGGATGCCGGTGCTGCTGCAGCCCCCGGACTTCGACGCGTGGCTGACCGGCCGCGCCGGCCTCGAGCGGCTCAAGCCCGCGCCCGATGGCTACCTGCAGGCGTGGCCCGTGGCGCGCCGGGTGAACAGCTCGCGCGCGCCGAGCGACGACCCGACGCTGATTGATCGCGTGGCGGCCTGACCTCCTACATTGATTTTTTTCTGACAAAAAAATTCATGGCGGCCGTGAGCGAAATTTTCGTGGTCACCATATGGTCACCCGCGAGAAAAGCCCGCAGCCTGTTGATATCTCGTCCCAGCGAAAAAGATTGCCCCTGAAGGGCTTAAATGGTGGAGCCGAGGGGATTTGAACCCCTGACCTCCTCATTGCGAACGAGGCGCTCTCCCAACTGAGCTACGGCCCCGCCAATCAGCAACGATGCAAACGTTGCTCGGAATATGCGGCGAGTGGCCGCCATTTAGGGCCAGGGTTATGGCCTGTCAAGGATGCGCCGGTATCGCATCGGCGGTGGACTTCGGCTTGTTCGGCTGCAATCCAGCCGCTACTTTGCGCCGGGGTTGCGAACAGGCGGACGGTCATGCGCGCGGTTCTCGATATCATTCTTCTGGTTCTACAAATCTACATCTGGCTTCTGATCGCGGCGGCGGTTCTGTCCTGGCTGATTGCCTTCAACGTGGTGAACGCCCGCAACCAGGTCGTGGCGATGATCGGCGAATTCCTTTACCGCATTACCGAACCGTTCTTGCGACCGATACGCTCGCTGCTGCCCAATCTTGGCGGCATCGACATATCGCCGGTGATCCTGATCCTGATCATCCTGTTCCTCGAGAACGTCATCATCCGGTACATTTATCCGAACGTCTTCTGACTTATGGTAGCCGCGCCCTGGTCGCCGTTTGCCGACGGTGTAAATCTCGTCGTTCGCCTGACGCCGAAGGGCGGGCGCGATGCCATCGACGGGATCGAGACCCTGTCGGACGGACGAGCGGTCCTTAAAGTACGGGTGCAAGCGGCGCCGAGCGAAGGCGAGGCCAACGCCGCGTTGATAAAACTGATTGCCAAGGCCGTGGGCGTCCCACCGCGCGAAGTGAGCCTGGCGGCGGGCGCCACTGCACGCATCAAGCGGCTGATCATTTCGGGCGATGGCCCAACGCTTGTTACAGCGCTGGAGAAAATCGCCGCCCCGCGCTAAGGCTTGTCCGACAGGGCAACGGATCATGAGTGCGCGTATAATTGACGGAAAGACGATCGCCGCGGATTTGCGCGGCAGGATTACAGATGCCGTGCACCGGCTGCGGCGCGATCGTGGCATCGTGCCGGGGATTGCCGTCGTTCTCGTCGGCGATAACCCGGCGAGCGAGGTCTATGTTCGTACCAAGTCTAAGGCCGTGGCCGAGGCAGGCATGAGGGCCTTCGATCACAAACTACCGGCGAGCACGAGTGAACCGGAACTGATCACACTCATCTCGGAACTTAACGCGAACGAAGAGGTGAGCGGCATTCTCGTCCAACTGCCGTTGCCGAAGCAGATAGACGCGCAGAGGGTCATCGCGGCCATCGATCCTTCCAAAGATGTCGACGGCTTTCATCCGCTCAATGCCGGTCGGCTGGCCAGCGGCCTGCCGGCCCTCGTTCCTTGCACGCCGATGGGCTGCGTGTTGTTGGCAAAGTCCGTGCATGAATCGCTCGCCGGCCTTGCGGCCGTGGTGATCGGGCGATCCAACATCGTCGGCAAGCCGGTCGCGCAGTTGCTGCTAGCCGAGAACGCGACAGTTACGATTGCGCATTCGAAGACCAATGATTTGCCGGCGGTGTGCCGCGGCGCCGATCTGCTTGTTGCTGCGATCGGCCGTGCCGAAATGGTCCGCGGTGACTGGATCAAGCCTGGGGCCACTGTCATCGATGTCGGCATCAATCGCGTGCCGGGCGAGGGGGGCAAACCACGGATCGTCGGCGATGTCGCCTATGCGGAAGCGATGCAAGTGGCCGGCGCGGTCACCCCGGTTCCTGGTGGTGTTGGACCGATGACGATCGCTTGTCTGCTGCTGAACACCTTGCGCGCTGCCTGCGCGCAGAACGGTCTGCCGGTTCCGAAGATGTGATTACGGCTGCCAGGCGTAGGCGACTTTATCGAGCGTCTTGGCACCGAAGCGCTCCGAGGAACGCGCGACCGCACGGCCGCCGAGGGCACGATAGAATTCCATCGCCGGCTCGTTGTCGGATAGCGCCCACACCACCAGGCTTTTCAAGCCGCTCTGATTGAGATCCCTGCGAGCCGCGGTGAACAGGCGGCGGCCGAACCCCAGCCCCTGGAACTCCGGGCGCAGGTAAAGTTCGTAAATTTCGCCGTCATAGAAGAGGCTGCGCGCGCGATTGCGTCCGTAGTTGGCATAACCCGCCACGCGCTCGCCAAACTGCAGGATGGTGATACGGCTGCCTTTGCGGATTGCGGAGTTCCACCAATCAGGTCCGCGCCGGTTGATCAGCTTGTCGAGCTCGTTGCCCGGGATGATTCCCTGATAGGCCGTCCGCCAGGCCTCGTCGTGCGTCTCGGCGACGTCGACCGCATCCGAAGACTTCGCGCGGCGAATCTCTATGAGGGTCGTACTCATGCCGCGATAGAAGCAACGAAATTTCCGGCCTTCAAGCCCTATCGTTAATGATGGGTTAACGGTGTGGATTACTGGTCACAGCTGCCAAAATGCAGGACCCACGGACCGAAAATTGATGTTTGAGGCATCAAACCGGCGACATCGAATCATCCGGTTCCGTTTCCAGCGCACTGTATTGTCATTCAGGGAAGGCCGGCTGATTCGATTCGCCCTCCGGGGTGCGCCAGGCGTCAGACTGTCTCGGCTTCCTTCTTCCGCTCTTCCTTCTTGCGGTCGTTCTCATCGAGCAGTTTCTTGCGCAAACGGATTGACTTCGGCGTTACCTCGACCAGCTCGTCGTCCTCGATATAGGCCAGCGCTTTTTCCAGGGTCATGCGGATCGGCGGCGTCAGCCGCACGGCCTCATCCTTGGATGTCGTACGGATATTGGTGAGCTTCTTGCCCTTGAGCACGTTGACGATGAGATCATTGCCGCGCGTGTGCTCGCCCACAATCATCCCATTATAAACCTTCCAGCCTGGCTCGATCATCATCGGGCCGCGGTCTTCAAGATTCCACAGCGCGTACGCGACGGCATCGCCCTTGTCGTTGGATATCAGCACGCCATTGCGGCGGCCCTGGATCGGTCCTTTGTACGGCGCATAAGCATGGAACAGACGATTCATGATCGCCGTGCCGCGCGTGTCGGTGAGCAATTCGCCCTGATAGCCGATGAGACCACGTGTCGGCGCATGAAAGACGAGGCGCAGGCGGCCGCCGCCCGACGGCTTCATTTCCATCATGTCGGCTTTGCGTTCTGCCATCTTCTGTACGACGATTCCGGAATGTTCTTCGTCGAGATCGATGACGACTTCCTCGATTGGCTCCAGCATTTCTCCGGTAGCGGGATCCTCCTGAAGCAATACCTTCGGACGCGACACCGAAAGCTCGAAACCTTCGCGCCGCATCGTTTCAATAAGGATACCGAGCTGCAATTCGCCGCGGCCTGCGACTTCCATGGAATCCTTTTCATCGGATTCGCGCACGCGCAACGCGACATTGCCTTCTGCTTCGCGCAACAGCCGGTCACGGATCATGCGTCCGGTGACCTTGTCGCCTTCGGTGCCGGCCAGCGGAGAATCGTTGACGCGGAAGATCATCGCCAATGTTGGCGGATCGATTGGCTGGGCGGGAAGAGGCGTTTCAACCAAGGGGTCGCAGATTGTCATTGCGACGGTCGCATTCGGCAGGCCCGCGATTGCGACGATGTCTCCCGCTGACGCCTCTTCTACCGCGGTGCGCTCAAGTCCGCGGAACGCGAGTACCTTGGTGATGCGGCCGCTCTCGATCAACTTCCCGTCGTGATCGAGCACTTTAACCTGTTGATTGGGTTTGACCGAGCCCGACGTGATGCGGCCGGTGACAATACGGCCGAGGTAAGGATTGGCTTCGAGAATGGTGCCAAGCAGACGGAACGGGCCACTTTCCACGACCGGCGGCCTGACGTGGCGCAGGACCAAGTCGAACAACGGCTTCATGCCGTCATCGTGTGACCCGTCCAGGCTTGTTGCCATCCAGCCCTGCTTGGCCGAACCGTAGAGGATCGGGAAGTCGAGTTGTTCGTCGGTGGCATCGAGCGCGGCGAACAGGTCGAAGACTTCGTTGAGGACCTGTGTGGGCCGGGCATCGGCGCGATCGACCTTGTTGATGACGACGATGGGTTTGAGGCCCATCTTCAACGCCTTGGAGACCACGAATTTGGTCTGCGGCAGCGGACCTTCGGCCGCGTCGACCAGCACCAGCGCGCCGTCGACCATGTTCAAAATCCGTTCGACCTCGCCACCGAAATCGGCGTGGCCGGGGGTGTCCACGATATTGATGCGCGTGTCCGTCCACACCACCGAGGCCGCCTTGGCCAAGATCGTGATACCGCGTTCGCGCTCGAGGTCGTTGGAATCCATGGCACGCTCGATCACGCGCTGGTTCTCGCGGAATGCGCCCGATTGCTGCAAGAGCCGGTCGACCAGCGTCGTTTTGCCGTGGTCGACGTGCGCGATGATGGCGACGTTTCGGAGATCCATTTCAAGTTCCAGAAATCAAAGCGCGGGCCCGGTGGGGGCCCGCGACGCGGCGCGTTTGCGGCGCAATATAGTCACGCGCGGCTCGGATGCAACCGCTTCCGATGCATGGCCGAAAACGAGGTTAAGCTCCCGCTGGTCGACTCCACGGCCCGGGTCGGATGCCTCCGGGCAACGCCTCCTGCAACATCATCATTTCTGCGATGGTTTCGCTGGTAACGAGTCCTGCCAGCTTGCCGGCCGCATCCGTGATGCCGACGGCCGGTGCGGATTTCTGCTGCAGCAATTTGAATGCCTGTTCCAGCGTGACTCGATGGCTGATGGTCGGCAATTCCGCGGTCATGGCATCCGACACGCGCGCATCTGCGCCGCGCATCTTGATGGCACGAATCAAATCGGCGCGGCCGAGGACCCCGACCGGCTTGCCGGAGTCATCAACCACGGGAAATTCACTTTGGCTCGTTTGCAGCAATGTCTGCACCGCCTCGTCGACATGCGCGTGCGGCGAAAGCGTCGCAAACTGCGTCATCATTGCGTATGTCACCGGCACCCCGCGCGAAGCCGCGCGTAACGCCACCATGTGCGCCTCGGAGGACGCCGCGAGATAGACGAAAATGGCGATGAAGATCAGGATCGGGTTGAACATCAGCCCGATGAAGCCGAGTGCGAAGGCGACGAATTGCCCGATCGAAGCGGCGATCTCGGTGGCGCGCACGTAGCCGAATCGGCTCGCCAGCAAGGCCCGCAGCACACGACCGCCGTCCATAGGGAAGGCGGGGATCATGTTAAACAGAGCAAGAAAAAGATTCACCGACGCAAGGCGGTCGACGAGTGGGATTCCGCTGTTGTCCACTGCAGCCGCCGCACGCGTGTGCAGCTCCGCGCCGAATAAGTAGACCAGCACGCCCGCGATGACGACATTGACCAACGGTCCCGCAATCGCGATGAGGAATTCCTCCCATGGCTCTTCCGGAATGCGTTCGAGCTGGGCCACCCCGCCGATCGGCAGCAGCGTGACGTAAGGCGTGGGCACCCCGAAGGCGCGTGCCGTGAAAATATGCCCGAACTCGTGCAGTAGCACGCAAAGGAATAGAAGCACCATGAAGGCGAGGCTATCCCACGCGGTGGCGCTGCCGCCCGAGGCGTAGCTCGCCGCGAAGATCCAGGCGAGAAACAGCAGGAAGGTGAGGTGCACGCGGACGACGGTGCCGGCCACTCTGCCGATATTCAGGGACCAGGACATGGATGCCTCATATGGTCGGTATCTGCCTCAATGAGTTAGTATCGATAGCACTGTAATGCGAGGCCGTGGCGTCGGCCCACTGCCGGCGGGATAGCGTGGCAAAACAAAGCGAGGCTCGATCATGAGCAGCAAACTTACCGGAGATGCCCGTAAATCAGCACTGGCCGGACTTAAGGGCTGGTCGGAGACGAGCGGCCGCGACGCCATCACAAAGAAGTTCGTGTTCAAGGACTTCAGCCAAGCCTTCGGCTTCATGACGCGCGCGGCGCTGGTCGCGGAAAAAATGGACCACCATCCGGAGTGGTTCAATGTCTATAAGACGGTGGAAGTGACCCTCTCCACGCACGATGCCGGGGGCCTGACCGACCGCGATGTGAAGCTTGCCGAAGCCATGGATAAAATTGCCGGATAGCCGTGGCCTTGCAGACGCCTAGCTGGCCAACCACATAGTCACAGATGTCATACTCGTCGGCAGAGGCGGCATTCGAGGGGCGCAAGGACGATGCGTTGAGGCGTCAGTTCTGGCGCAAGCTGCAAGGCGTTGCTGCGTCAATTCCCTTCGCCGAAGAGCTGCTGACCGCCTATTATTGCGCGTTCGACCGTAACACGCCCACGTCGGTGAAGGCGACGCTGGTCGGCGCGCTCGCCTATTTCGTTCTGCCTATCGATGCCATCCCGGACTTTCTGCCGGTGCTGGGCTTTACTGACGATGCGGCCTTTCTCGCCGCAGCCATCAAGCTGGTGACGGATCACATTCGTCCTGAGCATCGCGACGCGGCGCAGCGCGTTCTGACACGTCTCAAGTAGGGCAGGCTGTAGCAAATCACGGCCGCAGGATTACTTTTCCCATCACCTGCCTTGCCGCGAGGGCCTTGAGCGCTGTCGGTCCATCCGCCAGCGGATATATCGCATGAATGTGCGATGACAATTTTCCATCCACGCACCAGGCCAGCAACTGTTCGGTGTTCGCGCGATGGCCTTGCGGATCGCGGTCCATCCACGAGCCCCAGAATACGCCGACCACGTCGCAACCCTTTAGCAGCACGAGATTGAGCGGCAATTTCGGAATGTCGCCGGCGGCGAAGCCGACCACGAGAAACCGGCCCTGCCACGCGATCGAACGCAACGCAGGCTCGGTATAGGGCCCGCCGACCGGATCGTAGATGACGTCGGCGCCACGGCCGCCGGTAGCTCGGCGGAGCGCGTCCTTCAGATCGTCCTTCCCGTAGTTGATCGTATCATCGGCGCCGTGTTTTTTGGCGAAGGCCAGTTTTTCGTCCGAGGATGCACAGGCGATGACGCGCGCATTCATCAGCTTGCCAAGTTCGACTGCCGCGAGACCCGCGCCGCCGGAGGCACCAAGCACGGCCAGGGTTTCGCCGGCACGAAATTTTGCGCGGTCCTTCAACGCGTGAAACGTTGTGCCATAGGTGATGCAAAGGCCGGCCGCCCGGTCAAAATCAAGTGCATCCGGTATCCTGATGAGCTTGTCGACGGGCGCTGCAATTTTTTCACGCGCTGCGCCGTGGGTGAGGCAGCCGATGACGCGATCACCGACCTTCACCGCACTTACGTCGGAGGCCACGCTTTCAACCGTACCGGCAAATTCCGCGGCCGGTGAAAACGGCAACGGCGGCTTGGTCTGGTACTTGTTGGCGATGATCAGCGTGTCGAAGAAATTCAATCCAGCGGCCTTGATGTGCACGACGGCTTCGCCAGATGCGGCGACAGGATCGGGAACGTCCGCAAGCTCCAGATCATCGGGTGTTCCGTGGCGCGTGCAGAGCAGTGCTTTCATGGTCTTCCAGTCGTGAAAGTGCGGATTGGCGCCGCGGTTCTACCATGGTCCACGGGCGGCGGATTGCCGCCTTCACATTGCCGACTTTGGCCGGTAATGGGCTAATATCCAGCGATTCTTTATGGGGGCGGCTCAACGACCGTCAATACGTCGCCGGTAGGATCCGATGAACACGACCGCATTGCTTCGCACGCTCATTGTCCTGATGTCGGCTTGCCTATGCGCCGCATCAGCCTCCGCCCAGCAGAAGAAGGCCGCTGCAAGTCCAACCGATCAGGCCGTTCTACTCGGTCAGTTCGGCGACTGGGGTGCGTACAGGGCATCGCCCGGCGGCAAGAAAATCTGCTTCGCGCTTTCGAAACCAACGTCAGCCGCGACGGAACCGGCCGGCCGCAACCGCGACGCGGCATATGCTTTCGTGTCGACGCGGCCGTCGGAAAAGGTGAAGAACGAAGTGTCGGTGATCGTTGGCTATCCGCAAAAATCGGGTCACGACGCCACGGCGATGATCGGCTCGGCGACCTACGCGATGTACACGCAGAACGACGGTGCTTGGGTTAAGAATGCGGCGGAAGAGGCCCAAATGGTGGATGCCATGCGCAAAGGGGCCGACCTGGTGGTCAGGAGCGAATCGGGCCGCGGCACCAAGACCACCGATACATACTCGCTCAAGGGTATTGCGCAGGCCCTCGACAAGGTTGCGGAAGAGTGCAAGTGACCCGCTGTCAGGGTCTTTGTCAGGCACCGGAGTGGCAAGACCGGCCGATCCAGCATAGATAGACTGCGATTTGACATTGTGACTACCGGAAAACGCCGGCAGTGCTGCTCCCATGACGCTGAGCTTACAAAGCGCGGAGGCTATCGAGAAGACGCCGCTCGAGCGCTATGTGGCGCCCGAGAAGCCGCCACTCGTCGGCATGACGCGCGTGGAGCTCGCCGCTGCGCTAGGCAGCATGGGGGTGCCAGATGCCCAGCGCAGGATGCGCGTGCAGCAGCTCTGGCACTGGATCTACTTCCGCGGCTTTACCTCGTTCGAAGAAATGACGAGCGTATCGAAAGAATTACGCACGACCTTGGCCGAGCATTTTACGCTTGCGCGGCCCGAGATCGTCGCCGAGCAGGTTTCGGTGGACGGGACGCGCAAGTGGCTCCTTCGTTTGCCGGGCGAAGTGCAGGGTGAGCGCCCGCACGAGGTCGAATGCGTTTACATCCCCGACACCGAGCGCGGCACGCTGTGCGTGTCGAGCCAGGTCGGCTGCACGCTGAATTGCACATTCTGCCACACGGGGACGCAGCGGCTCGTGCGCAATCTTACGGCGGGCGAGATCGTCGGCCAGGTGTTGGCCGCGCGGGATCGTTTGGGAGACTGGCCGGGCGGTACGCGGCCTACCGACGGCGTCGTGCCGAGCGGCGATCGATGCATCACGAATATCGTAATGATGGGGATGGGCGAACCGCTTTATAATTTCGACGCAGTTCGCGATGCCTTGCTTATTGTTGCCGATGGCGAAGGCATAGGCATTTCCAAGCGTCGCATCACGTTGTCCACGTCCGGCGTTATTCCCAACATGCAGCGCACCGGCGCCGAGATCGGCTGCATGCTGGCAGTATCGCTGCACGCGGTGCGTGACGACCTGCGCAATGAGCTGGTGCCGCTAAACCGGAAATATCCGATTTCGGAGCTCCTTAATGCGTGCCGCAACTATCCAGGCGTTTCCAACGCCAAACGTATTACGTTCGAATATGTGATGCTTAAAGGCGTGAACGATTCCACCGACGACGCGAAAGCCCTGATACGGCTGCTTAAGGGCATTCCCGCCAAGATCAATCTCATTCCGTTCAACCCTTGGCCGGGCAGCAAATACGAGTGTTCGGACTGGGAGCAGATCGAAAGATTTTCACAGATCGTGTTTGATGCGGGCTATGCTTCGCCCGTTCGCACGCCGCGCGGACGCGATATTCTGGCAGCCTGCGGCCAGCTCAAAAGCGCGACAGAAAAACTTTCGGCGCGCGAACGTATGGCGCTGCGCGCGATGGCGATGGTGGAGTGACGACGCGATTTTTTTGGGGGCAGCAGGATGTCACTCGTAGGCAGGGTTATTGTCATTATTTTTGGACTTCTTGTTGCCATCCTTGTTGCTGGCATCACGCTTGCGATCGGCATTGTTCTGCCAGAGTGGGCGGCAATGGATTCCGATCCGATTGAGCGCGTGATCTTTTTTTTCGTGGCATTTTTTGCAACAAGCTACGTCGGCGCCGTTGCGATACTGCCTGCTGCGCTTGTGATCGCGATTTCGGAGGCGGCGCGCATGCGCAGCTTCATCTACTACGGTATCGGCGGCGCGCTGGTCGCGCTTGCTTCCTATTATGGGTCCGACATTTCGTTCCAGCTTGAAAATACTACGGATGTGACGCCGGTTGCGAATGCTCTGCAATTGGCGGCTGCTGCCGGAATCCTTGGCGGGCTGGCATATTGGCTTATCGCCGGCCGCAATGCAGGCCGCTGGCGCGAGCCTCGCGAAGGCTAGCGCCTGGCCCAATCCAGCGCTGCTTCGAGGCGGTCGTTGCCCCAGAACAGCTCGCCTCCGGCGGTGACGAAACTCGGTGAGCCGAATAGGCCGAGCCGCTGTGCTTCGTCGGTTTGCTCGCGGAGCTGCGATTTGATGTTAGTCGACTGGGCTTGCTCCAGCACGGCGTCGGCATCCTGACCGAGGCTGTTGAGAATTTCTCCGATCGCCTCCGGCTTTTCGATATTGCGGCCTTCGCCGAATTCCGCGCGATAGATGGCGCGGCAATAACTTTCACCCCAATTGTCCGCAAGCGCGACCAGCGCGGCTCGCGCCGCCAGCAAGGAGTTTTGCGGAAAGGGATCCGGTCGATTGAACGGAAGATCGAGCGCGGCGCAAACACGCTCCAGGTCGCGCCACATGTTGCGGCCCTTGGCTGGATAAAGATTAAATGGCGAGGTTGCCCAGCCCTGGGCCTTGAAAATTGGCCCCAACATAAACGGTCGCCAGCGCACGGCGATGCCGCTCGTCTCGGCGAGCGATGCGATACGCATTGCTGCGGGGTAGGAATATGTCGAAGCGAAGTCGAACCAGAAATCGAGTGAGGGCTTTGCCATGGCGGCGTTATATCAGTCGCCGTGCCTGCCGCCTTCCTATTTCCGGGGGTGTCGGCTAGACGAAGCAGCATGAATCGCACCGGATTACTGATCGCGCTCGCCATTGCTGTTGTCACCGGCTTGGTCTTTGGGCTTTATCCCGGCTTCGATTTGGAAGTTGCGCGATATTTCCACGCGTTCGAGGACCGCAGCCGCAACATGTTTGCGCTGCGCCTCTTTCCGCCGCTGATGAAGGCGCGGGACACCGGACTCTGGATCGGCACCATCCTGGTCGCGCCCGCTGTATGTGCGCTCATTGTTAAGCTGCTGCTGCCGCGTAGAAGAATGCTGATATCAGGTCGTGCAACGGTATTTCTGATCGCGACGATGGCGCTTGCGCCCGGCTTGCTGGTGAATGTCCTTCTCAAGGATCATTGGGGCCGGCCGCGGCCCATCGACGTGACGCAGCTTGGCGGCAATCAGAACTTCGTCGCCTGGTGGGACCCGCGGGGTGATTGTCCGTCCAATTGCTCGTTCGTCTCCGGCGATGTGGCGGGCGCGGTGTGGACAATTGCGCCGGCCGCCCTGGCGCCCCCGCATTGGCGCGCGCTTGCCTATGCAGCGGCGCTCGCGCTCGGGGTGGGGATGGGGACCATCCGCGTGATGGCCGGCGCGCATTTTCCGTCCGATGTCATCTTCGCGGGCATATTCACCTTTTTGATCGTTTGGATCACTTACGCCGTTATCTACCGTTGGCGGCGGACCCGCTTCTCGGACGCGGACGTCGAACGGGCGCTCGAGCGTGTGGCCATGCCGGGCTACGATTTGATTGTCGGCCTGTTCGGCGGAAGTCGAAAGATGAAATAGAAGTCGTTAACGAGGACTCGCTTTGCGAGGCTGGTCTTTGGCCTTATAGTCCGCCGCAATTTCTCACTAGCAGTTTTTTCAATGCCCGACGGCAAGACCAAGAAGACCGTTAAGAAAGTCGTGCTCGCTTATTCCGGCGGGCTCGACACTTCGATCATTTTGAAGTGGTTGCAGACGACCTACGGATGTGAGGTCGTGACCTTCACTGCCGATCTGGGCCAGGGCGAGGAACTCGCGCCCGCACGCGAGAAGGCATTGCTGCTCGGCATCAAGAAGGAAAACATCTTCGTCGAAGACTTGCGCGAAGAGTTCGTGCGCGACTACGTCTTCCCGATGTTCCGGGCAAATGCGTTGTATGAGGGGCAGTATTTGCTCGGCACGTCCATCGCGCGGCCGTTGATCGCGAAAAAGCAGATCGAGATCGCCGAGAAGGTCGGGGCCGATGCGGTCGCGCACGGGGCTACCGGCAAGGGCAACGATCAGGTTCGTTTCGAACTGACCTACTATGCGCTCAAGCCCGACGTGACGGTGATTGCGCCGTGGCGCGAGTGGGATCTCACCTCGCGCACCAAGCTGATCGAATTTGCGGAAAAGCACCAGATTCCAATCGCCAAAGACAAGCGTGGCGAGGCGCCGTTCTCGGTCGACGCCAATCTGCTGCACACGTCATCCGAAGGAAAGGTCCTGGAAGATCCGGCGCAGGAAGTGCCGGATTACGTGTTCTCCCGCACGGCCGATCCTGAAAAGGCGCCCGACAAGCCCACCACGATCACGATCGACTTTGAGAAGGGCAATCCGGTTGCGATCGACGGCAAGAAGCTCACGCCCGCATCCCTCCTCAAGCAGCTTAACGATCTTGGGAAAGCGAACGGGATTGGGCGGCTTGATCTCGTCGAGAATCGTTTTGTAGGCATGAAGTCCCGCGGCATGTACGAGACGCCGGGCGGCACGATACTGCTGGCTGCGCATCGCGGCATTGAATCGATCACCCTCGATCGTGGCGCGGCGCATCTCAAGGACGAGCTGATGCCGAAATATGCAGAGCTGGTCTATTACGGCTTTTGGTTCACGCCCGAGCGGGAGATGCTGCAGGCTGCAATCGACAAAAGCCAGGAGTTGGTGACCGGAAGCGTCAGGCTCAAACTCTACAAGGGCAATGTCGCCGTCATCGGGCGCGAGAGCAAGTATTCCCTCTATGACCAGGATCTGGTGACGTTCGAGGAGGGCGCGGTGGCCTACGATCACCGCGATGCCGAAGGCTTCATAAAGCTCAACGCCTTGCGACTTCGCACGCTCGGCCAGCGACGGCGCAAGTTCAAGCTCGACTAGGCGGCGCGATGATGAACATTGCGGTGAGCGGCTCTCTGCTTTTGGTCCTTGCAGTGGGTCTGATCGGCTGCTCCGGCAGCGGCAGCAAACAGCCTGAGGAGAATCCCAATGTTTTCCCGGCTGACTACAAAAACGAGATTCTTCTCACGATGACCAACACGCTTGAGGATCCGACCAACATCCGCGACGCCTTCGTCAGCGAGCCGGCGCTGCGGCAGGCCGGCAAGGAAGAGCGGTACGTGGTCTGCGTGCGCTCGGACTCGCGCAATGCCAACAAGCATTACACCGGGAGCAAGGATCGCATTGGCTACTTTTATGCTGGCCACCTCACTCAGCTGGTCGAGGCGACCAAAGAGCAATGCGGCAGTGCCGCTTACAAACCTTTCCCGGAGCTGGAAACGCTCTGCCAGGCCAAGAAGTGCGTTTAGTCGCGACTTTCCTGCTACTTAGGGCTCGTTTGCGGCTTCCGTCCCATTAACATCGGTTCGGATGAAACGTCGATGGGGAATCAACGGCAAACCTCGGCGCTTCTGGTCTTCGATCTCGTGGATGACCTTCTGCATCTGGACAAATCGTACAGGCGTAATCGGGTGATCCGTCGTGAGTCGGATGCTGTCAGGGTCCTCCAGCGAGAATGTGCGCCAGATTTCTTCTGACCCGGCCAGGTCGTAGCCCGCACGGGCGGCATAATAAGCGCCGACATAGTCGGCTTCGCGCTCGAACGCGACGCTGAAGGCGCGCGCACCTGCCTGGCTCAACACCCTGGAAAAGGCGCCACGGGTGGACATTCCGCCAAGCATGATACCGGCGTCCGCTGCAGCACCGGCAATCCAGCCGATGATGGCGTTGGCCCGCCGCTTGTTCAGATGGCCGAGATTGGCATGCGCCAACTCGTGCCCCACGACCAGGGCGAGCTGCGCATCCGTGCGCGCCGCGCGCATTATGCTGGAAGAAACCACGATGCGATCATCGGTCGTGAACGCATTGACGCTGGAATCGATCTGAAGCTCGATGGGTATGGCGCAGGCAATCACCGGAACGACCGTCCGCATTTCATCGGTACCGTCGCGCCGCGTCAGCACCTGGATCGGCCGCTTGCCATTGTTCCGCGCATAACGGCCGATCCATCCGGCGGTGCCGTGACGCGGGACCGGCTCATTATTGAAAGTCAGAAGCTCGTCGCCGATTTTGATGCCTGCGGCCGCAGCCGGTGAATTGTCCGCAATCGTGAGAACCGATGCATGCGTCCAGCTTACGGACAGTGCCTCATGCGAGAACGAGCGAAACTTGCGCGGTAAACTTGGCACGCTGCCTGCGATGAGCCCAATCTGCGCCCAGACCCGATCTTCGCAATCGTCACGGTTGGCGACACGAAGCTGGAAGGCGACGTTGTGGAGGCGGCTGAGTTGTCCGAGGTAGCTGCGAAGCTGGGCGATCTGTTGCTTGCGCTGTTCGGCTTTGATTTCGTCGCCCGGCAACGGCGGTAGCCTGGAAACCGGAGCGCAGGCGGCGCAAAACAAGAGCGCATGAAACACCAGCAGGCCGGTACAACGCACGTCCTGAACCCCGCGAACCGCGGCGGACCCTGCAAGACCTATGTTGGCCGCTCAAGCGGCGTTCGTAGGAGGGCCGGGAAAATCGTCGCGATGTCGGCTCTTGTCGTTCTTTTGGTTGAGCGACAGCACGGCAAACGTCGTTTGAAACGAAGTATCGCGCATGGTGCCGCGCAAAGCGGCCGGCGACATCCAGGTCGCGCTGAATAGATGCGCTAAAGTTGCCGATCGACCAGCGCTTTCTTCAGCGTGGCAATTTCCTTTGCGGGGTTCAGGCCTTTTGGACAAGCCTTAGAGCAATTCAGAATCGTATGGCAGCGATAGAGCCGGAACGGATCCTCAAGGTTGTCGAGACGCGTGCCGGTCGCTTCATCCCGGCTATCCTGGACCCAGCGGTTTGCCTGCAGCAGTGCAGCGGGACCAAGATAACGGTCCGAATTCCACCAGTAGCTCGGGCAAGATGTCGAGCAACAGGCGCACAGGATGCATTCATACATGCCGTCGAGCTTGGCCCGATCCTGGTGCGATTGCCGCCACTCCTTTTCGGGCGTGGGCGTCGACGTCTGCAGCCATGGCTCGATCGAGGTATATTGCGCGTAGAAGTTCTTCAGGTCAGGCACCAGGTCCTTCACCACAGGCTGATGCGGCAGCGGATAGATTTTCACCGGCGCGCGCGAATCGGCGATCGCCTTGGTGCAGGCAAGCGTGTTGGTGCCATCGATATTCATGGCGCAGGAGCCACATACGCCTTCCCGGCATGATCGCCGGAAGGTGAGAGTGGGATCGATGTTGTTCTTGATCCAAATCAGCGCATCGAGAACCATCGGTCCGCAATCATC
>JBKPRE010000120.1:0-12747 GCA_046734435.1 Pseudomonadota bacterium | reverse complement strand
GCCGGCATGATCGGTGCCCGGCTGCCAGAGCACGTCCCTGCCGCGCATGCGCTCGAACCGGCACAGAATGTCCTGCAGCGTGTTGTTGAGCGCATGGCCCATATGCAGCGAGCCGGTGACGTTCGGCGGCGGGATCACGATAGAGTATGGCTTCGCGCCGGCACGCTCGGGCCGGCCGGCGCGGAAGGCGCCCGCCTCTTCCCAAGTCCGGTAAATGCGGCCCTCGACCTCGGAGGGCTGGTAGGTTTTGTCGATCGTCATCGTGTTGCTTATTTGGCTCGCTTCGCTTTGTAGAGGTAGTCCTGTTTGCGTCGAACCATATTCCACTCATTCCCGCGCAAGCGGGAATCCAGTGCTGCCGCGCTGCAAGTCTGCGCTGGATCCCCGCTTTCGCGGGGATGAGCGGTTAAGTCAATAATCGCGCGGTAGAAAGCCCGCCGGACCCGCCGGAGTCAACTTTTGACCACCTCATCGACCGCTTCAGGCGGCAGCGCCACCTCCGCCATCACGCTGCTGGCGGTTGCTTCGTTTGCCAGCCAGTCGATGGTGCGGGTCTCCGATTCGCTGCTGCCGCAGATCTCGACCGACATGGGCGTAAGCGTCGGCGCGGCCTCGATCGTGGTCACCGCCTATGCGCTGGCCCACGGCTCGGTGCAGCTGGTCATCGGCCCGGTCGGCGACCGCTTCGGCAAATATGCCTGCATCATCGCGGCCTGCGCCGCCGCATCCGTGCTGGTGCTGCTCTGCGGGCTTGCGACCTCGCTGCCGATGCTGGTCGCGGCGCGGCTCGCCTGCGGGCTTGCCGCCGGCTGGATCATCCCGCTCGCTTTTGCCTTTCTCGGCGACGTCATTCCCTACGAGCGGCGGCAGCAGGTGCTCGGCACGTTCCTCTCGGGTCAGATTCTCGGTCAGTTGTTCGGCCAGGCCGCCGGCGGCGTGCTCGGCGACCTGTTCGGCTGGCGGCGCGTGTTCTTTTTCCTCGCTGCGCTCTTTGCGCTCGCCACCGTCGCGCTCGTGATCGAATTTATGCGCAATCCGATCACGCGCGCCGGTCACGCCACGGCCACCCGCTCGCGCGGCTTCATCGTCGACAATCTCACCGTGCTGCGCTCGCCCTGGGCGCGCGCAATCATCGCCATGGCCTTCATCGAGAGTCTCTTCATGTTCGGCGGATTTGCCTATGTCGGCGCCGACCTGCATCTGCGCTTCGGCGTGAACTTTGCGGTGGTCGGACTTTTCGTCGGCGCATTTGCCATTGGCGGCCTGATCTACAGCCTGTCGGTGCGGCGGCTGGTCGAGCGGCTCGGCCAGATCGGGCTGGTCACCGGCGGTGGTATCATGCTTGCGATCGCCTACGCGACCATCGCCTTCGCGCCGCATGCCTATTTCGCGCCCTTCGCCATCACCGGCATTGGGCTCGGCTACTACATGCTGCACAACACGCTGCAGACCAACGCAACGCAGATGACACCGGAAGCGCGCGGCACTGCGGTCGGTATTTTTTCCGCCGCGCTCTATTTCGGGCAGACTTTGGGCGTCGCGATCAACGCACCGGTCTTCGATCGCTTCAGCGCGGTCCCCGTCTTCGTGATGTCCGGCGCCGGCTTGCTCGCGCTCGGCCTGTGGCTCGCGCGCAAGCTGCGGCAGCGACGGGCGGCGGGGCTTTGAAGCTTTAGTCGATCAGCCCCTCAACCTGGTCATGCGCGGGCTTGACCCGCGCATCCATGATGATGTGCCCCACTGAATAATCGAACGGATCTATGCGTTGCGATTCATCATGGATTGCCGGGTCAAGCCCGGCAATGACAACTGAGAGGTCGTGCTTTTACGGCCTTCCGCGCGAGACGCGTTCGATCTCGGCGCGCACGATGCGCTCGACCATTCCCGGCAGATTGTCGTCGAGCCACGACTTGAGCATCGGTCGCAGCATTTCGCGCACCAGATCCTCGAGCGTGCGCGCGTTCTGTCCGATCACGGTATGGGCGAGCGTGTTGAACGCGCTGTCGACCGCCTTCACCGTTTCGCTCGAGATCAATCCGCGATCGGGTATCGGCCGTGCCGGTGCCGGTTCGGGCTTGTTCGCAAACACAACGTCGGGATTTGCATCAATCGTGCGGAAACTCGGTGCCGGGCCCGGCGACGGCGTCGCGGGCGAGGTCATCGACTCGGTCAGATCGAGCACATCGGGCGCGGCGGGCTGCGATGCGGCGGGCTTCGGCGTCGCTTTCGGCGGTCCATCAAGTTCCGCGAGCATGGCGTCGATCTCATCCTGGCTGTTGACGGCCGCAGCGGGCATTGCGGGCGAGGTCGCAGATTTTGGCGCCGTCGGAGCGGACGGCGCAGGCGGTGTTGGCGGCGCGGCCGCAGCCGGTTGCTTGGCCGGCGGCGCGGTCTCTGCTGCCTTGGCAGGCTTGGCGTCGTCGTCGGCAATGATCCTTCGGATGGAGGCAAGGATTTCCTCCATCGATGGCTCTTGGGCCTTCGCCGTCTGCGTCATCCGCTAAAAATCCCGACACACTCCCCGCGTTCCGCACGGCGAAAAGCACAGCCATCAGCCACGCGAATCGCTGCCGCATACCATTTATACGCCAGAGTGGCGGCGGTTTGGCAGATGGAACAATACGCCGATGCAATGACCTGTGGACACGAAAGTGCCCGCCCGGTCACGAAAGTGCCCGCCCGGGGCAGCCAAGGTGTGGTTTTGAGTCGCCTCTAGCGTCCGTCCGGCGTGCGCACGCCGGCCCAGCTGTCGCGTACCTGATGATAGTGAACGCCGGCGTCATAGGTCGGCACCCGCAGGCTAAGCACCTGGGGCGATAATCGCCCGACAGCAGCCAGCAAAGTATAAGAAAACACGACACGATCTCGTTGCGCGCTAACCAACGACACACGGGCATTCACGAGTTCTTGCTGCGCGTTGAGGACGTCGAGCGTAGTGCGCTGGCCAACGCGCGCTTCCTCGCGCACGCCGTTGAGCGCGATTTCCGACGCCTGCACCTGCGCCTGGGTCGCCTCGATATTGGCCTTAGCTGCCTCGAGCTGGCCCCAGGACTGCACGACATTCTGACGCACCGAGTCGCGCGCCGTGTCGAGATCGAGCCGCCTCTGCCCGAGCGTTTCTTTGTTCTGGCGGATCGTCGCGTATTCCGAGCCGCCTCGATAGATCGGAATGGTCAATTGGCCGAGCACCAGCGCGTTGAAACTCTTGAGCCCGAGCAGACTGCTCTCGTTGTTTTGCTGAGCGCTGCCCTGCAAGGATAGCGTCGGGTAAAGCGCGCCTTCCGCAACCTTCACCGCCTGCAAAGCGACGTCGACATTATACTGCGCCGTCGTGACGGCGGGATGGGTGGCCGTGCCGACGTTAACCGCCGACGGCAAATTGCTGGGCGAGAAACGATCGACCGGCGAACCCGGCGAAAGCTTGCCCGGTTCGACGCCGATGACCTGACGATAGGTTGCGACAGAAGCTTTGTAGACCGCCTCCGCGCTGAGCACCTGCGAGCGGCCGTTGGCAAGACGCGACTCCGACTGCGCAACGTCCGTTCGCGTTACCTCGCCGACATTGAAGCGATCGCGCGTCTGCCGCAGTTGCTCCTGCAGCACTTCGACGTTGCGGCGTTGTAGATCGAGGGTCGCGGCGTCGCGCAGAAGATTCATGTAGGCGGTCACCGCACTGAGCAACACATTCTGTTCGGTCACGCGCAAGGTTTCGCGCGCGGACTGCACCTGGCCTTCGGCCTGGCGTGTGCGGTTGGCGGTCTGGAATCCGTTGTAGAGAGTCTGGGTCACCGTCACGCCGCCGCCATAGGGTGACATCTGGCCCGACAGATGGGTGTAGGGCGACGTGTTGTTGACGGATGGAATGAATGGCCCGGTCGTCGATCGCGTGGTCGTATCCCAATATTGGGTGCCGACCGAACCATTCGCCGTGACTGTCGGCCGGTAGCCGGCCAGCGCCTGCGGGACATTTTCGTCGGTCGCGCGCACCGAGGCGCGCTGCGCATTCAGCGTCGGATTGTTCTGGTAGGCCTGCACCAGGGCGCCTTCGAGCGTGTCAGCCCGCGCCGGTACCAAAAAGAGCGCACACGCGGTGCAAGCGGCTGCTCCGGCCGCCAAACCGTGCCCCCAGCCTCTGGCTCCCCACCCCGCCATCAAACCCTGTCCCTTGGCGCGACTGGTACCCTGCCAGATTCGCGCCGCCGCATCGAACGCGGAACAATATGCGCCCTGACGCACCGTTAAAACCCCCCAAGCTGCTGCGCTCACAAAAAGGGGGAAACTGGCGTATTTCCGCAACGATCGGAACAAACCCGCAATCAGAAGGCGAAAACCGGTGCCTTTGCAAAGCCCGGCAGTACCGCGGCGGTCGCGTCGAAGATGGGCCGCCCCCCCAACTCGTCGCCGCTCCTGCAATAAAGCATGGCCTTGGCACCAGGCCCGCCGCCCAGGACGCAGACGAGCCGGCCGCCCTCCTTGAGTTGGCTGAGGAATGTCTCCGGCGGACTCTCGGTTGCACCTTCAAGCACGATCGCGTCATAGGGCGAGCTTTGCGGCCACCCGCCTGTCAGGGCTCCACTGACCGGATTCACGTTCAGCTGCCCGGATAGCGCCGTGCGCGCGGCCTGGGCCAAGTCGGCGTCCTGCTCCAGCGCCACCACCTGGCGGGCAATACGTGCGAGAACCGCGGCGCCGTAACCAGTCGCGCAGCCGACATCGAGAACGCGGTCGCCCGGCGCAATGTCCGCGGCATGGATCAGCTTGGCGAGCACCATCGGCTTGAGCAGCCGCCGCGATCCGCTCTTGCCGACCGGCAGATCCAGATCGAGATAGGCAAGATCAACCGAAGCCGGCGGAACGAAATGCTCCCGTGGGATCTCGAGCATGGCGGTGAGGATGCGCAGATCGGTCACGTCGGCGGTGCGGACCTGCCCGTCCACCATGTGCCGGCGAGCGGTTGCGAAATCGGTCATCGCGGTTCTCGATCCGAACAAAAGCCGTCAGGAAGAGCGGCTCTTGTGCGGCAATAACCCGGAAAACGCAAGTTTCGCCATGCGATTGTCATGTGATTGTCGGGGGGCCTTCGCTCCTATATAGGCATGGCCAACCCGACGCCCTGATTTCGCAAATTTGGCCACGTGGCGGAGTGGTGACGCAGCGGACTGCAAATCCGCGTACCCCGGTTCAATTCCGGGCGTGGCCTCCAACTTTCGCGCCTTCGGCGCTTCGGTTGGCAAGCCACCCTGAGCGCGAAGGGTGCCCGCGGAAGCCTTGGCGAAGGCGGTCCGACCTGAGCCGTTCATCCTTTCCAAAGCAGGTTGGCTTTGTTATAGGGCCGCTGCCGCAGCTCGGCGTTGTTCCCCGGTAGCTCAGTGGTAGAGCAACCGGCTGTTAACCGGTTGGTCGCTGGTTCGAATCCGGCCCGGGGAGCCACTTAAAATCAAGGGCTTATCGGTTTCATAAGTCTGCAAATCAATAGCGGTTGAGCGGTGGGGCCTTACGCTGGGCCTTAAGGCGTACAGGCCCGCTGGCTGGGTATACGGTCCTAGGGGCTACCCTGCCCCCTAAAACGGGCCTGACTCCTGCACGGACCCTGCAAGGGTGCTGCGGGCCTATTTAAAAACCGGGGCCGCACCCCGGTTAGGCTCCCGGAATAAAATCCTAGCGCGGTAAAGCGCTCCGGGTTATTTCGTGAGCTATGACCCGCGCCGCCGCCTATAGGCTCGCCCGCCTACTCCGGGCTTCCGGCTACAAAGTTCGCATCAGAAGACACCGACCGAAACGCGGACGGAATTTTTACTCGGTCGTGCGGGTCTAGGCCCTCGTCTCACATCGGCGTCGCGGTTTTCCAAATCTCCTCGAAGGCAGCAATCTTCTCTTGCGCCATTTCTGGGAGCATGACCTTCGCCATCGACGTCGGAGAGCGTGCGGCAAGTTGAACGATTGGCCCACGTCCCAAACATCGTTGCCGTCAACGAGTATCAGTCGGTCATGAAGGCTCTTTGCAGGAGCCAACCGCACTACTAGCGGGCGGCTGCTACCCCATTGTTGGCTCCATTTCTTTGCTGCAACAGCGAGCATGTTTTTCTGTCCGGTGGCGGCAAGCACGCGCACCGTAACCTGCTCACTCACTTGCCCTGCGTATTCGCTCAGCAGCGTTTCGTCAGCATAGGGGTCAACGATGAGGGCGTTGTCCCGCGCCTCTCGTAGAGTACCTGCCCTACCACTGCGAAGGCGTCGTGCGCGTTTCCTGCCGCGATGAATGACCGTGATATGCAGCGGGTTTCTAGCCGCGCAAGTGCCTCATGGACGACCGCCAAAATGGTGTGCCAGTTCTGCTTCTCAAGCGGGCCGCTCAAATTTTGCGCGGCAACCCTAAAGCTTGCCATCGTGGCCTGATTAGTTCTCACTTCCAGTATCGCAGACACCTGGCCTAACCACGCGTTTTGGACTTTTGCTCTTTAGATTTATGCTTTACGTCCGGATTGCCGCCCCGCTTTTTAGCCGCCGGGTGTGCCATCTCGTTCTCCCTCCAACATGGAATTGGGATAAGGGCATGGCGGTGGCTTTGGTTCGGCTCCCGGATGGAACTTTTCTGCTGCTGATTCATGACCCGCTACAAAGGCCAATTAAAAGCATGGCGGACCGCGCACCACGTTGACATCGTCGTGCGGCCTCGCGGCTTGGGCACGCGACTGGATGCGATGTATGACTTTCACATTCAGCACGGCATCAAGCCGCAGCGCGGTCACGGCACGCACACGGCCGATAGCCCAGTCATTCGTTGGTGTTTTGCAGATGCGAGCTTAGCCGCAGCGTTTGCGGAGAAGTTTGGGACGTAGTGCTATCAGCCGTCGAACTTTGCCTTTGAACATGCTCAAGCACAAACACGCGGATCGCCGACGACAGATTACCCTGTGTGCGAGCAGCATTAATTTCACTGAGCAATTCTGTCACCCGCACGCCGTGCAAACGAGCGATGTGTTTAAGCTCAGTCCAGAACGCGGCTTCAAGAGTGACGCCCGTTTGGTGGCCATCAAGCCGGATCGAATGTTTTCTGTTGGCTGATTTCATGAGATTCGCCGCGCCGCTAAAATCCCCAAAACTAGCAGCTCCTTTCGCCGCGGATAAACCGCAGCGACTTCCTTAGTTCCCAAAAGCTCCGGCTGGCCATGAAACCTGGTGGATGATGCTGCCGAGGTCCGCTAGCCGACACAGGAACGATGGAGCGAAGCCGGCGTTTGACACGCTTGGAGGACCCGACCCAGCCCCATGCCCCAGAAAAATTATCATTGGCTGACGAATATTGGGTCTATGACTGCCAGCGTGCGGCTCTGCTGCTGATCTTACCGACCGCGTACAGGTTGAAATCGGATTATCCGAGATACGAACTTTCGAATGCCGAGCATGAGGAAAAACCACGCAGTTTGCGGCGTCCGGAAGCACTCAGATAATGATCTCAGAAGAGGTATCCTCTGCGTCGAGGAGGACACGCTAATCAAGGCTGGATGATCGCTCGGCGCAGAGTCGCTCGTGGCGTCTAAGTAGATTGATGCGCAGATGCGCCGCTCAATGGATCGCCATCATGCCGTTGATCGGGTAGTCGGCGACGTGTCCCCGGGCCGGGCGGCTGCGCTTATCATCGTCGCTGTCTTGCTTTGGTTTAGCTCTGGCTGGACGGAGTGGCTTCGATCCCTCATTGGCTTGGGCCATCGCGTCTGACGCCTTACGCGGGGCGGCAAAATTCGTTGCGGTCACCGGATACGCGGGTTCCGGCTCAGGCGTGTAACGAGGCTGTAAGCCCTCAAGCTGTGACGTCGCAATTGGACTGGGCTGTGGCTCCATCCAGCTGCTGACAAGGATCAGAGCCGCAGACACCAGGACGCTCATGACAACGAAGTATGAAACAACAGGCATGCGCATTGGACATCTAACCCGACACGCCATTTTCCGTTCCGGTGTCGCGATACCGCGTGGGGTGTCGGGAACTTAGTTCCGCTGGTATAGGGGAACCGGGCTTGACACCTGCGAATTATGACAAGCGCAACAGAGGGGCTCACATGCCTGCGATTATTATCCCAGTGGTGCTGTGGGTCGGCGGCGCCGCCATTCTGCTCGGGGGCGGTTGGTACGTCATCGGCCACATGGTTCATTAGTTTCGTTAGTACCAGAGGGAGGCAGTCCGTCGGACGTCAAATCGGCGGGCTGCTTTTTTATTTGCTGACAGGAACGCTGACTGGCGTCTCGGGTTTTTATTTTGACTGCGGTGGTTTTCCCCTTCGAACGCAGTCGATTCAGCAGAAAGTGACCGCCGTCGCCAGCAGCGGCGGTCCCTTTGACGCCCTTGGCCAACAGCGAATCCCGAGGAACTTACCCAGTCGCGACGGCCTTAGTGTCATGGAGCGACTATGGCCACCGATCCCGATGCTAGCGAATGGGAACTGCTGCAAGACTACTTTGCTGCACTCTCAGATCATGATCCCGCGCAGGAACGGCAGCCCCTTGATGCTATTTTTGACGCTGCGACCCGGCGCCGGTTTGGTGATTGGATCGCACGCAGTGCCGCGAAATCGTGCTCGCGAAAAGCAGGCACGTGACTATGTCTTTTGACAATCGAAAAGCGTTGGCCCGGGCTAACGTTAATCGCGATTAGGTTCGTTGAAATTCAGCCAACTCTTGTAGAGCCCCATCAAGCGCGACATAAGCTTATGCGTGCTGAGGGAGCGATGGCTGTCCGACGTTTAATCGCGGCTGGTTCGTTCGGACCGGAAGAGATCGCGGCCATGACCGCTGCGTTTGATGCAGCATGTACGACCCTTCGCTTGAATAGCAATGACGACCCAGTGACCGAGCTACTCGCGAAAGCTATCGTGACCGTCGCCGGAACTGGCGAGCTGGATCCTGCGACAATCGCCAATCGAGCGATCCATGCACTGGGGATAAAACAACCGAGCGAGCAAAGCCGGGCAAAAACAGGAAAAGCCAGAAGTTAAGAACCAAACCAGCCGAGTGCTACGTGGCATCGGGAGGAATATCGGGCGGAGGTATGCAAGTTCTTTGGCCCGCTTTACAGCGAGTTTGCGATATTCGCTGGCTTGTTTCCGGAAAGCCGCCTTCAGTTCGGAATTGTCCGTATCGGACGCCATCCGCTCAAACTTCACGGCTTCAAAAAGATACTCCGCGACCATTTTCATACATGGGCCCCCCGACGGCAGCCTGTATCCGGCAAACCCACTATAGCCGGGGACCGTCTTGTCGCGAGGTTCGTTAAAGCTCGAGTTGAACTAAAAGGAGTTAAACCAAAACTTTAGGTTCCCTTGCGCGTTCCTCGGACTGACCCGTGCCCCCACCCCCGAGAGGGGTTGCGGGTCTCATGGATGATCCCTTGGCCGTCGCGGCGCCCCCCTGTACCGCGGCGGCCTTTGTTTAGTTCGTGAGCGCGTGATGCCCCAGATCGAATTCCGCGGCCTTCCCGTAATCGATACCGAAGAGGCGGAGACGTTCACTATCGCCGTTAAGCCGGAGGATATAGAGGAAGGCGACGAAGCCGACCCAGGGCAGCACCCGATAGCAATCGCACTGCGCCGCCAGCGCGGCGTCGATGACGCGCGAGTGTCCAAACGTGAGGTTTTGGTCCGGCGCGGCGATCAGTGGAACGGCGCGCCGAAGCGCGGTCTCCTAAGCCGGTAAATTTTTCGCGAACGCTGTGTCAAAATTAAATGCGGTGGAGTCCGCGTTTGCGGCAAATCTTTTTTTGGGGCCCACAAGAGCCCCAACCTCTGTCTTTGACTTACTACTTGAAGCGGCCCCGCGTCCGCCGCATCGGAACTTGGGGCCGCTTCTTTTCGCCGTGGTTCCCTAAGCGACGAGCACGTTTTCACTAGCCGATTTGCAGCGAGCGGAAACAGAAGCCAAACCATTTCGTTAAGTCTATGGATCGCGCAATGCTCCTCGACTCCAACATATGCGCGGTCTAGGGACCAGGGTTTTAAGAAACCGCCTTGGTCCCTTTTATTCAGTTCGGTCAATTGAATGATCGGCAGTCGAGTCATTGCCGAGCGCGGAAAGGCGAATCGCTAGGCGGCGCACCGAAGCGGGTTTCCTAGTGCGAATGAAACCGATGTCTGAACTCACGCAGCACCTCCGTAAAAAAGCCTATCAGATTTGGCTGGACGAGGGCCGTCTAGAGGGCCGAGAACGCATTCATTGGCAGAAGGCACTGCACCGCGAGCGCCTGAACAGACAGGAGGACTACCTTCGATATTGGGCCGCCAATGCCGGAGCAAAGGATGACCCGCTACACGGCGTTATGCGCCGAGTCATAATCACAACAAAAGACAAAGACGTTGCCAAAGAACGCGAGTGATTTCGGCGCTCCGAAGCGGGTTCTTAGTTCGCGCTTGCCCATCATTCGGACAATGAACAAAAAGCGAAGCGGCAACTAGGATAGAAACGACAGCGCCGTGAACCTACCGGCAACGCTTGTCGCGATAGTCCTACTTAAGGGTCATCCTTCGCTTTGCCGCCAATTGGCAGGATCATCCCGACAGTGCGGCGAGAGCGATTATTACCCCAAACAATAATAAGTTCAGCCAGCGGTCGCCGCTGTGATCCCAGATGCCGGACCATTGTTCGATGAAATGCATGCGACGCTCTGAATGTCCTGCGCGGTGAACGTGGGCGTGCCAATTATTCGTTCGATGGGTGCAACATGGCGTCGTAGTTCATTTTGACCGTCTCATAGCACTCGCAGGCCGTCTCTCTAAGCGCCGCAATGTCGTCGAGCTTGATACGTCCGCGCCTGTACGTGATCATCCCAGCCTGTTGCAACTTATGAGCGACAACTGTCACGCTGGTGCGCCGAACGCCAAGCATTTCGGCGAGATACTCTTGTGTCAGCTCGATCTCGGCGTCGCCGCGCAGATCAGACGCCCGCAACAGCCAGCGCGCCAGTCGATTTTCGACCTCGTGACTCACGTTGCACGCCGCTGATTGCTGCGTTTGCGCGAACAGCGCCTGCTCGTGGGCGCCGATCAGCGCGCGAAGCCCGGGCTGCTCATTGATGATGCGCTTGAATTGATCGACGCTGCAGCTCAGCGATTGACCAGCGAGTTGGACGATAGCGCGGTTGAGTGAGATCCTCCCATTGAGCGCCGCACTTGCACCGATCACACCATCGCGCCCGGTCATGGCGGTTTCGATCGCCTCCCCGGTCGCAAGCGGAATGACCAGTGAAATGACGCTATCGATGGGAAAATGCACCTCGCTGACAAGCTCACGAACATTACAGAGAATGTCGTGCTGCTTAAGTTCAGTGTGCTTGAGTTGAGCCACGACAGGCCGCCGCGTTGTCTCGGGCAATGCGTCGAGGAGTCGATTGGATTTGTAGGGCATTGCGGTGCTCCCTGTTCTACAGGCGGGAGCACCACTTGGGCTCTCAGCCACCGACGCCTGCAGGCGCAGAGCCGCTTTGCCGGTGATAGACGTTTAACCAATCTTTCCTAGGTCGGGTTCCCCACATAGCCGGCTGGTATCTGTTGCTATGCATAAGTAGCCAACGCCACTGAAAACAGGCGCTTCAAAATAAAGACGTATGAGACCCTGCTGCGTTGCAACCAACCTCCCACCAAGTGTATTGACGCGGCACAATGCCGTTGTATTTCTTTCATCTACGCGGTGCCAGCCCTGATGGCGTCGAGGGACAAGAATTTCCCGACGATGACGCAGCTCGCCAAGAGGCCGAAGCGGTAGCACGTGATCTAGCTCGCAATCGAACTGGCGTCTCAGCCGAGCGCGTTATTGTCAGAAACGCGGAGGGCGAAATCGTGGGCGATGAACCACTGAGCTGATGTTGCTCTATGTTTGTGGTACAAGAGCGATTATCCGTCTCGCAATAGCGCTTGGAGTTCTCGGATAACGTTCTCCAAATGACCAGCGACTTCACCGCTCCGGTCAATCAATTGGTCCTGCTTGAAATGTAGAAAGCGCGGGTGTTCGCCGTGTTTCTGCAGCGGCAAGGTTGCGCCCCGAGCGGAACTGCTTCCAGTCGCGGATCTCGGCAACCAGTGCGGTGGCCACAATCGGGCCAATAGTTCGCCCTCGAAAGCCCGGGACGCCAGACTGGCTGCGGTTGGAGAACAAACTGGTTCGATATCTCCGGCGTGGGATGAATTACCACCTGCGCAGCGGGGATGTTCCTGGCGTTCAGTACGTGGCGGCCTCTTGTTGTCGGCGGCTTCGCGTGCTGGTCCATCGCAGCGATTGTCCCCACGTCAGAATAAAGAGAAACCGCCGACGGGACGGCGGTCTCTCCCTGCATAGTTACGTGGGGAGTGAGGCCCTAACAGGCCGATGCTCAGCTACGCTAAATTGATCTGAGGTGCGTTAGGCCGATTGGGCGAATTAGACTTAATTGCGACTCGCTCGCCAATTTTCGATGTCTGCTTTACCCACAATAGCGACCATATGCAGCGCAACCAGCTATGGGCCACACGGCGAAATCGCCCGCCTTATTCGATCACCTCATTGGCGCGGACAAGGAGCGAGGGGGGAATCGTCAGGCCGAGGCTCTTCGCGGTCTTCGCATTGATGACGAGCTCGAATTTGGTTGGCTGTTCCACCGGAAGCTCGTTGGGCTGCGCGCCCCTGAAGATCTTGTCGACGAAGGTTGCGAACCGGAAATAGAGGCCAGGATAGTTCACCGCGTAGGCGATCAATCCCCCAGCTTCGACGAACTCGCGGCCGGGATAG
>JBKPRE010000119.1:0-6094 GCA_046734435.1 Pseudomonadota bacterium | reverse complement strand
AGATCGACTTCGATCTCGGACGAATGGACGCCCTCGGCGTGTTCGTCGAGTTCGGCGCGGCCGGTGCGCCGGCCGACCGCCTTGACTTCCGGAACCTCCGTGATCAGCCGCTCGGCGATGAGGCCTACCCGAGCGGATTCGGCCAGCGAGATCCCAGGATTGAAGGCAATGTTGATGGTGAACGTCCCTTCGTTGAAGGGTGGCAGGAACGCGCGCGGAAGCGCCGATGCGGCAACGGCGGCGGCCAGCACCGCAACCGCGGTCGTCGCCATGACGATGCGCGGGCGCCGGAAAGACCAGCCCAGAAGGACGCGATTGCCGCGCTTGAGCAGCCGGACCAAGGCGCTGTCCCGCGCGCCGAGCGCCTTCGCACCAGGCAGCATGTAATACGCCATGACCGGGGTGAGCGTGATCGAGACGACGAGGCTCGCGAGAATGGAAATGATGTAGGCCTCTCCGAGCGGGGTGAACAGCCGGCCCTCGATCCCCGACAGCGCGAACAGCGGGACGAAGACCAGCACGATGATCATCGTCGCGTAGACGATGCCGGAGCGCACTTCCCGCGAGGCCGACACCACCACGTCGAAGACGGACATCGGGCTTCCGGCTGCCCGGTTTTCCCGCAGTCGTCGGAAGATATTTTCGACGTCGACGACTGCATCGTCGACCAGTTCGCCGATGGCGATCGCCAATCCTCCGAGCGTCATGGTGTTGATGGACAGGCCGGCGACATGGAAGATCACCGCGGTGGCAAGAATGGAGACCGGTATCGCGGTGAGCGAGATCGCCGTTGTTCTCCAGTTGAGAAGAAAGGCGAAGAGCACGGCAGCGACCACGATCACCGCTTCCAGCAACACCACCTGGACATTGTGAATCGACGTTTCGATGAAGTTTGCCTGCCGGAAGAGAATCTGATCGGCTTTGATTCCGGCGGGCAGGCTTGCTGCCATCTCCTTCAGGCTCTGCTCGATCTCGCGCGTCAGCGTGACCGTGTCGATGCCCGGCTGCTTCTCCACCGAGATGATGACGGCGGGCGTCCCCATATAGCCGGCGTCTCCACGCTTGAATTTGGGCGCAAACTCGACCTCGGCGAGCTGCCGCAGGTAGATCGCCGTGTTGCCGGTTGTCGCCACCACGAGATTGCGCAGGTCGTCCAGGCTCGTGGTGCGGCCGATGTTGCGGATCAGATATTCGCGCGCATATTGGTCGGTATAGCCTCCTCCGGTATTGACGCCGAACTGCGTCAGCGCGCGCTCGAGCTGGTCATAGCCGACGCCCAGCGCTCGCAGCGCTGCCGGATTGGGCGACACGCGGTATTGCCGCACTTCGCCTCCGATCGGGATTGCCTGCGCGACGCCGGGAATGGCCAGCAGGCGAGGGCGCAGCACGAAGTCCGCGGTTTCGCGCAGCTCCATCGGACTGGCGTGGTCGCTGGTCACCGCGATCAGCAATATCTGGCCCATGATGGAGCTGATCGGGCCCATGACCGGACTGCTGTTGGCGGGGAGCTGGTCGCGAATGACTGCCAGGCGTTCCGCGATCAATTGCCGATTACGATAAATGTCGGTGCCCCAATTGAACTCGACATAGACGATCGACAGTCCGACGCCGGACACGGAGCGAACCCGGATGACGCCCGGCACGCCGTTCATCTGAGTCTCGATCGGAAAACTCACGAGCTGCTCGACCTCCACCGGGGCCAAGCCCTCCGCCTCGGTCATGATGGTGACGGTCGGGCGGTTCAGGTCGGGAAAGACGTCGACCGGCAGCCGCGTCACGGTGAACGCGCCGTAGGCGACCAGCACAGCCGCGAGCGCCAGCACGATCAGACGGTGGCGCAGCGATTGGGTAACCAGGAAGGTGAACATCGCCTGTCCCCGCTAGCGCACCTGATCGAGGAGCTCGGCGCCTTGCGTCACGATGCGTACGCCTTCGTTCAACCCGGAAACGACCAGCACCCGGTCGCCGTCGAGCGGCTCAAGGCGCACCGAGCGCGGTTCGAACCGCTCGGCCGAACTGTGCTCGAAGACGAGATCCTGGCCGTTTTGGCTGCGCACGACGCTCGCGCGCGGAACCGCAATGCCTCGCTTCTCCTCCTGGGTCGCGGACAGCACGGTAACGAACTGACCGGCACGCAGCCCGCTGACATCACCCTCGATCCTGAAATGCACCGGCACCGCCTGATTGCGATCGGCAAAGCCGGCGCCTTGATAGCCCAGCGGCAGAATGCGCCCCGCACTGGTCTTGGCGATCGCACTCTGGTCGCCGGTCAAAGTGTCGAAGCTCAGTGCTTCGACCCACAGTCGCGTCGGCTCCATGATCTGAAACAGAACGGCACTCGGCTGCGCCATCTGTCCGGCGACGGCATTGATTTCCGCGATGACGCCGGCGACGGGAGCGGCCAGCGCTTCCGGCTCGGCCCTCACCCGGTCGAGCGCGCTGCGACGGTCTTTGAGCCCTTGCAGCTCGAGGCGGGCCTCATCGAGTTGCACCAAGCTCACCACGCCCTTCTGCGCAAGCGGCTCGAAGCGGGCAATGCGGCGTTCGACGATGCTGATTTGCTGATCGAGTTCGCCTTGCCGTTGGCGCATGTCGGATACGTCGACGGTCTGCACCGGCGGGGTCACGTAGGCGAGGACGTCGCCCTTATTGACGCGCGTGCCAAGTCTGGGAAATCCGGCGAGGGGCGCGGATAGCCGCCCTCCCGCCGAGGCTTGGACATATCCGCTCGCATTGGGATCCGGGATGATCCGCCCGGGCAATTCGATTGTGCGGCGATGAACGCCGCTCGCCGCGATATCGGTCCGAACGGCAAGCAGACGTTGGGTCGGTTTGGGGACGAACAATGAGCCGTCCGCCAGCCGTTGGGCGAGGTCGCGCGCCCCCGCCGTCGCTCGCGACGCAGCCGCGTGATCATCGCCCTCATGCGCCTGCGCGGCCGTCGCCGCAAGAGCGACGAGAAGCGCGAGCAGCGCCACCGCGGGAATCGGCTTGCGGCGCGCGAGCAGGCCCATCACCAGGGCGCCCAGAACGAAACCGCCGGCGGCCGCGCCGAGGAGGGCCGGATCGCTGCGGCCGATCCGGTCCTTCCATCCGCTCACGAATGTGCCCCCCGCCGGGGATGGCGTTGAACCTTCGGTGTCAGCGCCGATCGCAGGAGGCACCTGGAGCGTGGCGGCCAGCACCTCGGCTGAGCCGTCGCTCGCAACCGTAAAAATGAGGTCGTGACCGCCCGGCTGCGCCGACCACGGCGCAGCGAGCGCGTAGGTGCCGTCGAGGTCCGCGACGGCGTCCACGCTGCCGGCGGGAGTCTCGACGCTGACCGTCGCGCCGGTCACCGGTTCGTTGCTGCTGCGGCGATCGAGGTAGACCGTCAGCCTGCCGCCTCTCGCGACCGCGACCAGTTCGAAATTCTCCGACGCCGCCTCGGCGCGAGGGGAGACGCCGGTCGCTATGGGGCCGGATTGCGAGGACGTATGGTCCTCGCCTTCGTGGGCGTAAGCAGCCGTCCAAGGGAAAACTAGCGACAGCGCCACGAGGCCGTGGATGGGGCGGATGATGGAAACGCGCATGGGAAAAATCCTTGACGGTCCGAGTGGACGCCCTGGTCGTGCGACCAGGCGCCTTCGCGCGCGGCTCGGCGCGCATGGACTACGTGCAGGATTTGGGAGGCTTGGCCGGAGCTTCCGGATCGAGACCGGGACGCATCGATGACGCTTGACCGATGATGTCCGTCGCGCTTGAAGGGGGAGGCCAGCCTGCGCCGGGCTCAGCCAGAATCATCGGGACGCAGCACGAGCACCCGGCCGCGCAATAGCCGCAGTTGCAGGGTGCGGCTGGCGCGGTGCTGCCGTCATTGTCCGGTGCCGCCGTTGCGACCTCTGGGCTTGCGACCGATGTCCTCGGAGAGATTGCAAGGTCGGCCGCGCGATCGTGCATGACGGCCGAACTCGATCCCGGCACATAGCCCCCCGACACCTGCGCCGCCGACGCATGCGCGTGGCCGGCATGGGCACGAGCGGTGGTCGGCACAAGCTGGATGGCGATCAACACGACCGCCCCCCAGATCAGCGCTGCCAACCCTCGACTCGGGATCATGTCTTCAATTGAACCTTTTAACTGTGGCCGAAGATTGAGCCTCCGGGGGAGGAAGATCAACCGCCTGTTCTTGCTCCAGGCGACATCGATCAACGCTCCGCCCGGCCGACCACGTTCATCAGTTCCTCGATTTTGCGGCGCTGATCGGCCTTGTTGCCCGACGCGATCGCGTGCTCGACGCAATGCCCCACGTGATCGCGCAGGATTTCCTCTTCCAGCCGCCGCAACGCGGCGCGAACCGCTGAAATCTGCGTCACGATGTCGATGCAGTAGCGGTCGTCCGCGACCATGCGTGCGATTCCCCGGACTTGGCCTTCGATCCGGTTGATCCGCTTCGCACAGGATGCCTTGATGTCCTTTCGCATGTTGGATATATACCCCCCTACGGTATAGATCTGCAAGCGCGTTTTGAATGCGAGCCGGCGCTCGCCCAATCAGCGTGCGACCGGCGCCGCACCGACCGCTGCCCGGGGGCTGCAGATCGCATGTGAGGTCGTTGCGCCATGAAGGACACGCCTGCAGCCCCATCCCCGCCCCGCGCGGAGTTGGCGCACGCGCCGCACCAGGGCCACGCACATCACTCCCATTCGCCCGCGGGCGATGCCGGCGGGGCACCCGAGCGGGTGCGCGATCCCGTCTGCGACATGCTGGTCGATCCCCATAAGACGTCCCATCGGCAGCAACATGCCGGGCGGCCCTATTATTTCTGCTCGGCTGGATGCCAAGCCAAGTTCGCCGACAACCCGGCCAAATTTCTCGCTCCTTCCGACAGCGCGCCGCCGCAAGCGGTGCCGGAGGGCACTATCTACACTTGCCCAATGCATCCGCAGATCCGCCAGTTGGGGCCGGGGTCGTGCCCGATCTGCGGCATGGCGCTGGAGCCCGAACTGGTCACGGCGGCATCCGCGCCGAACCCCGAGCTTATCGACATGACCCGGCGCTTCTGGCTGGGGCTCGCTCTTGCGCTTCCGGTCGTGATCCTCGAGATGGGCGGCCATCTCGCCAGCCTGCATATGTTCATCGGCCCGAAATTGTCGAACTGGCTGCAGTTCGTCCTCGCGACTCCGGTGGTGCTGTGGGCGGGTTGGCCGTTCTTCGTGCGCGGCTGGCAATCTCTCCTCACGCGCAATCTCAACATGTTCACCCTCATTGCCATGGGCACCGGGGTGGCATGGATCTACAGCGCCGTGGCCATCCTGCTTCCCGGCCTTTTCCCACCCGCGTTCCGCGGCCCCGACGGCACGGTTGCCGTCTATTTCGAGGCCGCTGCGGTCATCACCGTGCTGGTGCTGCTGGGGCAGGTGCTCGAGCTGCGCGCGCGCGAGCAGACGTCGGGCGCCATCCGCGCGCTGCTCGACCTCGCCCCCAAGACCGCCCGGCGCGTCCGCGCCGACGGCAGCGACGAGGAGGTTTCGCTCGACGCGATCGTGGTCGGCGACCGGCTGCGCGTGCGGCCCGGAGACAAGATCCCGGTCGACGGCGTGACCATCGAGGGACGGTCGGCCATCGACGAGTCGATGGTCACGGGCGAATCGATGCCGGTAACGAAGGAGGTCGGCGCCAAGGTCATCGCCGGCACCCTCAACACCACCGGCGGTTTCGTGATGCGGGCGGAGAAGGTCGGCCGCGACACCCTGCTTGCGCAGATCGTGCAGATGGTGGCATCGGCGCAGCGCTCCCGCGCCCCGATTCAGCGCCTCGCCGATCAAGTCGCGGGCTGGTTCGTGCCCGCCGTCATCCTGTTCGCGATCGCCGCATTCGTGGCCTGGGCCACGTTCGGGCCGGAGCCGCGTTATGCCTACGGGCTTGTGGCTGCGGTCACGGTGCTGATCATTGCCTGTCCGTGCGCGCTCGGTTTGGCGACGCCGATGTCGATCATGGTGGGGGTCGGTCGCGGCGCACAGGCCGGCGTGCTGATCAAGAATGCCGAGGCGCTCGAGCGCATGGAGAAGGTCGACACCCTCGTTGTCGACAAGACCGGCACGCTGACCGAAGG
>JBKPRE010000118.1:0-21458 GCA_046734435.1 Pseudomonadota bacterium | reverse complement strand
AACGTGCTCGTCGCGTTCATGCCGTGGAACGGCTACAACTTCGAGGACTCGATCCTGCTCTCCGAGCGGATCGTGAAGGACGACGTGTTCACGTCCATCCACATCGAGGAATTCGAGGTGATGGCGCGCGACACCAAGCTCGGCCCCGAGGAAATCACCCGCGACATCCCGAACGTCTCGGAAGAGGCGCTCAAGAATCTCGACGAGGCGGGTATCGTCTATATCGGCGCGGAAGTTCACGCCGGCGACATCCTGGTCGGCAAGATCACGCCGAAGGGCGAAAGCCCGATGACGCCGGAAGAAAAGCTCCTGCGCGCCATCTTCGGCGAAAAGGCCTCCGACGTGCGCGACACGTCGCTGCGCGTGCCGCCGGGCGTGCAGGGCACTGTCGTCGAAGTGCGCGTGTTCAATCGGCACGGCGTCGAGAAGGACGAGCGCGCGCTCGCGATCGAACGTGAAGAAATCGAGCGGCTCGCCAAGGACCGCGATGACGAGCAGGCGATCCTTGATCGCAACGTCTATGGTCGTCTCGCCGAGTTGCTCGAAGGCCGCACCGGCATCGCCGGCCCCAAGGGCTTCAAGAAAGACTCCAAGATCACCAAGGCGGTGCTGGACGAGTATCCGCGCTCGCAGTGGTGGCTGTTTGCGTCGCCCAACGACAAGCTGATGGCGGAAATCGAGGCCATCCGGAAGCAGTACGACGAGTCGAAGAAGCTGCTCGAGCAGCGCTTCCTCGACAAAGTCGAGAAGCTGCAGCGCGGCGACGAGCTGCCTCCTGGCGTGATGAAGATGGTCAAGGTCTTCGTCGCGGTGAAGCGCAAGATCCAGCCAGGCGACAAGATGGCTGGCCGCCACGGCAACAAGGGCGTGGTGTCGAAAATCGTGCCGGTCGAGGACATGCCGTTCCTCGAGGACGGCACGCAGGTCGACATCGTGCTGAACCCGCTCGGCGTGCCGAGTCGCATGAACGTCGGTCAGATTCTGGAGACCCATCTTGGCTGGGCATGCGCCGGCCTCGGTCTCAAGATCGGGCAGGCGGTCGATGCCTACAACGCCAAGCACGACTCGCGTCCGCTCAAGGACATGCTCAAGAAGGTCTATGGCGACGACGAAACCATCAAGTCGCTCAGCGAAGACGGCCTGATCGAGCTCGGCGGCAATCTGCGTCACGGCGTGCCGATTGCCACGCCGGTGTTCGACGGCGCGAAAGAAAACGACATCGAGAAGATGCTCGATCTCGCCGGCCTCGATCATTCGGGGCAAGTCAATGTCTTCGACGGCCGTACCGGCGAAGTCTTCGATCGCAAAGTCACCGTTGGATACATCTACATGCTCAAGCTGCACCATCTTGTCGACGACAAGATCCACGCCCGTTCGATCGGTCCTTATTCGCTGGTCACCCAGCAACCGCTCGGCGGCAAGGCGCAGTTCGGCGGCCAGCGTTTCGGCGAAATGGAGGTGTGGGCGCTCGAGGCTTACGGCGCCGCGTACACCTTGCAGGAAATGCTCACCGTGAAATCGGACGACGTCGCAGGGCGTACGAAAGTGTACGAGGCGATCGTTCGAGGCGACGACACGTTCGAGGCGGGCATTCCCGAAAGCTTCAACGTGCTGGTCAAGGAAATGCGATCGCTCGGCCTCAATGTCGATCTGCACAATTCGAAGCAGCAGCGGCAGGGCCCGGAAACGGCCGAGGCGGCGGAGTAGTCACAGATTTGCGGAGCGGCGAGGGCGCCGCTCCGTGATTGAAAGTTTAACGACAGGTGGGGAATGGCGGTTCCCCGGTCGAGGAGAAGACGATGAATCAAGAGATCATGAATCTTTTCAGCCCGCAGGTGCCGGCTCAGGTCTTTGACCAGATCCGGATTTCGATCGCGAGCCCGGAAAAGATTCTGTCCTGGTCGTACGGTGAGATCAAAAAGCCGGAAACGATCAATTACCGAACCTTCAAGCCGGAGCGTGACGGTCTGTTCTGCGCGCGCATCTTCGGCCCGATCAAGGACTACGAGTGCTTGTGCGGCAAGTACAAGCGCATGAAGTACAAGGGCATCATCTGCGAGAAGTGCTCGGTCGAGGTCACGCTGTCGCGCGTGCGCCGCGAACGCATGGGGCACATCGAGCTGGCCGCGCCGGTGGCGCACATCTGGTTCCTCAAGTCACTGCCGAGCCGCATCGGTCTGCTGCTCGACATGACCCTGAAGGACCTCGAGCGTATCCTTTATTTCGAATACTATGTGGTGCTCGAGCCGGGCCTGACCCCGCTCAAGGACCGGCAGCTTCTGTCGGAAGAGGAATACCTCAAGGCGCAGGAGGAATACGGCACCGACAGCTTCACGGCCACGATCGGCGCGGAAGCGATCCGCGAGATGCTCAAGGGCATCGACCTTGAGAAGATGCAGGGTGAACTGCGCGCCGAGCTCGCCGAGTCCGACAGCGACATCAAGAAGAAGAAGATCGCCAAACGGCTGAAACTGATCGAGGCGTTTCTCGCCTCCGGCAATAAGCCGGAGTGGATGATTCTGACGGTCGTGCCGGTGATCCCGCCCGATCTGCGGCCCCTGGTGCCGCTCGACGGCGGACGCTTCGCGACCTCCGACCTCAACGATCTCTATCGCCGTGTCATCAACCGCAATAACCGTCTGAAGCGGCTGATTGAGTTGCGGGCGCCGGACATCATCATCCGCAACGAAAAGCGCATGCTGCAGGAAGCGGTCGATGCGCTGTTCGATAACGGCCGCCGCGGCCGCGTCATCACCGGCGCCAACAAGCGCCCGCTGAAGTCGCTCGCCGACATGCTCAAGGGCAAGCAGGGGCGCTTCCGGCAGAACCTGCTCGGCAAGCGCGTGGACTATTCGGGTCGCTCCGTGATCGTGGTCGGCCCCGAGCTCAAGCTGCACCAGTGCGGCCTGCCGAAGAAGATGGCGCTCGAGCTGTTCAAGCCGTTCATCTACTCGCGGCTTGACGCCAAGGGTCTCTCCACCACGGTGAAGCAGGCGAAAAAACTGGTCGAGAAGGAAAAGCCGGAGGTTTGGGACATCCTCGATGAAGTGATCCGCGAGCATCCGGTGCTGCTCAACCGCGCGCCGACGCTCCACCGCCTCGGCATTCAGGCGTTCGAGCCGGTGCTGATTGAAGGCAAGGCGATCCAGCTGCATCCGCTGGTTTGCGCGGCCTTCAACGCCGACTTCGACGGCGATCAGATGGCCGTACACGTCCCGCTGTCGCTCGAAGCGCAGCTGGAAGCGCGCGTGCTTATGATGTCGACCAACAATATCCTGCATCCCGCGAACGGATCGCCAATCATCGTGCCGTCGCAGGACATCGTGCTCGGGCTCTATTACCTGTCGCTGCTGCGCGAGGGCGAGCCCGGTGAAGGCAAGGTGTTCGGTGATATGGCCGACATCGATCATGCGTTGCATGAGCGCGTGATCGGTCTCCACACCAAGATCAAATATCGCTGGGAAGGCGTGGACGAGAAGGGCAAGCCGTTCAAGAAGTGGTACGAAACCACGCCGGGTCGCGTCGTGCTCGGCAGCGTGCTTCCGAAGAGCGCCAAGATTCCGTTCGACATCGTCAACCGCTTGATGACCAAGCGCGAGATCTCGTCGATGATCGACACGGTCTACCGTCATTGTGGGCAGAAAGAGACCGTCATCTTCTGCGACCGCATCATGTCGCTCGGCTTCTATC
This sequence comes from Pseudomonadota bacterium, assembly GCA_046734435.1. Taxonomy (GTDB): domain Bacteria; phylum Pseudomonadota; class Alphaproteobacteria; order Rhizobiales; family Xanthobacteraceae; genus Pseudolabrys. Next base: position 17,768 of record JBKPRE010000118.1, on the reverse strand, counting down.
ACGCGTTCAAAGCTGGCATTTCGTTCGGCAAGGACGACATGGTGGTGCCGGAGTCCAAGTGGAAGACCGTCGAGCAGACGCGCGATCTCGCCAAAGAGTTCGAGCAGCAGTACAACGATGGCCTCATCACCCAGGGCGAGAAGTACAACAAGGTGGTCGACGCCTGGTCGAAGTGCACCGAAGCGATCGCTGAGGCGATGATGAAGGAGATCTCGTCGACCAAGAAGGACAAGAGCGGGCGCGACGAGCAAGTCAATTCGATCTACATGATGGCGCATTCCGGTGCGCGCGGTTCGCCCGCGCAAATGCGCCAGCTCGCCGGCATGCGAGGCTTGATGGCGAAGCCGTCGGGCGAAATCATCGAAAGCCCGATCATTTCCAACTTCAAGGAAGGCCTGTCAGTGCTCGAGTACTTCAACTCGACGCATGGCGCCCGCAAGGGTCTTGCCGACACCGCCTTGAAGACCGCGAATTCGGGTTATTTGACTCGACGTCTGGTCGACGTGGCGCAGGATTGCATCATCACGGAAGAAGACTGCGGCACGAAGAACGGCATCAAGGTGCGCGCCATCATCGATGCAGGCACCGTGGTGGCGTCGCTCGCCAGCCGTATCCTCGGCCGCACCACGGCGGAGGATGTGAAAGATCCTTCCAGCAGCAAGACGCTGATCAAACGCGGCACCTTGCTCACGGAGCCGGAAGTCGAAGTCATCACCAATGGTGGCGTTCAGGAGTTGAAAATTCGCTCGGTGCTGACCTGCGAAGCGGCCAACGGCGTGTGCGGGGCCTGCTACGGGCGCGATCTTGCCCGCGGTACGCCGGTTAACATGGGCGAAGCTGTGGGCGTCATTGCCGCGCAGTCGATCGGCGAGCCGGGTACCCAGCTCACCATGCGGACGTTCCATATCGGCGGTGCCGCGCAGATCTCCGAACAGTCGTTCATCGAGTCGAACTTCGACGGCAAGATCAAGTTCAAGGGCAAGAACGTCGCCAAGAACTCGGATAACGAGGTCGTGGCGATGGTGCGCAACATGGTCGTCTCGGTCGTCGATCCCGACGGCACCGAGCGCGCGCATCACCGCATTCCGTATGGCGCGCGCATGCGCGTCGAGGACGGCGAAAAGATCAAGCGCGGGCAGCGTATCGCCGAGTGGGATCCGTACACGCGGCCGATCCTCACCGAGGTCGAAGGCGACATTGCCTTCGAGGATCTCGTTGACGGTCTGTCGATGTCGGAAGCGCTCGACGAGTCGACCGGCATCGCCAAGCGCGTTGTCATCGACTGGCGCACGGGTTCTTCCCGCAACCAGCAGGATCTGCGTCCGGCGATTGTGATCAAGTCGGGCAACAAGATCCTCAAGCTGGCGCGCGGCGGCGAAGCCCGCTACCAGCTCGCGGTCGACGCGATCATCTCGGTCGATCCGGGAGGTCACGTGAAGGCGGGCGACGTCATCGCGCGTATCCCGACTGAAAGCGCCAAGACGCGCGACATCACCGGAGGTCTGCCGCGGGTGGCGGAGCTGTTCGAGGCGCGGCGGCCGAAGGAGGCTGCGATCATCGCCGAAATCGGCGGCACGGTGCGGTTCGGAAAGGACTACAAGAACAAGCGCCGCATCACAATCGAGCCGTCGGGTAAGGGCGATGAGCCGAAGGAGTATCTGATCCCGAAGGGCAAGCACATTCACCTTCAGGACGGCGACGTCATCGAGAAGGGCGATTACATCGTCGAGGGTAATCCTGCTCCGCACGATATTCTCGCCATCAAGGGCGTTGAGGAGCTGGCAGCCTATCTGGTCAACGAAATCCAGGAGGTCTACCGGCTGCAGGGCGTCAATATCAACGACAAGCACATCGAGGTGATCGTTCGCCAGATGCTGCAGAAGGTCGAGATCGACGACGCCGGCGAGACCGAGCTGTTGCAGGGCGAGCAACTCGACAAGGTCGAGCTCGACGAAATCAATGCTCGTGCCGAGGCCGAGGGCAAGAAGGGCGCGACCGGACATCCGGTTCTGCTCGGCATTACCAAGGCCAGCCTGCAGACGCGCTCGTTCATCTCGGCGGCGTCGTTCCAGGAAACCACGCGCGTTCTTACCGAGGCCGCCGTCAACGGCAAGGCCGACACGCTCGACGGGCTCAAGGAGAACGTCATCGTCGGCCGTCTGATCCCGGCGGGCACGGGCGCAATGATGAACAGCCTGCGCGAGGTCGCCGTCAAACGTGACGCACTCATCCTGGAAGAGCGCGAGAAGGATGCGGCCAAGGCTGCAGCCAAAGCGGAGGCTGCGGAAGCACCGGCGCTGCCGGCAGCGGAATAGGCATTGCCGCCACACGATTGAAAGGGCCGCCCTAGGCGGCCCTTTCTTTTTGCGCCTAATTGTTACGCTCCATCCCTGCTTGTAATGGCGCAATCGCCGGAACTTGCGTAGATTTGGGCGTCATCGCGCCGAGGGGGCGACATGAAGGGACGCGGTAAGGCAGGTAGCCGAGCGGCCAAAAGCCGGCACTCCCGCACGTCCAAAACACGCAGGCTGCCGGCCACGCCACCGCAGGTCGCGGACCTGCAGGAACAACTCGATTCATATGCGCGAGAGTTGCAGAAGGCGCGCGAGGCGCAATCGGCGACAAGCGAAGTTCTCAAGATCATCGGGGGCTCCGCCTTCGAACTTGAAACCGTATTGCAAAGCCTGCTCGAACATGCGGTCCGCCTCTGCGCCGCCCATAAGGGTTTCATCTTCAGGCAGGACGGCGACTTGTACCGGGTGGCCGCCAGCTACGGCACATCCGAGGAATTTCTCCGAGTTGCAAAAGACAATCCGATCACTCGCGACCGGCGGTCGGCAACCGGACGGGCAATACTGGAGCGTCGCGTCATTCACATCCACGACGTTCTCGCAGACAGTGACTACGCGTGGGCAGAAGATCACCGCGGTGACGACGAGATGCATCGAAGCATCCTCGCGGTTCCGATGCTCCGGGGCGACTCAATCATCGGCGTGATCACCATCCGGCGGACGCAAGTCCAGCCTTTTACCGACGAACAGATTTCTTTGTTGAGGACATTCGCCGACCAGGCCGCCGTCGCGATCGAGAACGCGAGACTGCTGAGCGAATTGCGTGATCGCACTGATGATTTGTCCGAAGCGCTTGAGCAGCAGACCGCCACTTCCGAGGTTCTGAAGGCCATTGCCCGCTCGCCGGGCGACCTGCAGCCTGTGTTTCAAACCATTGGCATTCGAGCGGAAAAGCTTTGCGGAGCTGAGATCAGCGTCATCGCGATAACAGAGGACGATCAGATCCGCTTGGCCTCGATCAACGGAATGTCGCCGGATGGGGTGGAGGCCGTTCGGCGCGCATTTCCGATGAAGCGCAGCGAGGAGACGGTAACGGCGCGCACAATAAGGACGTCCACGGTTTGTCACGTTCCCGATGTCCTCACCGACCCGCTTTATCAAAATAAGCAGGTCGCGCGCGCGAGCGGGTACCGCGGCTGTCTTGCGGTACCGATGGTCCGTGACGAGCGGGTGATTGGCTCGATTTTTGTTGCGCGACGGAGGCCAGGCCCTTTCACAGAAGCACAGATCGAGCTTCTGAGAACGTTCGCCGATCAGGCGGTGATCGCGATCGAGAACGTCCGGCTGTTCAACGAAACCAAGGACGCGCTTGAGCAGCAGACGGCCACCGCGAATGTGCTCAAGGTCATCAGCCGTTCCACTTTCGATCTGCAGATTGTGCTCGACACGTTGGTTGAGTCTGCAACGCTGTTGTGCGGCGCGGATTACGCCTGGTTGTTTCAGCGCGATGGGGAAGACTTCAGGTTTTCGGCCAGTTACGGCAATGCGGCCGAAATTGTCGCGCAAATCAGGGGATTCTTTAAGGATCTTCCGGTGCCGATCGATCGCGGCAGCGTCACTGGACGAGCCGCCAAAGAGGCCAGAGCCATCCATGTTCCCGACGTCCTGGCGGATTCCGAATATACCTACGGCGAAATTCAAAAGATTGCCGGTTACCGGGCCGCACTCGGCGTGCCGCTGCTACATCAAGGTGAGGTCGCTGGTGTCATTTTCGTTGGGAAGAACGTCCCGCAGCCTTTCACCGACAACCAGATCGAGTTGGTGACAACCTTCGCGGACCAGGCCGTTATCGCGATCGAGAATACGCGCCTGCTTACTGAATTGCGTCAGCGCACTGATGATCTTGCCGAAGCGCTTGAGCAGCAGACGACAACCGCCGATGTGCTCAAGGTCATCAGTCGTTCGGCCTTTGACCTCGACGTAGTCCTTAATACCTTGACCGAATCCGCTGCGAAACTTTGCGACGCGGACATGGCCGGCATCGTGCGTCCCAAGGATGGCGAGCACTACTGGGTGACGACACATAATTTTCGGCCAGCCTTCATGGAATATATGAAGACTCGCCCGATCTTGCGCGACCGGGGGTCGATCGTTGGGCGTGTCCTGCTCGAGGGCCATGTTGTCCACGTTCCTGACGTCCTGACGGATTCTGATTTTACGTTCAGTGAGGCGCAAAAACGCGGCGGGTACCGCACGGTCCTCGGCGTTCCTCTGTTGCGCGAGGGAAGCCCGATCGGTGTCATTGTGCTCACACGCACCGCAGTGAGACCCTTTACCGACAAACAGATTGAGGTGCTTACGACCTTTGCCGATCAGGCGGTGATTGCGATCGAGAACGTTCGCCTGTTCGACGAGGTTCAGGCGCGAACCGCCGAACTGGCCGATGCGTTGCAGCAACAGACGGCTACCGCCGAGGTGCTCAAGGTCATAAGCCGCTCGGCCTTCGATCTCCATACGGTCTTACAAACACTTGTCGAAGCGGCAGCCAAGCTCTGCGAAGCAGACCAAGGCACGATTGCGCGCGAACAGGCTGGCATCTTTGTACGCGCAGCCAGTTATGGTTTTTCACCCGAATTTGTCGAACTCGTTAAGGATCTGCCGGTGGCGCCGGAGCGCGGCTCTGCAACCGGGAGGGCGCTGCTAGAGAGCCGCACTGTACACATTGCGGATGTTCGATCTGACCCCGATTACACATTTTCGGAAGCGATAGAAAAGGGCGGATTTAAAACCATTCTTGCGGTGCCGATGCTCCGCGAACGAAAAGCGATAGGCGTTCTCGCTTTGACGCGCATCGACATGCGGCCGTTCACGGACAAGCAGGTTGAATTGGTATCGACTTTTGCCGACCAGGCCGCAATCGCGATCGAAAACGTCCGTCTTTTTGAAAGCGTGCAGGCCCGCACGCGCGAACTGGCGAAATCGCTCGAGGATCTCCGGACTGCCCAGGATCGGCTGGTGCAAACAGAAAAACTCGCATCGCTGGGTCAATTGACTGCGGGCATCGCCCACGAGATCAAAAACCCCTTGAATTTCGTCAATAACTTTTCGTCCGTTTCTGCTGAGCTGATCGGTGAATTGCAGGAGGCGCTGCAACGCGTCCACTTTGACGCAAAGACGGGTAGCGAAGTTAATGAAATTACCGGCATGCTGCGGGGCAATCTCGAAAAGGTCGTGCAACACGGCAAGCGCGCCGACTCGATTGTCAAAAATATGCTGCTGCATTCACGCCAGGGTTCTGGCGAACATCGGCTGATCGACATCAATAGCGTCGTCGAGGAAAGTCTCAACCTCGCTTACCATGGGGCGCGAGCCGAGAAGCGGGGCTTTAACATCACCCTGCAGCGGTCTTTTGATCCCGCCGCCGGCGAAGTGGACCTTTTCCCTCAGGAAATCACCAGGGTTCTTCTCAACGTGATTTCCAATGGCTTCTACGCAGCTGCCAAGCGTAAAGCTGCAATAAATGGAAGCGAATATGAGCCGACGCTTGCGGCCACGACCAAGAATCTTGGCGACAGCGTGGAAATCACAATCCGCGACAATGGCGTCGGTATCCTTCCCGAGGTGAAGGAAAAAATGTTCAATCCGTTCTTTACGACCAAGCCTGCTGGGGAGGGGACAGGTCTCGGCCTGTCCATCAGTCACGATATCATTGTGAAGCAACATTGCGGTTCGATCGAAGTCGATACCGCTCCCGGCGAGTACACGGAGTTTCGAATTGTACTTCCGCGTAAAGCCGCAACGCTAGAAAAGTAAGGAGGACCTGCGTGCAACTTCTTATTCTTGTGGTCGATGATGAACCGGACGTGGAGGCGCTGTTTCGCCAGCACTTCCGGCGGGATCTTCGCGATGGCCGATTTGCTATGGAGTTTGCTCAATCCGCACCTGCTGCATTGCAATGCATCAGCGAAGCGGCTGCGGCGTCGCTCATATTGATTCTGTCAGACATCAACATGCCCGGGATGAGCGGGCTGGAGCTTTTGCCCAAGGCGAAAGCAGTTCGACCCGACGTGCCCATCATCATGATCACGGCCTATGGTGACGCTGACACCAAGCGCAAGGCATTGGAGAGTGGCGCCGACGCGCTTTTCACCAAGCCGATCGACTTCGGAATGCTACGCAGTGAAATCGACTCGCGGGTTGAGCGCCACGCAGATTGAACCGGACCTGTTTTGGCCTGAGGAGAACATCGCAGATTAATGGCCTTGTGGGAGGAATGGCTTATGAGACGGCGCCGGTAGGGTGATCGCATGAGACGGCGCGATATCATTGTAGTGCTCGCAGGCGCGGCGGCGGCTTGGCCATTCGCCGTGCGCGCGCAGCAAACAAGGCCCGCAAAGCTCGGCGTGCTGTTGGTAGAAAAACGCGAACCATTCGCGCGAATATTTTGGGAGGGACTCCGAGAGTTCGGCTACATCGACGGTCAAAATATGCAGATCGAGTATCGCTCGGCGGAAGGGAAGTTGGATCGTCTGCCTGCGCTGGCCGCGGAGTTCGTTGATCTCAAGGTCGATATTATCGTCGCTTCTGAAACTCCCGCCGTACAGGCGGCAAAGCGTGCGACAACGGAAATCCCGATCGTCATGGCCCCATCCGGCGATCCGGTGGGAACGGGACTCATAAGTAGCCTGTCCAGGCCAGGTGGAAACGTCACAGGGCTGTCTGCGGCGACGGCGGAACTTGCGGGAAAAAGTCTCGAATTGATCCGCGAGATACTTCCTGGCTCGCGCCGCGTGGCGGCGCTTGCCGATCCGGCAAACGCCTTTACCAAATCGTTTTTGGCGCAAATCCATGCGTCAGCCAAAGCCACCGGGTTCGAGGTTCAAGACGTTATGCTCGGTGGAACGCAGGATTTCGAGCCCATTTTCGCAGGCATGGCCAGTGGCGGCGTCGATGCTTTGGTGGTCCAGCCAACGCTTCCGCGCGCGCCGATCATCGCGCTCGCACGGAAACACCGTCTGGCGACAGTCTCGGGCAACCGCGCATTCGCTGACGCAGGCGGCCTCATGTCATATGCTGGGAGTCTCGCGGACAGATACCGGAATGCGGCGCCCTATGTGGACAAGATTCTGAAGGGTGCGAAACCCGCCGATCTGCCGGTCCAGCAGCCAACGAAATTCGAGCTGGTCATCAATCTCAAGACCGCGAAGGCGCTGGGCATTGCCGTGCCGCCCGCGATGCTCACCCGCGCCGACGAGGTGATCGAATGACGGATCACGCGGTGCCAGATCGAGTCGCTACGTCGACGCGGCGTGAGACCCGCACCCGTCTTTTCTTCAAATACGTTGGCCTGTTTGTTGCCGTGGTTTGCGTTGCATTATTGATCAACGGGGCTCTCGAGGTCTGGGGCTCTTATCGCGAGCACAAAACTGCGTTGATCCGCATTCAGCACGAGCAGGCGGAAGCAGCGGCCACCAAGATCAGCCAGTTCATCAAGGAAATCGAAAATCAGGTCGGGTGGACTACTCAGCTGCTGTGGTCCGCCGAAACCATTGAGCAGCGACGGTTCGATGCGCTCCGTCTGTTGCGCCAGGTTCCGGCGATCACCGAGCTTGCGCAAGTGGACGCCAGTGGCAAGGAGCAGCTCCGCGTGTCGCGGCTGGCCATGGACGTGTTGGGCAGCGGTCTCGATTTGTCAAATGAGCCCAAGTTCACGGAAGCCGTGAAAAACAAAGTCTATTATGGCCCCGTCTATTTCCGCCGCGAGTCCGAGCCGTACATGACCTTGTCGCTCGCAGGCACGCGGCGCGACGCCGGCGTGAGCATTGCGGAAGTCAATCTCAAGCTGATCTGGGACGTCGTTTCCCGGATCAAGGTTGGCGAACGCGGCCAAGCCTATGTGGTGGATTCGCGCGGCCGCCTGATCGCCCACCCGGACATCAGCCTGGTCTTGCGTAACACCGACATGACCCGACTCGCGCAGGTTCAGGCGGCTCAGCGCGGAACGGCCACGTCGGAGACCGAGATTCCAACCGCAACCGATCTGCAGGGCCGGACTGTTCTTAGCGCCTTTGCACCGGTTGCGCCGCTCGGTTGGACCGTTTTTGTCGAGCTGCCGCTAGGCGAGGCCTACCAGCCATTGATGGCTTCCATTCAGCGCTCGGCTCTGGTTCTGCTTGCGGCGCTCTGTCTTGCAGCCATTGCCGGAATATTTCTTGCGCGCAGGATGGTCGTGCCGATCCAGGCGTTGCGCACCGGAGCGGCTCGAATCGGACGCGGCGACCTGTCGCAACGGATCGAGGTTAAAACCGGCGATGAGCTCGAGGCACTCGCCGATCAGTTTAATGATATGGCGGGCCGACTTCAGGAATCCTACACGGGGCTGGAAAACAAGGTCGAGCAGCGCACCCAAGAACTTGCGCAATCGGTCAAGGAGTTGCGCGCGCTCGGCGAGGTGACTCAGGCGGTAAATTCGACGGTCGACCTGGAGACCGTGCTGTCGACGATCGTCGCCAAAGCAGCCCAGCTTTCGAACACCGAGGCCGGGGCGATTTATGTTTTTGACGAGGTGACCGAAGAGTTTCGGTTGCGCGCCACTTACGGGCTGGAACCGCGGGCAGTCGCTGAAATTCGGGATCGCCACATCCGTCTGGGCGAAACGGCAATCGGCGAGGCCGCGCTACAGCGCACCCCAATCCAAATTCCGGACCTTCAGAATGATCCTTCGAGCACGCTCGACATTATCATCCGAGCGGGCTTTCGTGCTCTCCTGATCGTGCCGCTTCTGAGCAATGACCAAATCGTCGGGGCGCTTGTTGTGCGCCGCAAGGCGCCCGGCGAGTTTTCGAAAAGTGCAGTCGAACTGCTGAAGACCTTTGGAGCGCAATCCGTGCTGGCGATACAAAATGCCAGATTGTTCGAAAGCGTCGGCGCGAGGACGCGCGAACTTGCGAAATCACTGGATGACTTGCGCACCGCCCAGGATCGCCTGGTTCAGACGGAAAAGCTCGCCTCGCTTGGCCAGCTTACTGCGGGTATAGCGCACGAGATCAAAAATCCGCTTAACTTCGTCAACAATTTCTCGTCCGTCTCGTCGGAACTTGTAAGTGAACTGCGCGACGCGCTGAAAGGTTTCAACCTCGACGGCAAGTTACGGGCGGAGGTCAACGAGATTGCAGACATGCTGCAAAGTAATCTCGAAAAGGTCGTGCAGCACGGCAAGCGCGCTGACTCCATTGTCAAAAACATGCTGCTGCACTCGCGTCAGGGCTCGGGCGAGCACCGGCTCGTGGATGTCAATGCGGTCGTCGAGGAAAGTCTCAATCTCGCCTACCACGGCGCGCGCGCCGAAAAGCAGGGTTTCAACATAACGCTCGAAAAGTCATTCGATCCGGGCGCGGGCGAGGTCGACCTATTTCCGCAGGAGATCACGCGCGTGTTGCTCAACCTTATCATGAATGGCTTCTATGCGGCGACCATGCGCAAAGCCGAAACAAATGGTGTTGACTACGAACCTACGCTTGCAGCCGCGACGAGGAGCCTCGGCGACAGTGTCGAAATCAGGATTCGGGACAACGGCACCGGGATTCCGCCGGAGGTGAAGGAGAAGATGTTCAATCCGTTCTTTACAACCAAGCCCGCCGGGGAGGGAACAGGACTAGGTCTGTCGATTAGCCACGACATCATCGTCAAACAGCATGGCGGATCCATTGAAGTCGATACCAAACCCGGTCAGTACACCGAATTTCGTATCATTCTCCCCCGCAAAGCTGCCATCCTTGCCAACCCGGGGCGATCCGCGTGAATCCCCTTGTTAACAGATGGGTTGAATCGGCCGCATGACCGCACGAATTCTCGTAGTCGATGACGAGCCGGACATGGAGGCTCTGCTCGTCCAGAAGTTTCGCCGCAAGATCAGCGAAGGCTCGGTAGAGCTTTTGTTCGCCCGTGACGGCGTCGAAGCGCTGGATTTGCTCGCATCCAACGGCTCTCTGGATATGGTGATTACCGACATCAACATGCCGCGGATGGACGGGCTGACGCTCCTGCAAAAGCTTCAGGAAACGGAGGAAAGGCTATCGACCATTATTGTGTCGGCCTACGGAGACATGGCGAATATCCGCGTCGCGATGAATCGCGGCGCATTCGACTTCGTGACCAAGCCGATCGATTTTTCCGATCTTGAGGCAACCATTGCCAAGACAATTCGGCACGTCGAAAATTTGCGCGATGCGAGGCGCCGTCAGGCCGAAGCGGAACGAGCCTACGCTTCGCTCTCAAGATATTTTTCGCCCAATCTTGTCCAAAGACTGGCCGGCGACAACGATGCGATAGATCTTGCGGGTCAGCGCCGCGAAATCGCATCGCTCTTCACCGATATTGCCGGCTTCACTGCGCTGGTGGAGACGCTCGAGCCAAGCGTGCTTGGACCGCTTCTAAACGAGTACCTCACAGGAATGACCGATATCGTGTTTTCGCACGACGGCACGGTAGCGAAAATAGTCGGAGATGCCCTTCATGTGCTCTTTGGCGCGCCTGGCGAGCAGGAAGATCATAGCGCGCGCGCTGTCGCTTGTGCGCTTGATCTCGATGAATACGCCGTGTCATTCCAGCAGGGCTGCCGGAAAAAAGGAATCGTGCTCGGTATCACTCGAATTGGTGCTCATGCCGGGCCGGCGATTGTAGGGAATTTCGGCGGCGGACGATTTTTCGACTACACGGCCTATGGCGATACGGTCAACGTCGCTGCGCGGCTTGAAGCTGCCAACAAATACTTTGGTACCCACGTGTGCGTTAGTTCAATTCTGGCGGAGAAAGTGCAGGATTTTTGCGGGCGGCCAATCGGCGATCTCATGTTGCGAGGCAAGAGCGAAGCAATGCGGGCATTCGAGCCGTTGCGGCGGGAGAAATTCGAAAGTGCCGCGACGAAGAGTTATCTGGAGGCATTTGCAAAACTTCAGTCGGACGACGCTGCTGCGATGGCGGCATTTGCTGCGCATGTCGGCAGCTATCCTGAGGACCAGCTCGCCAGCTTTCACCTCAAGCGGCTCCTGAACGGAGAAAAGGGCACGCGAATTGCCCTGCAATAATGGGGCCTGGCCGCCAGTGATGCGGCTTTTCTTTGCGCCGGAATTGGAGAAGATGGCGCCGCATCCACATTGGAATCCATCGAAATGAACCTTCTCGTTCTTGCCGGTGACGGTATCGGTCCTGAAATTACCGCCGCGACGCTTTCGGTATTGCGTGTCGCTTCCGAACGCTTTGGGCTCGGACTTCGGATCGAAGAAGCGCCTGTCGGGCATGCCGGCCTCCGTGCGCTGGGAAGCACCATCCATGCCGACATCGTCGAAAAGGCGCGCAAAGCCGACGGGGTCGTCCTCGGCCCGACATCGACTTTCGAGTTCAAGGATCCGGCGCGCGGTGAAATCAACCCGTCGATGATGCTCCGAAAAAGTCTCGATTTGTTCGCCAATATCCGCCCGGCGCGAACTTATCCGGGATTCCAATTGCGCTGTGGCGCGTTCGATCTCGTTGTCGCGCGCGAGAACACCGAAGGGTTTTACGCCGACCGCAATATGGAGGCGGGAAGCGGCGAGATGCTGGTTACGAAGGACGTTGCCGTTTCAATGCGGCGAATAACGCGCGGGTGCAGCGAGCGCATTGCGCGCGCGGGATTCGAATTGGCGATGACCCGCCGTAAACATGTCACGATTGTGCACAAAGCCAACGTGTTGAAAGTCACGGACGGATTGTTCATGGAGGCCTGCCAGTACGTTGGCAAAGAGTTTCCGGCAGTTACCGTCGACGACGTGATCGTCGATGCCATGATGGCGCATGTTGTGCGCAATCCGCAGCGTTTCGACGTAATCGTTACGTCCAATATGTACGGCGATATCCTGTCCGACCTGACGGCCGAACTGTCGGGCAGTCTCGGGATGGCCGCCTCGCTCAACGCCGGTACTGATCACGGAATGGCCCAGGCTGCCCACGGCTCGGCGCCGGATATCGCGGGCAAGAATGTTGCCAACCCGCTTTCGCTCATTATGTCGGCCGCGATGCTGCTCGCCTGGCATGGCCGCCGCAGCAAGGCCAAATCGTTCGAAGCGGCCGCCGGGGCCATCGAGAAGACGGTCGAAGCGGCAATTGCGGCAAGAGAGTCGACCGCCGACGTCGGTGGGGGTCTGGGTACGCGTGAAACCGGTGATGCGGTTGCCGCGCGGCTGCGTGCGTGACAGCCGGAATGCGCTGCGACAGTCACGTCCATATCGTTGGTCCGGCGGATCGTTACCCACAGGTCGCCGAGCGAACTTACCTTGCAGATGTCGCGACCCTGAAGCAGCTGGAGCGGGTGTCGGCCTCGCGCGCCATCAGGCGGTTCGTCATCGTGCAGCCGAGCTTCTATGGCACCGACAACAGCATGTTGTTGAAGAGTCTCGACGCTTTGGCCGGAAGAGGGCGCGGTGTTGTGGTCATCAATCCCGAAACGACTTCTGCGAGGACCTTGTCTGGCATGTCGGGCCAGGGCGTGCGTGGCTTGCGTCTCAATCTTTACAGCCCGCTTCGCGAAAAGGCGCCACTCGCGGCCCGTTTTGAAGCGGTCGAGGCCTACGCGCGCGATCTGAACTGGCACATCGAGGTTATCGCGCCCATCAAGCTGCTGTCAGAAAACGCATCGCTGTTGCGGAATTCGCGCGCGCCGGTGGTGATCGATCACTATGGACTCTATGCGGGCGTCAAACCGGATCAGCCCGACGGCGTTTCGCTGCTTGATCTGCTCGCGCGGTCCCACGTCTGGATCAAGCTGTCGGCACCATACCGTGTGAGCGCGGACCCGTTCGCAACCCGAGCCGATCCGGCCTGGGTCGGAGCCATCTTGAAGGTGGCATCCGATCGTTGCGTGTGGGGCAGTGACTGGCCACACACGCCGCCGCATGACCAGCATATGGGTAGCGCCGTCCTTTCGCCTTATCGTAGTCTTCGCTACGAAACTCTGGTCGACGATTTCCTGGCCGCGACTGGTTCGGCGGAATTGGCCGAGCAAATCCTGTCGGATAACCCGGCGCGGCTTTACGGTTTCGAATAATGCGATCGCCGGAATCAACGCGGCGAAGAATAAAAGGGAGGATCTATCATGCGGGCCATCCGGTCGGCGGCTTTCGCCCTCATTGCGGTCTTTTTCGCCGTGGCCTGCGCGGCATCGGCTTGGTGCCAGGCCTATCCGAACCGGACCATCCAGCTGATTGTCGCCTACGCGGCCGGCGGCACCGGCGACATCGTTGCGCGCTCGATTTCCGACAAGCTCGGCGCGGCGCTTGGCCAAACGGTCGTGGTCGAAAATCGCGCCGGCGCCAGCGGCTCAATCGGCGCCCATTCGGTGACAACCGCGGCGCCCGACGGTTACACGCTGCTGGTCGGGCAGACCGGAGAGGTCGCCGTCAACCAGCACTGGCTCAAAGGTCTAAACTATGACCCGGATAAGGACCTTGTACCGATCGCGCTCGCGGCCGTGGTGCCGCTCGCCCTCGTTGTGCCGTCCACGGCCCCGTACTCGACGCTCCCGGACTTCCTCACAGCGCTCAAGGCAAAGCCCAAGATTACGTTTGCCTCCGCCGGTATTGGCACTCCAGGTCACTTCGCGGGCGAGTTGCTCAAGCTGAAATTCGACGAAAACCTCACCCATGTGCCGTACAAGGGAGCCGGGCCCGCGCTCAACGACCTGATTGGCGGCCACGTCGAGTTCTATTTTTCAGGCTTTCCGGCCGCGGCGCCGCATGTGAATGGGGGTAAACTCAAGCTTCTGGCCCTCTCGTCGGCCAAGCGCTCGCCGGCAGCGCCCGATGTGCCGACGGTTGCTGAGGTGACCGGCATCAAGGACTACGATTTCACTCTTTGGGCAGGGTTTTTTGCGCCGCGCGGTACCCCGCAGCCGATCATCGATCGGTTGAATAAAGAGATTAACGCCGTGCTCGCGCAAGCCGATACCAAGGCCCGCCTGGAGGCCGCGGGGGCGGTCGTGACGCCGATGTCGGTCGCGGAGTTCAAGGCGTTTGTACGCGACGAGAGTGCAAAATACCTCAACGTCATCAAGGAAACCGGCGTAACATCACAATAGAGGGCGGGGTGGCCGCGCGCACGAGGTATTTGGTTGCCTAAGGCCCCGAACGCTCGCGTTTTCAGCCATTTCTGCTTGACTTGCCGGGGTCACGCCGATACATACCCCACACTTTTCGGCAGGCGGTGAGCTTTGCTTGCTCGGAACGGCCGCCCAACTAACCTTTTGAGAGCGTTTTCTCGAAAGGTGATTGGGTACAACGCCTCGACGAATAAAGCTCAGACGCTGCCTCTGACAGCACCTGTCAGACTTTGAGAGTGAACGGCCGCGGTGCTTAACCGCAACGCGTCCGTCCGAACGGAAGAGCGCCCTGCCGCGGTTGGCGGATGGCGCGATTTCGTTTTGCGCGTGGAAAAGTCGCGCAAGATTACGTGCGCCATTGTTCCGCGCACGCCGATGCCGGGCCACAAGCCCAAGACGACGCGGACGAGGGGGAGTGTCCGCACGAAATTAAACGAGGGGCGGTGCGGACCATTTCGTTCGCGCGGCACCCGCAAACTGAAGGTAGCGAAGGCAAAAATGCCGACGATCAACCAGTTGATTGCCAAGCCGCGGCACCCGCTCAAGGCGCGTAACACGGTGCCGGCCCTGCAGGCGTCTCCGCAGAAGCGCGGTGTCTGCACGCGCGTCTACACGACGACGCCGAAGAAGCCGAACTCGGCTTTGCGCAAGGTGGCGAAGGTACGGCTCACCAACGGGTTTGAGGTGATCGGCTACATCCCGGGCGAGGGCCATAACCTGCAAGAGCACTCGGTCGTGATGATCCGCGGCGGCCGCGTGAAGGACCTGCCGGGCGTGCGCTACCACATCCTGCGCGGCGTGCTCGACACGCAAGGCGTGAAGAACCGCAAGCAACGCCGTTCGAAATACGGCGCCAAACGGCCCAAGTAAGGATCTGCGTCATGTCTCGCCGCCACGCTGCCGAAAAACGCGACATTATCCCGGATCCAAAGTTCGGAAACATCGTCGTCAGCAAGTTCATGAACGCCATCATGTATGATGGCAAAAAGTCGGTGGCGGAAGGCATCGTCTACGGCGCGCTCGAGACGATTGAGAGCAAGACCAAGCAGAACCCGCTCACCGTATTCCAGCAGGCGCTCGACAACGTGATGCCCTCGATCGAGGTGCGCTCGCGTCGTGTCGGCGGCGCCACTTACCAGGTGCCGGTGGAAGTGCGCACGTCGCGCCGCCAGGCACTCGGCATCCGCTGGATTATCGCGGCAGCGCGCGAGCGCAACGAACGTACGATGACCGAGCGGCTCTCGGCCGAGCTGCTCGATGCATCCAATAACAGGGGAAACGCAGTCAAGAAGCGCGAAGACACCCACAAGATGGCGGAAGCCAACCGGGCCTTCTCGCATTACCGCTGGTGACAGCAGAAAAGATTTAAGGACTGACCCCCTATGCCCCGCAGCCACCCAATCGAGGACTACCGCAACTTCGGCATCATGGCGCACATCGATGCCGGAAAGACGACGACGACCGAGCGGATCCTCTATTACACCGGCAAGAGCCACAAGATCGGCGAGGTGCACGAAGGCGCCGCGACGATGGATTGGATGGAGCAGGAGCAGGAGCGCGGCATCACGATCACGTCGGCCGCCACGACCGCTTTCTGGAAAGAGAAACGCCTCAATATCATCGATACGCCCGGACACGTCGACTTCACGATTGAAGTCGAGCGTTCGCTTCGCGTGCTCGACGGCGCCGTATGCGTGCTCGATTCCAACCAGGGCGTAGAGCCGCAGACCGAGACGGTCTGGCGTCAGGGCGACAAGTACAAGGTTCCGCGCATCGTCTTCGCCAACAAGATGGACAAGATCGGCGCCGATTTCTTCAAGTGCCTCGACGACATCAAGACGCGCCTCGGTGCAAAGCCGGTGGCGATCCAGCTTCCGATCGGTTCGGAGCAGAATTTCAAAGGTATTGTAGATCTGGTGCGCATGAAGGGCGTGGTGTGGGACGATGAATCCCTCGGCGCTAAATATCACGACATCGATATTCCTGCCGACCTGGCCGAACAGGCCAAGGAATACCACGACAAGATGATCGAGGCGGTCTGCGAACTCGACGACGATGCCGCGACCGCATACCTCGAAGGCAAGATGCCCGACGAGGCGACGGTTAAGAAGCTGCTCCGCAAGGCGGTTATCACCGGTGCGTTCTTTCCGGTGCTGTGCGGCTCCGCCTTCAAGAACAAGGGCGTGCAGCCGCTGCTCGATGCGGTGGTCGACTATCTGCCGAGTCCGCTCGACGTGCCGCCGATCAAGGGAATCAATCCTGACAATGACGAAGAGGTCGTGCGCGAACCGAAAGATAACGCGCCGCTGGCCTTGCTTGGCTTCAAGATCATGGACGATCCCTTCGTCGGCACGATCACGTTCTGCCGCATTTATTCAGGCACGCTCACCAGTGGCACCGGCGTGATCAATTCGACGAAGGAGCGCAAGGAGCGGATCGGCCGCATGCTGCTGATGCATGCGAACAACCGCGAAGACATCAAGGAGGCCTATGCCGGCGACATCGTCGCGCTGGCGGGGCTGAAGGAAGTGCGCACCGGCGACACGCTGTGCGACCCCGCGAAGCCGGTGATCCTGGAAAAGATGGAATTTCCCGATCCGGTCATCGAGATCGCGATCGAGCCGAAGTCGAAGGCCGACCAGGAAAAACTCGGCGTTGCCCTTGCCAAGCTCGCGGCCGAAGACCCGTCATTCCGCGTTTCGACCGATCAGGAGAGCGGGCAGACCATTCTCAAGGGAATGGGCGAGCTGCACCTCGACATCAAGGTCGATATCCTCAAGCGGACCTACAAGGTCGATGCCAATATCGGCGCGCCGCAGGTGGCCTTTCGCGAAAAGATCACGCACCGGGTCGAGCACGGTTACACCCACAAGAAGCAGACCGGCGGCTCCGGCCAGTTCGCGCAAATCAAGATCATCGCCGAGCCGACGCCGCCCGGCACGCCGTTCGAGTTCGAGAACGAAATCGTCGGCGGTGCCGTGCCGAAAGAATTCATCCCCGGCGTGGAGAAGGGTCTCGAGTCCGTGCTCGGCTCCGGCGTCGTAGCGGGATTCCCGGTTGTGGACCTCAAGGTGACGTTGATCGACGGCAAATATCACGACGTCGATTCGTCCGCGCTCGCATTCGAAATCTGCGCGCGCCAGTGCCTGAAAGAGGCGCTGCAAATGGCGAAGCCGGTGCTGCTTGAGCCGATCATGAAGGTCGAAGTGGTGACGCCCGAAGATTACACCGGGTCGGTCATCGGCGATCTCAATTCACGCCGCGGGCAGATTCAGGGCCAGGACATGCGCGGCAACGCCAACGTGATCAACGCGATGGTGCCGCTGATGAACATGTTCGGTTACGTC
>JBKPRE010000117.1:0-5045 GCA_046734435.1 Pseudomonadota bacterium | reverse complement strand
CAGCAAGGCCAGCAAGGCCAGGGCGGCAACGAGATGGGCGAGCTTGGCGATGCGGGCGAAGCCATGGGCGAGGCCGAAGGTCAGCTCGGCGAGGGTGACGCCGATGGAGCTGTCGGCAGCCAGGGCCGTGCGCTCGAGGCCATGCGAAAAGGCGCCAAAGGCCTTGCGCAATCGATGCAGCAGCAAGGCATGGGCCCGGGGCCGAACGGGCGGCCGGGTCGCGGGCAATCGCGAGCCCAGCAGGAGACCGATCCCCTCGGGCGGCCGATGCGCCGTGGCGATTACAGCGACGACTTCACCGTCAAGGTCCCTGGTGAAATCGATGCGCAACGGGCCCGGCGCATTCTGGAGGAGTTGCGCAAGCGGTTCGGCGAGAGTTTCCGCCCGCAACTGGAGCTCGATTACATCGAGCGATTGTTGAAAGATTTCTGATTTCAGATCGCGCGGCGATGTGCGAACGGCATTACTTGGCCGCGGCGGCCGAATCCTGCGGCGTGAAGAAGCGCACCATCACGTCGGTTGCGTTTGGCGGCGGTGAGACAAAGCGGCTGCGGAAATCAAGTTTTTCTCCAGGTCCGAGAATACTGCGGCTTGGCAGGGCGTTCCACGTATAGACTTCCTGTCCGGCGGCGTCGCGTGCAGCGAAGCGCAGCCGTGGCACCTCGGTGGCCTTGCTGGAGACGCTGACGATGGTGCCTTCGATCACAAGGGCCGACAGTCCTTCCTGCGTTTCTTTCGTAATCCGCATATTCTCGAATTTCAGGTGACGCAGGTTGACCGGCAGGCCGACCGCTGCGAACAACGAGGCAGTCTGCGGAAAGAACCTCACAACCTCGCTGCGTGCGCCGATCAGCGCGACATTGAAGGCGAAGAGGACAAGAACTAGGGCAGTCCATCGCGACGAGCGCCGCTCTTTATTACGCCGGGCCTGAAGTCGCTTGCGGCGCACGGCAAAATTCTCAAGCTCGTCGGCTTCCGTCGTCGCCTCAGCTGCGGCTGATGGGCCTTCCGGTGCGATCGGTGGTGCGTCGGTAACAGTGACGGGCGCCTGCGGTGCTTCCCGCGCCGCTGCCTCGGTTGCTTGCTCCTCGGCGGTATCTTCGGCTCTGTCCTGGATTCGCTGATCAGGGCGTATCACGCCGATCGCAGAGGCCGGGTCCTCGTCCGTGCCCGTGCTTGCCATCTCCGGCTTGGAGGCGAACCACGTCGTCTTGCATCTTGCGCAGCGGACGGTTCGTCCTGCCTCGCCCAATGAGGCCGGGTCGATCTCGTAGGAGGTTGAGCAGTTCGGACAGGCGATCAGCATGGGGTCGATGGTAATTGGATGGCCAACGTACCAGCCGTCCGTTAATGGATCGGAAACCATGCCGGACCCCGTCAAACGGGGGTTTTTCGCCATTTTCCCCGCGGCCGCTATGGCGGCATCGCGATAATCCTGTAAAAACGCAGGCGTGCCTGGGGACCTCGGCGCGGTCGTGATTCGCGCGGCTTTTTGCGGAATTTATCGGAGAGGGGTGGGTGGTCCGATTTGAGAACGTCGGCTTACGCTATGGACTGGGCCCGGAGGTCCTGCGCGACCTCACGTTCCGCATCGAACCTCACTCGTTCCAGTTCCTGACCGGGCCGTCCGGCGCCGGCAAGACTTCACTTTTGCGGCTTCTGTTCCTGTCGCTCAAGCCGACGCGCGGCCTGATCACTCAATTCGGGCATGACGTCGCAACGTTGTCGCGTGACTCGGTGGCGACCTTGCGACGCCGCATCGGTATCGTGTTCCAGGACTTTCGTCTGCTCGATCACATGACCACATACGAGAACGTCTCGTTGCCGTTGCGGGTCATGGGCCGCCCGGAAGAAAGTTACCGGGACGAGGTCATCGAGTTGCTGAATTGGGTCGGGCTGGGCGAGCGGATGTGGGCCCTGCCACCGGTTCTTTCCGGCGGGGAAAAACAGCGCGCCGCGATCGCGCGCGCCGTGATCGCGCGGCCGCAATTGCTGCTGGCCGACGAACCAACCGGCAACGTCGATCCAAATCTGGCGCAGCGATTGCTGCGGCTGTTTGTAGAACTGAACAAGTCAGGCACTTCGGTTATCATCGCGACGCACGACATCGGGCTGATGGACCAGTACGATGCCAGACGCCTCGTGCTGCACGACGGCCGGTTGCATATTTACGACTGAGGCTGGCGATGAGTGATTCACGCATCGATTTGACCATGCAGTTGCGCCATCCGAACGAGCCGGTGCCGCGGTTTGAGACCGCACTGGTGCCACGCAACTCGATTTCCGGCCGGGCGCTCGTCGCGGTCGTTGCGATCATGACATTTCTGGTGTCGTTGACGACGGGGGCGGCGTTCCTGGTGACGAAGGCTGCAGGCGAGTGGCAATCCGACATTTCGCGCGAGATGACGATCCAAATCATGCCGGCGCCGGGACGGGATCTCGATACCAGCGTGAACCGGGCGGCCGCGATCGCGCGCGCGATTCCGGGAGTCCTCGAGGTGAGGCCATACTCCAAAGAAGAATCGATGAAATTGCTGGAGCCCTGGCTTGGCAGCGGGATTTCGCTCAGCGAGCTTCCCGTTCCGCGGCTGATAGTCATCAAGATTGCGGCGGACGCGACGCCTGATCTTGGCCAGCTTCGCCGGGTGCTCGCGGATCAGGTTCCGGGCGCAGTAGTCGATGACCACCGGGGCTGGATCGACCGCATGCGGGCGATGGCAGGGACCGCGATCGCCGTAGGTGTCTGCATCCTGATCCTGATGTTCGCCGCGACGGTCCTGTCGGTGGCTTTTGCCACGCGCGGCGCGATGGCGACCAACAAGGCGGTCATTGAGGTCCTGCATTTTGTCGGCGCGAAAAACGGCTTCATCGCCCGGCATTTTCAGCATCATTTCCTGGTGCTCGGGCTACAGGGCGGGGCTATTGGCGGCGGTGCAGCAATCGTTGTGTTCCTGGCAGCGACCATGATCAGCCATTGGCTCGTCGGCGGCGACCAGGGATCTGCGCTCTTCGGATCGTTCTCGATCGGACTCGCAGGCTATGCGGCCGTTCTCGGACAGGTGGTGTTGATTGCAGCCGTGACCGCCTGGACCTCGCGGCATACGGTCAACAGCACGCTGGAGACCATCGACTGACATGCTTGCCGGTTTCGCCCGCTGGGTCGGATTCCTCACGATGGCTGCCGGCGCTACCGGTGCTCTGCTGCTGGCGGGCGGTTTCGGCTGGTTCGTCGCCCAGATTGCCGGCGATGAGATCACGCTCGATCGAAAGGCCGATGGAATCGTCGTCCTGACCGGTGCCGCCGCGCGTATTCCCGATGCAATCGAGCTGCTTGCCACCGAGCACGGCAAGCGCCTGCTGATAACCGGAGTGCACCGCGCCACCAGCACGCGCGAAATCGCGCGCATCACGCCGCTTTATTCGAAGTACTTCACCTGCTGCATCGACCTCGACCGTTCTGCGCTCAACACCTTCGGCAACGCGCTCGAAACAAAACGTTGGGCGCGTCAGCACAATTTCAATTCGCTGATCGTCGTGACGTCGAACTGGCACATGCCGCGCGCCATTGCGGAGCTCGATCACCAATTGCCGGACGTCACGCTCATTGCGTTTCCTGTCATCTCGGAAAAGGTGAAAACCGAGCCCTGGTGGTCGAACCTTGACACAGCCCGGCTGCTGTTCGGTGAATATCTGAAGTATGTTTTCGCGCAGGCTCGAATGCGCCTCGATGTGGACGGCGCAATATAGAAGGGCTGACCGTGATCATTATTCTCCGTTCGCTGGCGTTCAATGCGCTGTTCTATCTGAACACGCTTCTGTATTTGATCGCCGCGCTGCCGACTTTTTTCATGCCGTATCGCGCGATCGTCGAGGTCGCGAAATCGTGGGGCCGCGTCAATCTTGTGCTGCTGCGCGTTGTCGCCGGCATCAAGTGCGAGATTCGCGGCCTCGATAAGCTGCCGCCGGGCCCTCTCATTGTCGCTTCAAAGCATCAATCCGCATGGGAAACCTTTGCGCTGCTGCCGCTGCTCGATAGTCCTGTCTTCATCCTCAAGCGCGAGTTGCAATGGATTCCCGTTTTCGGCTGGCTCACGATCAAAGGGCGGATGGTGCCGGTCGATCGCGGCGGCGGCTCGCAGGCCCTTGCCGCAATGATTGAACGAGCACGCAAAGAGCTTGCCGACAATCGCCAGCTTATCATTTTCCCCGAGGGCACGCGGCGGCCGGCGGGGGCCGAGCCGCGCTACAAGGCCGGCGTTGCGCATCTCTATATGGCGGAAGGAGTGCCTTGTGTCCCGATCGCGCTCAATTCCGGGCTGTTCTGGCCACGCCGCTCGCTTCGCCGCTTCCCGGGAACGGTCGTCGCCGAAATTCTCGACCCGATTGCGCCGGGGCTCGACAAAGAAACGTTCTTCGCGCGTCTGCAGAATGACATTGAAACTGCGACCGCGCGGCTGATTGCGGAGGGACGGGCAAAAATGGACAGCGGCGGCTAGCGAGCCGACGATTCATGAACGCCCTTGAGGTGCTCGGCCAGGATCTGGAGATCCTGATCACGAATTCCCAGAGTCTGCAGCTCCTTCGTTGCCGCCAGCACGTAGTCGCGGCATGCGCCGGATCGGCCGTGACCCTGACGCGCAAAATGAAGCTGCTCCTGCAGGCTCAGCCGTCCCGCGTATTGACGGTGTCCACGGTCGACGACGTAACATAGGGCATGCACGCCCTGTTGCGGATCATCATCGAGCCAGACCCGGCGCCACGTCTCACGGTAGACGCGCGTGACCTGCTCGCGGCCGCGCAGATACTCGATGGTTTTCGTCCGCTGGCGTGCCGCAACCCGATAGGCAATGCCGCGGCAGTTTCCTCCGCGGTCAAGACCGAACACCAGTCCAGGCTTTGCCGGCGTCCCGCGATGCACAAACGAATAGACGCAAAGCGCACGATGCGCTCCGACCAGGCGCGCGTTTCGCCGTTCGAGAAAATCGAACCCGGGCCGCCACATCAGCGACCCGTAGGCGAAGACCCACAAGTCATCGTTGCTTTGA
>JBKPRE010000116.1:0-7964 GCA_046734435.1 Pseudomonadota bacterium | reverse complement strand
TCTCGATCGGAGACGTCGTCAAGGACATCATCCGAAATTTGGAGCACAACGTGGACGACCTGATGGGCTACATCATGACGGACGCCCCCGGGGGCTGACAGACGAACCGCGGTGCTGTTGCCGCATTGAGGTGGATCAACGCGGCTCAGACTTTTGTCCGCATTGGGTCAAAAGCAGACATATCCTGTGCAAAACGGCATGTCCGCTTTGGCCCAATAGCGACCGCGAAAGCAGACATCCGCAAAAGGTCATGTCTGCTTTACCCCCGAACGCGGACGTGTGCGGCGCAACAGCCGATGTCTGCTACGGGCCAATAGCGGACATGGCGGGACTATTCGATCACCTTGTCGGCGCGAGTGAGGAGGCGCGCAGGAACTGGCAGCGCGAGCGCCTTAGCGGTCTTGAGGTTGATGACCAGCTCGAACTTGGCTGGCGCCTGGACCGGAAGCTCGCTCGGCTTCGCACCCATCAGGATGCGATCGGCATAGGTCGCCGCGAGTCTAAAATTATCGACCAGGTCACTTCCGTAGGACAGCAGGCCGCCGAGTTCAGTGAAGACACCGGCAGAATAAACGGCAGGGAGACGGTAGCGCGCCGCCAGCAAGGTGATCTCCGCGCGATGGGTGACTATGAAGGCATCCACCATCACGACCAAGCCGCCATTCGGCGCGCGTGCCTGTGCGGCAATGACGGAGTCGAGCTCGGACCTGTCGCGAACAGGTGCGGCGACCGCCTCCACTGCGAACGACGCAGCGGCGGCTTTGAAGACGTTCAGATAATATTCGAAATGTGGCGCCGTTACCGGGTTGAACAGGAAGGCGACCCGGGCGACGTGCGGCGCGATCTCCTTGAGCAGCTCCAGCCACTTGCCCGCGATCGTCGGCTGAATATCGGTGAAACCGGTGACGTTGCCGCCCGGCCTCGGAAAGCTCGCGACGAAGCCGCTGCCGACAGGATCGGCAACGATGGCGAAAATGATGGGGAT
The DNA here is from genome assembly GCA_046734435.1 of Pseudomonadota bacterium. Lineage (GTDB taxonomy): Bacteria > Pseudomonadota > Alphaproteobacteria > Rhizobiales > Xanthobacteraceae > Pseudolabrys. Next base: position 6,979 of record JBKPRE010000116.1, on the reverse strand, counting down.
GGTGCGCGTTTGATGCAGCAGCGCCGCGGTGGTGGGTCTGCTTGACGAGAGAATGAGTTCGGGCTGCAGCGCGACGAGTTCCTGCGCGAATCGTTGCATCAATGCAGCGTCGGACGTCGCCCAGCGCGCGTCGATCCGGATGTCGCGACCCTCCGTCCACCCGAGCTTCTGGAGTCCCTCGCGGAACGCCCCGACGCGGGCCTGTGCTTCCGGGTCGCTCTCGGAATAGGCGGTCAGTACGCCGATCCGTCGCATCCCGCTGGGCTGCTGCGCGCGCGCGCCGAGCGGCCAAGCAGCCGCACCGCCGAGAAGCGTGATGACGTCGCGTCGCCGCATTGGTTCTCCGAAACGGAAAGCAAGCAATGGTACTGGTAAAAGCGACCAAGCCGAAAGGGGTCCTCAATGTCGCTTTGGGTCAAAAGCCGACATATTCAGCGCAAAAAGCAATCCGCTTTACTCCCAATAGCGGCCGCAAAAGCAGACATCGGTAACGCGTCATGTCCGCTATACCCCGAAAAGCGGACTTAAAAGCGCTACTGCATTATTCAGGGCTCGCCGCTACCCGCAGGATCTCGATCAGCTTGCGGTCGCGCCAGCGCCGCAGGTCGTCCATGCTGCGGCCCGCCGCTTCCTCGGTCACGCCGTCGATGATCGCCTTCTGCGTTTTTGCGTCGAGCCTCGGAGCGCCGAGGTCGTCCATCCAACTCTGGTTCGCCGCGCCGAGGTGATCCATGAAATGTTTCATGCCGCCGTCGCCGCCGGCCATGTGAAACGTCAGATGCGGCCCCATTAGCGCCCAGCGCAGGCCGGGACCGTAGGCAATCGCTGCATCGGCGTCGGCGACCGAGACCACGCCCTCGGTGACGAGGTGAATCGCCTCGCGCCAGAGCGCCACCTGCAGCCGGTTGGCGGCGTGGCCGCGCACTTCCTTTTTGATGTGGATCGGGTGCTTGCCGATCTCACGAAAGAATTCCATCGCTTTGGTTACAGCGCCGGGCGATGTTTTCGCGCCGCCGACCACCTCGACCAGCGGAATAAGGTGAGGGGGGTTGAATGGATGGCCGATCACGCAGCGTTCGGGATGCTTGCACTTTGTGGTGATGCGGCTGATGAGCAGGCCGGACGAGCTCGAGGCAATCACCGAGTCGGCCGGCGCGGCGCCGTCGATCGCGGCGAACAGCTCGATCTTGACGTCCTCGCGCTCGGGCCCGCTCTCCTGCACGAAGGCTGCGCCTTTGGCGGCGGCCGCCGGGTCCTTGAAGAACGAAAAGCGCTTGCGGTCGGCGCCGGGCTGCACCGCCTTGAGCTTCTCCAAAGTCGGCCAGGCGTTGTCGATGAAACGGCGCGCGAAATCCTCGCCATTCGGTGCTGGATCATAGGCCGAAACCTCGAACCCGCGCGCCAGAAAATAAGCTGCCCAGCTTGCGCCGATGGTGCCGGCGCCGATGACGCTGATACGTTTTGTCATGATGAACCCGTTGCCCTAAATGTAGCGTCCAGCTTACCGCGGTCAAAAAGCAAAACCACCTCACCATTCAGGATGGTGAGGTGGGGTCATGCTTCGGCGTCTTGATGACGGCTCAGAGGACGCACTTGGCCTTCGCACCGACTTCGGCCCTTGCCTTCATTGCGGCGTCGAAGGTCGGGATCGATTTTTTCGTCAGGACCGTGTAGTTCGACGAAATTGGCTTGAACGGCCCGGCCATATCGACGACCTGGCAGATTTTGGTGTCGTTATACTGAACGACGCGGTAATCGGCAGCTTGTGCGGGAGTGAGAACATAGAACGCCCCCACGGCGCCCAGCAACGCCAGACTGAAACGCTTCATCTTTGACTCCTTGAAATTTTGTTATGCCGCGTTACGGCGCAAAATCGTATGCCGCGCGGCAAGCATCTGGCAAGCCGCCTTGCCGAAATCTTGTAAGACGCGACCTTACAGTTTGCCGATAAATCTCTGTCGCCGGTGGGGCGGCTGTTTACGGAACGGTTAGATCGAGCAGCGGCCGTGACGCGCCAGGTGGCCCTTCGCGCGCGCGGCTGCGCGGAAGCTGGGCAAAGGTGAGGTCAGGACCCTGTAGTTGGAGGGGATCGGGCGGCCGCCCCAGCCGAAATCGTAGATCTGGCAGATCCTGGTGAAGTCCCATCGGATGACCCGATAGTCGGGCGCGGCATGCGCGGAATTTGTGACAACAAAAGATGTCGCCGCGGCGGCCAGCAATCCGAGGTGCCAATGCCTCATCGCGCTCTCCCGTGCTGAATTAGTCCGGGGCAATACCGCCCTGACCGGACCGGAGTGCTAACAGGTGGACAGGGAAAATGTTCCGACGCGGGCGCCGCCTTCATGCCTTGAGCGATCGCCAGCCCCGCACGGCGTATAGCAGTGTGGTACGCCAGACAGTATCCACCGCGCCGGTGGCTGTCTGCACGCTGCGTGTGACCGTCTCAATGGTTTCCGTTGCCATCAGCAGCGCCTCATTACCGACGATGGCGACATTGTCCGTAACAAGACGTCCCGCACCGGTAACGGCACCGCGCAGAGCGGATTTCGCCGTGTCGATCCGCTCGAGCCGGGCCTGTGCGGCGATGGCGCGCTGGCGCGCCACTTCTGCCTTGCGCAGCAGGCGCTGGTGTTCTGCGCGCTTGAGCTTCACATGCTGGACGACATAGGTCACGGCTGCGAAGCCTGCGAGCAGCGCCGCAAAGCTTGCCGACACGTAAAACTGCATGTCGATCAGGAGCGCTGCGCCGAAACACAAAGCGAGCACACCGATCAGCGCGAAGAGTTTCTTGCCGCGGCGAGTGATGGCATAGGCGGCGAATTGCCGGACGAAAGCAGCCCACATGATTAGCTCTCCGTGATGATCCCCCACCGCCCGCGCTGTACCAGCGGCTTTACAGCCGAGCGGACCGCCGCGCCGGCACAGCTATTCTGGCAGATAGGAACAGCATGAGCGGAACGCAATCGGGCATTCACTTCACCCCGGCGTCACGCCCTTGGCCTTGAATACGGCCGTGGCCTCCGGCGTCTTGAGATAGTCGAGGAAGGCCTTGGCGGCTGCTGTGTCCTTGCTGCCGGCGGCGACACCGCCGACGAAGACCAGCTCGTTCTGGAGGTCGCCGGGGAAGGGACCGGCCAGCTCTACGCCAGGGGCGAGCAGGACATTGGTGAGAAACACGCCGAGCTCGGCTTCGCCTTTGGCGACCGCTTGCGGGATTGCGCCGGGCCCGGCCTGCACTTTGCTTTTGTCCTTGATCTGCTCGGCGATGCCGAGTCGCTCGAAGGTCTTCTGCACATAGGCGCCGGCCGCGCTCGATGGAAACACGGCAATCGACTGCGCCTTGAGCAGCGTTGCCTTCAGCGACTCCGGCGTGCTGACATCCGGCTTGGGTGCGCCCGCCTTGAAAGCGACGCCGTAGCCGACGCGCGCAATGTTCTCCGGCGTGCCCGTGAATTTCGCTCGCGCGCCGGCGTTCTTCACCACGTCCACCGGCACGACGCCGAGGTCGAATGGCCCCGATGTCGCCATCTTGATCAGCTCGGGCGTCGCCGCGAATGTAATGTCGAGCTTGTGGCCGGTGGCCTTTTCGAAGCGCGGCGCAAGTTCCTTCAAGCTCGCGGTCATCGAGCCGCCGGCGAGGACCTTCAGGTCGGAGGCGCGTACGGTCGTGATCGAGGCCATGGCCGCTATCGTCAGGCCCAGTGCGGCAATCGAAAGCTTGTCCATCGTCGCTCCCCGTTATTGCAAAGGCACACGGCAAACGTCATTATTGCGCGGCGGCGTATTCGAAGAAACCCGGATCACGTCGCAATGCCCAGATCGGTTCGCGAAAGGGTGGTTCCCATGCGCGCGATGACGATCGCTATTCCCGCTTCAATTTTACTCAACATTGCCGCTATGGCCCAAGACCAGGGCCGGCAGTCTCCGAGCCGGACGATGCCGCCGCCGGGATCGGCAGGCACGGCAACTCCGCAGGCGCCGGTTGGCCATCGTCAACCGACGGAGCGCTCGCTGCCGCCTTCAGTGCGTAAGGAAGAGGACGCCAGAAAGCAGCCCGATCCGTTGGGGCCGATTCCGAAAATCTGCACCAATTGTTGAGCACAGGCGGATAGGAAAGAAATGTCGCCACGCGCCGACTTACGCGTGTTCGCGGGGGTCATCGTTTTGGTAGCCCTGGCGAACGCATGTCTCGCCGGCGAGATTCGTAAAGGCGCCACCATGCAGGTGAAAGCCGATTCAATCTGGTTCCAGGACGCGGAGAAGTTTGCCCGCTGGCAGTCGCTGAAGAAAGGTGGCGATACGAAAGCTTTGGCCGCCTATCAGGAGGAGGCGCTGCGTCAGAGAGACGCCTGGCAATTTACCAAGCCGCTGGCCGTGAAAATTCGCGGCGTCACGCCCAAAGCGAACCGCGTCGATGTCGAAATGATGACCGAGGGCCGGCTGCAGGGCAGCCGGTGGTTGCTCGACATCGACGCAATTGATGCGAAAGGGCAGTAGGCAGCAAGAGCTATAAAGCCTTATTGCTCTCCTTCACCTTCTCCGCATCGACATAAACCTGCTCGCCGAGTTGCCGGAATTTCTCCGACATCTGTGCCATGCCCTGTTCTTTTGTGAGGGAAGACGGATTTTGGTCGCCTCCGGCTCCAAAACCCTGTTGGTCGTTCAAAGTCGCCGCATAATCCCGCACGTCCTGCGTGATCTTCATTGAGCAGAACTTCGGGCCGCACATCGAGCAGAAGTGCGCCACCTTGTGCGCCTCCTTGGGCAATGTCTCGTCGTGATATTCGCGCGCGGTCTCGGGATCGAGACCAAGATTGAACTGATCCTCCCAGCGGAAGTCGAAGCGCGCGCGGGAGAGTGCGTCGTCGCGCAACTGCGCAGCCGGATGGCCTTTGGCCAGGTCAGCCGCGTGCGCCGCGATCTTGTAGGTGATGACGCCTTCCTTCACGTCGTCGCGGTCGGGCAAGCCGAGGTGCTCCTTCGGCGTCACGTAGCAGAGCATGGCGCAGCCGAACCAGCCGATCATGGCGGCGCCGATGCCGGACGTGATGTGGTCGTAGCCGGGCGCGATGTCGGTGGTGAGCGGGCCCAGAGTATAAAATGGCGCCTCGCCGCATTCTTTCAGCTGCTTGTCCATGTTGATCTTGATCTTGTGCATCGGCACGTGGCCGGGGCCTTCGATCATCACTTGGCAGCCTTTCTTCCAGGCGATTTGCGTGAGCTCGCCCAAAGTCTCCAGCTCGGCGAATTGCGCGCGGTCGTTGGCATCGGCGATCGAGCCGGGCCGCAGGCCGTCGCCGAGTGAGAACGACACGTCATATTTGCGCATGATGTCGCAGATTTCGTCGAAGCGCTCGTAGAGGAAGCTCTCTTTGTGTCGCGACAGGCACCACTTCGCCATGATCGAGCCGCCGCGAGAAACGATGCCGGTGACGCGGTCGGCGGTGAGCGGCACATAGGCAAGCCGCACGCCGGCGTGGATGGTGAAATAGTCGACGCCCTGTTCGCACTGCTCGATCAGCGTGTCTTTGTAGACCTCCCAGTCGAGCTTGACGGGATCGCCATTCACCTTCTCCAGCGCCTGGTAGATCGGCACGGTGCCGATCGGCACCGGCGAATTGCGCAGGATCCATTCGCGCGTGTTGTGGATGTTGCGGCCGGTCGAGAGGTCCATCACCGTGTCGGCGCCCCAGCGGATCGCCCACACCATCTTCTCGACCTCTTCCTCGACCGAGGACGTCACGGCGCTGTTGCCGATATTGGCGTTGATCTTCACCAGGAAATTTCGGCCAATGATCATCGGCTCCAATTCGGCGTGGTTGATGTTGGAGGGAATAATCGCGCGGCCGCGCGCGATCTCGCTGCGCACGAATTCCGGGCTGATGAAGGGGGGCACCGCGCCGCCGAACTGCTCGCCGTCGGCGAGCGCGGCTTCGGCGCGCTCGAGTTGTTTCTTGCGGCCGACATTTTCGCGCTCGGCGACGTAGATCATTTCCTTGGTGATGATGCCGGCCCTGGCGAACTCGTATTGGGTGACCGGCTTGCCGTCCAGGGCGCGCCAAGGCTTCGGCGTATTGGGGAAATTGCGCGCCAGGTGCTTGCCGGTGACATTGCCGTTGTCGACGGGCTGGATCGGCCGGCCTTCATATTCTTCGACCCCGCCGCGCTCCTTCACCCAGGCGATGCGGTTGCGCGCCAATCCCCTCTCCACGTCGATCGTCACGTTCGGGTCGGTGTAGGGGCCCGTGGTGTCATACACGGGCAGCGGCGGCTCGCCCGACGACGCGTCGAGCGAAATCTCGCGGATCGGCACGCGCAGCTCGGGCGCGGCTTCGGGACGCGAATAGACCTTGCGCGAGGCGGGAAGCGAGCCCGTCGTGACTTTCGGGATGACGAGATCGGCGCCGGTGACGGGTTTGTTCATGACATTACACTCCTGGACGGAATCCGAAGTAACAAAGCACGGCGCCGATCACGAGCCAGATCGCAGCCGCGGCGGTTGTGTATTCCTTGCGTACTATCGCCTTCTTGCCGATCTTGATGGCTCGGTCCGGCGCGAAGATGCGCAGGGCGCCGCTGATCACGCCAATCCAGCCGAGCAGCGTGATGATCAGCGGCCAGTTCAGCACCCAGACGTTGTGACTGAGCACGACCGCAAGCCCGGCTGGCATCAGGATCATGCCGGAGAAAAAGATGAGTGCCGGGCTGCGCAGGAATTCCTGCGCCATCTTGCGGAAGGCGAGCTCGTTGACGAGCAGGCTCACGCCCGCCAGCGCCATCACAGGCCCGATCAGTCTCGCGAGAAAAATGGATGTCTGCATGGTTGCCCCTATGCCATGTAGCCTTTGAACGTAATGAAGCCGCCAAGCCCGAGCAGAACGATGCCCGCGCCGACGAAAAATCCGCTGTTGGCGACGATTGCGCCGGCGACAAAGCTGGAAAACTGTGGCGCGATGATCCGGAACGTGCCGACGCAGGT
>JBKPRE010000115.1:0-25840 GCA_046734435.1 Pseudomonadota bacterium | reverse complement strand
TCTGGAAATCGAGCTGCAGGCGACAGCGTCCGCACTCGACGCCGCAGGGCTCGCAGCGCCAAGCCGATTTGACGCGATAGAAATGACAGGCATCCAGTTTCGTTATGTCGACAAGTCTTCCGAAGCAACGTTCAAGATCGGTCCGATCGATTTCAGCCTGCATCCCGGCGAACTCGTCTTCATCACCGGCGGCAACGGTTCCGGTAAATCCACTTTCCTGCGGGTGCTCTCGGGGCTGTATCCGCCCGATTCCGGCCAGATCCGTCTCAACGGTCAGCTGATCGGCGACGAGACGCGGGACAAATACCGCTCCCTGATGTCGGGGATATTTTTTGACTATCATCTCTTCCACAAACTCTATGGTATTCCCGATCCGGACCCCGGGGAGGTCGACCGGCTGTTGAGGCAGTTCCGGCTGGATACAAAAACCAGCCTGACAAAAGGAGAGTTCCGTACGCTCGACCTCTCGGGCGGACAGCGCAGACGCCTGGCGCTTATTGTTAGCCTGCTCGAGAAGCGCCCGATCCTCCTGCTGGATGAATGGACGGCGGAACAAGATCCTGAATTCAGGCGCAAATTCTACGACGAGCTTTTGCCCGAGCTGATGCGAGCTGGGGCAACGGTGGTGGTTATTACCCATGATGACCGCTATCTCGACGAGCTCCACCTGCCTGCGCGCAGAATCCGCATGGACGAAGGCCGAATAGTCGAGCAGCATTCGATTTCTTAGTAAGGTTGAGTGAGGGGGAGGCCAGTAATGGCGTCGTATTACCTGGGTTCAACTGACGGAGTGCCGCCGAACGCGCGCGCGTTCCGCCGGTTTGTCCGCCGCCATTTCCCCAGCCTGACCGTCATGCTGCTGGCAGTGATGCTGGTCGCGACTTTTCTGTTTCCATTTATCGTGATCACGGTGCCGAGCGGCCAGGTCGGCGTCCTCTGGAAGCGCTTCAACAGCTACGACCTTTACTGCTGGTGCTTCGTTGGCCGGGGCACGATCGTCGATCCGCGCGAGCTGCGCGACGAAGGACTCCACGTAATCTGGCCCTGGGACAAATTATTTCAATATAATCTGCGACTACAGTCCAGAACGCAGACTTACAACGCCATCAGCAAGGATGGCGTCAGCGTCAACGCGCAGATCAATATGCGCTACCAACTGCTGCACAATTACGTTGGCGTGTTGCACAAGTTCATCGGACCGAATTATCTCTTTTCGGTCGTGGACCCCGAAATCGGAAGCCGCGCGCGTGAAGTGATTTCGCAGTACACGGCGCAAGAGGTCTACACTTCGCGTGAACAGATCCAGGAAAAGATCAGGCAGGAAGCGCAAAAGAGCCTGGCGACTCACCTCAATAGTTTGGTTCAGCCGGAAGCAATGGAGCAACCAGACCCCAAGCACTATAACGACTTCCTGCAGAACTCGATCCAAATCATCGATACGTTGGTTTTGAGCATCGAATTGCCGCCAGCGATCGTTGCGGCGATCAATCGGCAAACGCAGCAATTCTACGAAATCCAGGAGTTCAAGTATCGGGTCGAGCGTGAAGCCCAGGAGTCGACGCGGAAGCAGGTAGAGGCAAACGGAATTGCCGCGTTTCAACGGATTGTAGGTCAGGGAATTTCAGAGTCTTACCTACGCTGGCGCGGGATCGAGGCAACGCTCGCGCTCGCACAATCCCCGAATTCAAAAGTTGTCATAATCGGAAGCGGGAAGGACGGCCTGCCGATCATTCTTGGAAACATGGACAATTCGGCGGCGACGCAACCGAAGCCGGAGGACGGCGCGTCAGTCCCGGGCAAAAGTTCTGCAATTCCTTCCATCGGGGGTGTTCCGGCCGACCCTAAGCCGACGATAGGGGAGCCGCCGGCGCTTGCAGGCAAGGACGATCAGCCGGGCTCAAATGCCCAGTTCGATCTTTCCCGGCTCAAAGCAATACTTCCGTCCATTCCGGAATGGTTGAATCCCACGACCGGATCTCGTCCGGCCGGGAGTCCACCGCCGCGCCAGGAGTAGAAGGCTTTTCGGATTGCGTTTGATGACTGAAATCACTTGTAATGACAGAGTGAGTGTTTGCGAGGGGATCGGGACGTGAGCGATTCTACACGATCAACTCAGCCGACGTCGGTAAGGTCGCGTACCTATCGTCTGTTTATGACGCGCGAGGGTCGCTATTTGCTGGTTACCGCATTGATGGGCGGGATCGTCGGGTACCTGCTCGGTCTGAACTCAGCCTACGTCGAAATGCAAGCGGGCAAGTTGGCGCTCCAGCAGAGCCGGGCCGAGAACCAGAAGATGAAAAGCGAGATGGCCGGCGAGAGCGTCAAAGCTTCCGCTATGGAAAGCGGTATTGCGAAGCTTTAGGCAACATTGGACGAACTGGTTCCGTCGGAAAATACCTACAACATCAAAGCAAACCAGTCCCTGATCGTAGGCGGGGGGCGCCTCACCGTCGGGCTGATTGGCGCCCCGACGAACGACAGCGTAACTCTCAATGTCAATGGGAAGCGTCAACAGCTTGGCACAGGCGACGTCTTAAACGTTGCCGCCGATAACCAGACTAACTGCCAGGTACGCGTGCAGTCGTTTGACATGTTCAAAGCCGTGGTAACGGCGACCTGCGGCAACCGCTGAGCGACCTGAAGTCCGAAATTCGAGCGGAAAGGAGCCTTCTCGCATGGGGAAAGCTGCCGTCCGTGCGCGGTCGGCAGCGATCCAAGCGTGGACGGCAAAAATCCGTTAGCATTGTTTGCAACCGATTCGCCAGACGCTCGCAAGGAGCAAGGGAACCATGAGGCAGATCATCACGGTTGCAACGATGAAAGGCGGTAGTGGTAAGAGCACGGTGGCAAGTTGCCTCGCGATTCATTGGCAGCTTACGGGTCGCAATCCCGCGGTTATTGACGCCGATCCGCAGCGCTCGATAGCCCGTTTGGCAGCGCGCGAACGCGCCCTCGGCGGCGTGGAAATCGTCGAAGATTCCTCAGTGGATGCGTGGAAAACGGCCCGGAAAATTGCCGGCACCGGACGCCAGGTCGTGATCGACACCGCAGGGTTCCGCTCCGAGGCGACGTTGGCCTGCATCGCCGCTGCAGATTTTCTTCTCGTGCCGGTCAAGGCATCGCCGCTCGACATTGATCGTATGCTCGATACGCTCAATTCGTTGATCGAAGCGTCGGGAACCCGACGTCCCCTTTATCGCTGTCTTCTCACGCAAACGACAAGAGATTCGGTTATCGCTAAGCACGTACGTGCGGAATTGACTGAGGCCGGCTTCCCGGTGCTCAATACTGAAATGAATAACCGGGTCATCTATGCCGAAGCCGCGCTATGGGGTGCCACGCCGACGCTGATAGAGCCATCGGGAGCGGCGGCGCGTGAGATCGCCGCAATCGCGGCCGAGATTGACGATTTGACCGGCCTGCAAGCAGCGGCGTGAGTGATGAACAAAAAGAAGCTTCCGAAGGCAATTCGACCGACTGCAAAGAAACCGGCCACGGAGTCGCCTCGCGCATCCCGCGCTGCTACCGCCGATTCAGTGAAAGCTTCGTCAGCCGGCGTAAAAGCAGGTGCGATTGCTGATGCCTCCGCCAATGATCGGCGGTCTCGCGCGACAAAGGTGGTCGAACGATTTTCATTCTGGTCCGGTGTCGCAGGTTTGCTTCCGATTCCGTTCGTCGACTTGGCCGCCGTCGCCGCAGTGCAGATTCAGATGCTTCGGCTGATCTCGCGGGTTTACGACGTGCCTTTCTCGGAAAATCGGGGGAAAGCTTTGATCGCCGGCCTATTCGGCACCATCATTCCCGTAAGTACGGGTATCGGAATGGCAAGCGTCGTGAAGAGCATCCCGATCGCCGGGACGGCGGTCGGAGCGCTTGCAACGCCTGCGCTGGCCGTGGCCGCGACCTATGCGATCGGCATGGTGTTCATCCAGCACTTTGCCTCGGGCGGGACGTTGCTTGACTTTGAGCCGCCGAACTATCGCGAGTTCATCCGGCGGGAAATGCAGTCGCAGCTCGGGCGATCATCAAAAACGACGTCTGCGCGCTCAGAGCCGACCTGAATCAGATCGTCCGGAGTCGCCGGCGCTAAGGCAGCGCTATAGAGGTCTTTTGCCGCCGGTCTTGGTTGCCTTTTCGGCGTCCCACCACCACACGGTCGGGAACGCGGACATTCCGTATTTCGGCATCGTCTCCGGGTGACTGAACCTGTTCCATCGTGCGGTTCGCAGTTTCGAGTAGCTCCACTGCGGCACAACGTAATGGTTCCACAACAAGACTCGATCAAGCGCCCTGGCGGAAGCCACGAGCTCCTCGCGCGTCTTCGCGTAGATGAGTTTCTCGATCATCGCGTCGACGGCCGGATTCTTGATGCCCATGACATTGTCCGACCCGACCTGATCGGCCGCGGCTGAGCCCCAGTACCCGCGCTGCTCGTTGCCGGGCATAAGGGATTGTCCCCACCCGAATGTAATGATGTCAAAGTCCCAGGAGCGCAGCCTATTCTCATACTGCGCCTGATCGACAGTGCGCACCGCTACAGTAATGCCGACTTTTTCGAGCGAAGGCTTATAGAAAAGGTAGACGCGTTCAAACAGCGGCGCGTTCGTCAGCAGCTCGACCTCGAACGGAGCGCCGGTCGTTGCATTGACGATTTGCTGGTTGCGGACTTCGTAACCTGCTTCCTTGAAAAGCCGCAGCGCCTCACGGAGGTTGGTACGGACCGCTGTTGGATTGCCGTTGACCGGATTTTTGTAGGGAGTGGTGAATACTTCCGGCGGCACCTTGTCGCGGACACCCTCGAGCAGTTGAAGTTCGCGTCCTTCCGGAAGGCCGGTTGCCGACAACTCGGATATCCCTTCGAAGTAACTCGAGGTTCGCATGTACTGCCCAAAGAAAATCTTTTTATTCATTTCTTCGAAATCGAAGGCGTAGTTGAACGCGAGGCGTATCCGCGGATCTTTGAACTTGTCGCGGCGCAGATTGAACGCGAAGGCCTGCATCAGGCCGATGTTATTGATGGGAAATTCCTCGAGAATAACGCGCTTTTCTGTAACCGCCGAAAAGTCGTAGGCCGTCGCCCAGTTTTTGGCGCTGTTTTCCGTGCGCCAATCGACGAGATCTCCCTTGAATGCTTCGATAGCAATCGTCGCATCACGAAAATATTCGTACCGCAAATTATCGAAGTTATCGCGGCCGGCATTAACGTTGAGAGTCTTTCCCCAATAGTCCTGAACGCGTTCGTAAGTGATGTTGCGGCCGGCGGAAAATTCTTTGATACGATAGGGGCCGCTGCCGAGCGGCGGTTCGAGCGTTGTCTCGCCAATCGAGCGTTTCTTGCCCTCACCGTCGGTCCCGTGCCACCAGTGTTTCGGCAGAATCGTGAGTTGCCCGACGACTTGCGGCAATTCGTGATTTCCAGTGCCATCGAAATGAAAAGTGACTTCATGTTCGCCGGTTTTTTCCGCTTTCGTGACCTGCCGATAGATCGCAGCAGCCTGTGGGCTGAACTTCTTGAAGGCGTCAAATGAGAACACGACGTCCTCGGGCGTGACCGGCTTGCCGTCATTCCATTTTGCATTGGAGCGCAATCGGAATGTCGTCGAAGAAAAATCATCCGGATGGGTGACAGCTTCGGCGAGAAGACCATAGCTGCTTGCTACTTCGTCGAGTGCCGACACCATGAGAGTGTCGTACAGATATTCAATGCCACTGACCAAAGTGCCCTTCGCGCCTCCGACGACGAGATTGAAGTTGTCGAAACTTCCGAGCGCGATTTGCGATGCGGTACCGCCTTTCGGGGCCTTCGGGTTCACGTAGTCGAAATATTTGAATCCTGCGGAATACTTCAGCTTGGAAAGTTTCGACAGACCGTGCCGCCAGGTGGCCGGCTCGCGCGCATGTGCCACTGAAATCTGCAGTATGTTCTTAAGTGCCGGCGGCCCTCCCGCGAGCGTGAGGAGGACGGTCTTCATCAGCGATCTGCGGTCCATGGGCACTCCAGATACTTGGCTCGCGCAAGACGGCCATTATGCGCTACCCGCGCGGATTTTGAAGGCCGCAGGTTCAGCACCGCCGATAAATTCCATGCCGCTGACGCCTATCCTTCAGGAAAGCGCCGCGGTGATGGCTACAGCCTAAAAACAACAAGGCGCCGAATAAAGATCCGGCGCCTCGTCATCGATGGCCTTCGAGAGGCCTATCTCACAATCCTCAGCCTGGGCAGACCGAGAGGCCGGTGCAAGCGCCAAGGGTGTAGTTCACCTGCTCGCTGCCCGCAGCCGCTTCCAGTGCCTCGTCGGACACTTCAAAGGCCAGAATGTCTTCTTGAGTCGTCATGGCATTAATCCTTTCTATTGCCAGCGGCGCCGGCATTGAGAAGGTTGCTAGTAAATTCGAAGCCCCCCCAGCGCCATGGGCCTATGATCCGATGCGAGTTTTGTAATGTCAATTGGGGAAAAGCCTATCCCTGCAGTTACTTATGACCGTTCCACGACGAAATGTCTCGAGCGATGGGCACGCTGGGTTGCAGGTCAAGGCGCTCATCTTCCTGCAGTTGCTACTTGGCCACCTTGCCTGGCTCCATTTCGTGCAAATTTCCGCGCAAATTCAGAAGCCTTGACCGGCGTTCTGCGATGCAGCAATGGCCTGGCTTACCGAGCGTTCGGCGCCTGCTCGGTTATAATTGTCAGGTACTGAGTGAGGCCGCATGGATTCCTTCTACGACCGCCTGATTATTCGTGCGGCGACGATCGACGAGCTCCTGTCAGACGATTTCGAACCCTTATCCGGGGAAACTGATCGAGCCGGCGTCGGTCAACGCCGTCTGGCCGCCTGGTGCCAGTCAGCCGCGGGCGGCGATAAGTCGCTCTTTGGGCGGAGGATCGAACGTGACGGCTTGGATTCCGCGAGCGTTCTTGCACGACTGACAGCGGTTCGGCGAAAACCAACCGCACCGATGCCGCCATGGGCAGCCGGCGCCATTTGGATTCTACCCGCACTCGAAAGGCCGACGGGCAAATCCGCAGCCGAGCCACTTGCGGGTCAAGCCGAGCCGGTGGCATTCGAGCACCTTTTGGCTGGACTGGTTGAAAGCGCCGAAGCGCAGTTGCGATCAGGACTCAGAGACAAAACGACTGCGAACCTGAAGCCCTCTGCGTACGATTGCATGCGCCGTGCGCTCCTTACTGCACTTTCCGAGCTGGTCGCCCCGGCGTTTTACGAACGCTTCACCGTGATGCGAAACGCGGCTGAAACCGCGGGGCGTCCGCAGGATTCCCGGACGTCACTCTACGAGAAATTCGTTGCCGAGATGAGGGCGGGCGGCTTGCGGCGGCTCTTCGAGGAGAAGCCGGTATTGCTGCGGCTGATCAGCACAGTCGTCCGGCAGTGGATCGAGACTTCTCGCGAATTCATCCAGCGGCTTGATGCCGACCTGCCGTTTATTCGCAGCGCCTTAAAGGTGGGCGGACAGGGCGGGGTCGTTCAAATCGAGGGTGGCTTCTCCGATCCGCACAACGGAGGCCGCTCGGTAAAGATCGTCATTTTTGCAGACGGCTCGAAGGTCGTTTACAAGCCGAAAGACCTGCGGGTCGATGTTGCGTGGCAGGAAATGATTGAACGTCTGAACCGCGCGGCGCCCCCGGTCGAACTGAGAACGGCGCGCGCGCTTGCGCGCAACGGCTACGGATGGACCGTATGCATCGAGCATACCGGGTGTGTCGCGCTCGACGAGTTCAATACATTTTTTAAGCGCGTAGGGGCCTGGCTCGCGCTCTTTCACTGCTTCGCGGCCAACGACATGCACCAGGAAAACATCGTTGCCGACGGAAGCCATCCGGTGCCGATTGATCTGGAGACCATCCTCCAGTCGTCCAGCGGCGAGGACAAACCCTCCGTGCCGGAAGACGCTGCATTTGAAGCGGCTACGGAAAAGCTCGCCAACTCGGTGATGGCGACGGGGTTGCTTCCAGCATATGGGCGGGGCCCGGACGGCAAGGTTTTCGCGATGGGCGGCGTAACGGCGGATTGGAACACAAAAATCAAAATCAGGTGGGAGAGCATCAATTCAGACGACATGCGCCCAACGCGCTGGAAAGACATTGCCGCAAAAAATCCCAACCTGCCGCACGTGGACGGGCTATACGCGAAATTTTCCGATCACATCGACAAGCTGATCGCGGGCTTTGATGCCTATGCGCGATTTCTTTTGGAAAAAGGAAAGAGCCCTGCGCTGTTCGAGGGCTTTTCTGGCCTCGCAGTCCGAAAGGTCGTCCGGGCGACACGGTTCTACGCCATGCTGCTCCAGCGTTTGAAAAATCACAAAACCATGGAAGACGGCGCGGTGTGGTCGGCCCAGGCGGATTTTGTAGCGCGGCTTGCCGATTGGGATGCAGCCGACGATCCCCTTTGGCCAGTCCAGCGCGCGGAACGATCCGCACTTCTGACATTGAATATTCCGCACTTCGTCTCGGCGACCGACGGCCATGAGCTGAAGGATGCCGCAGGCTTTCAAATGCGGATGGCGTCAACCGATGGCCTTACCCGCGCATGCGCGCGTTTTGCCCAATTTGATCGCGACGAGATCGATTGGCAGGTCAAGGTTATCAAGATCAACACGAATTCGCTTGTGGCCGCGGGCCGTCCGGCGGAGCGACGGCAGCTGTCGGAATTGCGCGGCCCGGTGCCTACGGATCGGACTTTTCGGGCCGAGGCCCAACGGGTCGCCGACGAACTCGCGAGTTATGCCATCCGCCGCGGTCAGGCCGCGGCCTGGATCGGCCTTGATTGGCTCGGCGATGCGGAAGTGTTCCAGCTCGTGACCTTGGGACCTGATTTGTACAATGGCACTGCGGGTATTTCCCTTTTTCTGTCCGCACATGCTGCTGTCACGGAACAGTCGGCGTCATGTGAACTTGCGCTCGCCGGCGTTGCGCGGCTTCGAAAGCAGCTCAAATCCCGGAATGCCGCCAGAATGGCCCGGTCTCTCGGCCTTGGCGGCGGGACAGGTCTGGGCT
Organism: Pseudomonadota bacterium; assembly: GCA_046734435.1. Classification (GTDB taxonomy): domain Bacteria; phylum Pseudomonadota; class Alphaproteobacteria; order Rhizobiales; family Xanthobacteraceae; genus Pseudolabrys. The sequence continues at coordinate 16,826 of JBKPRE010000115.1, read as the reverse complement.
CGATCGTCTACGCCCTGACGGTAATGTCGAAAAATCTGCGCGATCCCGGATTGCGTGACGATGCCCATCGTGCGGCCGAGCTTGTGACCGATGAACTGATCGCGGCAGATAAACGTCTGGATGTGATTGGAGGAAGTGCGGGCGCCATCCTTTGCTTGCTCCGTCTTTACCGTGACGGGAAATCGGAGGTGGTACTCCGCCGCGCCGTCAGGTGCGGCGAACATTTGCTCGCACACAGCCGGTTAGGGGAGCCCGGGCGCCGCAGTTGGGTGGGGCAGGGCCTGGGTTCGCGCCCGCTCAACGGAATGTCACATGGCGCGGCCGGATTTGCATATGCGCTCGCCTCTTTGTCGGCCGCGACCGGCCGGGAAGATTTCGTTGCGGCTGCGCAAGAGTGCGTCGACTTTGAGAATTCCAGCTTCAGCCCGCAGCGGGGCAATTGGCCTGATTTGCGTGTCGAAGGTGGGGAAGCCTGGCCCTGTCAGTGGTGTCACGGAGCGCCTGGCATAGGCCTTGGAAGGGTCGGCATGGCTCGCCTGCCAAGAATAGGCAGCGCGGTCTTGAATGCCGATGTTCAAGGTGCGATCGACGGCACACAGGCTGCATGGCCTCCATCCCTCGATACATTGTGTTGCGGCACACTAGGCAGCATCGAATTCTTGTGCGAGGCGGGCGATCTGCTCGGACGCAACGATCTCCAGGAGCTTGCCAAACGTGAGTTGGCCAGCGTGCTGCAATACGCAGCTGATAAAGGCGACTACCGTTGGAACAGCGGGGAGCGGCGATTCAATCTGGGCCTCTTCCGCGGCATGGCCGGGGTCGGATACACCGCCTTGCGGCAGGTCGATCTGTCATTGCCAAACGTGCTCATTTTCGAGTAGTCGCTGAAATCCGGCCATCCGTCCTAACCGGTGAGAATTCCGAGCGATCAAATGTCGCTGCGAGCCGGGTTGCGCACGGAACACAGCAGTCCGAGCCGGGCAGCCCTTGCCGTGATGGGCTCGCCGCGCGACTATGGCGCCAACGAGAAAACGATTACTTGGTAAGGGAGGGCCTATGAGTACAACTCCGAAATTTGCAGCGCTGGTTGCGGCATTCATTCTTGGCATCACAACAGGAGCCGCCGACGCGAAGGATAAGGTGAAAGTCGGCTTCATCGGTCCGCTGACCGGGGGCGTGTCCGTGAACGGACTCGGCGGGCGCAACTCGGCCGACCTGGCAGTTCGCCTACGCAACGCGGATCCAAAATCAAAATACGAATACGAAATGGTCGTGCTTGACGACGAGTGCAAGCCGAACGTCGCCGTGCAGGTTGCCACCAAAATGGCAGCCGACAAGGACATCATCGCCGGCGCAACGCACTATTGCTCGGTGACGGCGATCGCGACTGTCGATACTTATCACAAGTTCGGTTTCCCGGTGATCGTGTGGGGTGCGGTGCTCCCCGACATCACCTACCGCAACAAGTATGACGAGGTTCATCGCGTCAACGGCACGATGATCAACCAGAATGACGCCAATGCCGAATTGATTTCCAAGCTCGGCTACAAGACCGTGGCAGTCATCCATGACACGACCGATTACGGCAAAGGGCACAACGAATACTTCAGCAAGGCGCTGGCCAAGATCGGCCAGGCGAAGATCGTCGGCACCTTCGGCGTCACGGCCGATCAGCAGGACTTCACCGCCGAACTTACCAAGATCAAGGCGCTCAACCCGGACGTCATCTATTTCGGCGGCTTGACGCCCATCGGCGTGCGTATCCGCTCGCAGATGGACAAGCTCGGCATCAAGGCCGCTTTTGACGGCACGTCCGGCATTGTGTCAGACGCCTACATCCAGGGATTGGGTCCTCTCGCCGAAGGCACGCTGGCCTTCCGTGAAGGCGCCCCGGCCGAGAAGCTGCCCGGCGGCAAGTTCTTCATGGAAAAATACAATGCGCAGAAATACGACAATCCGCCGGAAGCCTATGGTCCATTTGCCTACGCTGCGATGGGCATGATCCTGGATACGATCGAGAAGGTCGGGCCGGATCGCAAAAAGGTTATCGCGGACCTGGCGAACGTGAAGGATCGGGACTCGATCGTCGGAAAGATCACGTTCGACGATCATGGGCAGAATACAGTGCCCGTCATCACGAAATACGTCGTGCAGGACGGCAAGTTCGTGGAGTGGGACGATAGCGAGTATGCCAGCGGCAAGCGCAAGCTGCCGGGGCAGAAATAGGTTCACGCGACCGGGGCCGCGGCAGGCGCGGCCCCGTTTCCTTTAACGCCTCACAAGATCGCCGGACATGGACGCGGGCCTGCTCGCTCAGTACGTCATGAATGGGCTGATGCTCGGGATGATGTATGCCCTGGTCGCGGTCGGATTCACGCTTTTCTTCGGCGTGCTCGACGTCATCAAATTTTCCCACGGCGATGTGCTGACGGTCGGTGCGTTCGCGGCGCTTGCGACCTACGTCGGACTGCGCATGCTGGGGCTGAATTCCAGCTGGTTCGAGCTTGTCGTCATGCTGGTAGTGGCGACCCTGGCGATGGCGTTCCTCGGCATGGTCATCGCCCGCTATCTCGTGATGCCGCTGCGCTCGGCGCCGGCGCTCAACACGCTTCTGATCACACTAATGCTGGGCACGGTCCTGCGGGAGTCCGTCCGGCTTTTTTACCCGCAGGGCGCCAACCCGAAGCCATTTCCGGCGTTGCTCCCCCGAGCGTCGATTGATTTGGGTGAGTTCAATCTGCGGCTCGACAACGTGCTGATGCTGACCGCCGGTGTTCTGGTGATCGTCGGCATTCAGTATCTGCTTAACCGTACCAAGCTTGGCCTGGCCATCCGCGCTGTCGCGCAGGACGAGGAAACCGCGCGCACGATGGGCATTAATTTCACTGCTATCGTTCTGGTGACCTTCGCGCTCGGCTCTGGCCTTGCGGCCTTCGCGGGCGTCATGAACGGTCTCTACTACAACGAGATCAATTTCGGGATCGGCCTTTACCTAGGCGTGGTCGGGTTTTCTGCCGCCATTATCGGCGGTCTCGGCAGCATCTACGGCGCGATTCTCGGTGGCTTTCTGTTCGCCGGCCTGCAGACGATCGGCACGGTCATGCTTCCATTTGCTAGCGCCTATAAAGACGTGTTCGCGTTTGCCGTTGTCATTGCCATCATGGCCTGGCGGCCGACCGGCCTGATCCGCGAAAAAATCAGCGAGCGGGTGTAGCAATGGCAGAGAAGGGACACACCACGGTGTGGCCGGGTATTGCCGGCCTCGCGATCGCAACGGGCTATCTCATTGCAATGCTCGGCGCCGAAAAGCAGAACCTGATCATCATTCTGCTGGCGGCCGGAATCGTAGCAGTGCTTGCCGCTGCCTGGCTCGGCCTGCTCGAGACTGTGAGCGCGTCATTCGTGGAACACGAGGATGCCCTGGCCGCTTGCGCCATCGGCGCGGCGTGCGCGGTGGCAGCGGTTTTTCACGACAATCATTTCGTGCTTTTGCTGGTGATCACCGTGCTGCTGTATTCGGTGGCGACGCTTGGGCTCAATGTTCAGTTCGGCTATGCGGGCGTGCTCAATTTCGCCGGCGCCTCGTTTTTCGGCATCGGCGCCTATACGTCCGCCGTCCTGAGCGCCTACACGTCAGTGCCTCATCTGCTTGTTCTGCTGATTGGCGGACTGCTGGCGGCCTTCGCAGGCTCGCTTTTGCTGCTGCCGGTGCTGCGAACGCGCGGGCATTACGCCGCGGTTGTCACGATCGCCTTTGCATTGCTGTTCAAGACCTTTCTCGAAGTGAACGACGTGCTTGGCGGCCCGCAGGGCATGCAGGTCAAGGGCATGCGCATTCTGGGCTGGTCGTTCAACGACAATATCGAGATTGGAAAGATTTTACTGTCCTTCTATATGAACTATTTCGTTCTGAGCCTGCTGCTGCTTGTCGGCGCGTTTGTTCTTGTTCGCCGCCTTGAGCGGTCCTGGATCGGGCTCAACCTCGATGCCCTGCGGCTTGATGAAACTGCGGCTGGTTGCTTCGGTCTCGATATTGTGCGCTGGAAGATTACCGCCTTCCTGATCGGTAACTTTCTTATCGGCATCGCGGGAGCGCTGTTCGGAATAGTCGGCGGTTTCGTCGCACCCAACAACTACACATTCGCGGACTCGCTCATTCTGGTTTCGATCCTGCTGCTTGGCGGCATCGGCAATCCGTGGGGACTTATGGTTGCGACCATCATCGTCGTGGTCTTGCCGGAGAAATTGCAGACCATTCAGGAATACCGGTTCCTGCTTTACGCGCTGATGGTGATCGCGGTTCTGCTGTTCCGGCCCGAAGGGTTGCTGCCGCGGCCGGTGCGCCGCTACTTCCCGGGATGGCGGCCATGAGCGCCTTGCTCGAAGCGCACGGGTTATCCAAGCACTTCGGCGGCGTGCAGGCGCTCGACGGGCTCGATCTCGCCGTTACAGCAAACGAGATTCTCGGGCTGATCGGCCCCAACGGCTCCGGGAAGACCACGTTCTTCAACGTGATCACGGGGATCTACAATGCCGATGCCGGGCGCGTCATGTTTGACGGAGCGGATGTGACGAATGCGAGCGCGCGCGCCATCTATCAAGCCGGCATATCGCGGACATTCCAGCGATCACGACTGTCATTGCCGCTCTCGATTTTCGACAACATCATGATCGGCAACCATAAGCGCCTCAAGCAAGGTCTGTGGTTCAATCTGGCAAAACGCAGAGACTTCAAACGGGAGTTCGAGCGCAGCTACGCGGACGCGCGTGCATTGGTGGAGGTGTTCGAGCCGGGGCTGGCGGGGCGCATGTTCGAGCCGGTCGCTGGCCTGCCGATGATCGACCGCCGCCGGATCGAGATCTGTCGGGCGCTGATCAGCGCGCCGAAACTGCTCCTGCTCGATGAGCCTTCCGCTGGGATGACGCACGACGAGACGGCGGAACTGATGAATGACATTTTGCTGGTGCGCAAGCGTAACAAAGATCTCACCATCATCATCGTCGAGCATGAAATGGGCGTAATCGAGCGCATCACCGATCGTTGCGTGGTGCTCAATTTCGGGCGGAAGATCGCCGAGGGACCGTATCGCAGCGTTGCCGCCGACGCGCAGGTCCAGGAAGCCTATCTCGGAGCGGCGTGATGGCAGGCATCCTCGAGATCGAAAACGTCTACACGGCCTACGACAAGGCCGATGTGCTGCAGGGGGTGTCGCTGAGCGTGAATGCCGGACATATCACCTGTCTGCTTGGCTCAAACGGTTCAGGCAAAACCACCCTTGTACGTTCGGTTCTAGGGCTCACGTCGGCGCGCGCTGGCCGCATCGTCTTTGACGGCGCCGACATAACGCATCTGCCGACCCATAAGATCATTGCGGCGGGCATTGCGTGTATTCCGGAGGGGCGCAAAGTGTTTCCCAAGCTGACCGTCGAGGAAAATCTGCGGGTCGGCGCCTACCAGGAGCGGTCGGATAGAGCGGTCGCGTCGCGTCTTGCGGAGATTCTGCAGATTTTTCCGCGGCTCGCGGAACGCCGGACCCAGCTCGCCGGAACGATGTCTGGCGGTGAGCAGGCGATGATATCGATCGGGCGCGGCCTGATGTGCGCGCCAAAGTTGCTGCTCATCGACGAGCCCTCCCTCGGGCTATCGCCCCGTCTGGTCAAGGAGAACTTCAACATCATTCGCAGCATCAATGAGCGCGGCATAACGGTGCTTCTGGTCGAGCAGAACGTGCATCAGACTTTGGCGATTTCAAACTTCGGATTCGTGCTATCGAAGGGGCGTGTCGCCGCAAGCGGCAATCCGGCCGAGCTCGCGGCGCAGCCGGAAGTCCGGGACGCCTATTTCGGTTAGGTCATGACATCTTCAGTTGAGCTGACGCAGGACCTCGTTCGCTTCAACACCATCAATCCGCCAGGTGCAGAGCGGGTCTGTGCCGAAATGCTTGCCGCTTTGCTGAAAGAAGGGGGCTTCACGGTCGACGTGGTTCCGTTCGGCGACGGCCGCGCGCAGATCGTCGCTCGCATCGGTGGCGCTTCAGGGAAACTGCCGATAGGATTTACCGGACATCTCGATACGGTTCCGCTCGGCGCTCAGCCGTGGTCGGTCGACCCGCACGCCGGCAAAATTCTCGACGGAAAACTCTACGGACGGGGCTCGTCGGATATGAAAAGCGGCGTCGCGGCCTTTGTCGTCGCCTGCCTGCAACTGTCCGACAGGCTCGCCGGTACGCCCGGCGTCGTGCTGGTCATCACTGCGGGAGAGGAAACCGGCTGCACCGGCGCCGCCGCGCTGGCGCAAGAGTTCAAGAGCCTGCCGAAAGTCGGCGCCTTTGTCGTTGCGGAACCGACCGGCAACCGACCCCTCGTAGGCCACAAAGGTGCGCTGTGGCTCGATGCCGTCACAAAAGGGCTGACCGCACACGGCTCGATGCCGGAAAAAGGCATCAATGCGGTTTATAAAGCCGCGCGCGCCGTCACGGCTTTGCAGGATTTCGATTTCAACGTCGCACGCCACGACGTGCTCGGCGGGCCGACGCTGAACGTTGGCACGATCGTCGGCGGTCTCAACATCAATTCCGTCCCGGACCGCGCCGCCATCGGCATCGATATCCGCACAATTCCGGGGCAAAACCACGCAGGAATCCGCGAGCAACTCGCGAGCTATCTCGGCACCGATGTGGAGCTTGGTACCAAGCTCGACGCGCAGAGCGTGTGGACCAATCCGAATGACGCCTGGATCGGGAAAGTCCTTCGCACCGCCAGCGAGATTGCCGGCGTTGGGCGCGAGATCGGCGCCGCACCGTATTTCACCGACGCTTCAGTCCTGACGCCGGCGATGGGTGGGCCACCGACCGCGATCATTGGACCCGGCGAATTGGAGCTCGCTCATCAGACCGATGAGTACTGCTTCGTTTCGCGGATCGAGCAGGCGACCGAGATCTATTCGACGATCATCCGCGACTGGTGCGCGCTCTAGTGTTTCGCCGGCGCTAGCTGCTTTTCGGCCGCGCGCGCGGCATCTTCCATGGTCATGAAGGTTGCGCCTTCCTTGGCAAGCTTGTCGACCATGTCCTCCAGCGCCAGCATGCGATAGCCCCGGCCGATCACATAAGGGTGCATTGTGTAGGTCAGAACACCCCAGCCGACGGTCTTTTTCATGTAGAGGAATTCGTCGAACCAGTTCTGCAAGACCGCGCGCGCGGGCTGCATGCCTGCAAGGATCGACGCCTGCATGCGCACGAACTCGAAGTGCGGGTAGTCGTCGAGCGACCAGCTGATCGGCATTTCAATCAGCTTTGTTTGCTCGCCGAAATGATAGGGCTCTCCAAGCTTTGCGACGTCGCCGCGCCGGGCGCGGTAGGGCACGTAGTCGGACCCCATCAGGCTGGAGTCGTAGATAAAGCCGTGCGCCAGTAGCAGGTCGATGGTGTGATCGCTCAGGTCCCATGACGGCGAGCGGTAGCCACGCGCCTTCTTGCCGGTCAGGCGCGCGATCGCTTCGTTGGCGCGAACGAGATCGGCTTCCTCCTCATCGCGGCTTTGGGTCGCTGGCGGAATATGGGCCCAGCTGTGGTGGGCAACCTCATGCCCGGCCTTGACGACGGCCTCGCATTCGCGCGGCCAGCTTTCGATCGTGAACCCGGGAATGAACCAGGTCGTCTTGATGGCGCGCGAAGCGAGAAAATCGATGATCCGGCGCGAAGCCATTGCGCCGAACTCGCCGCGCGACAGCGGCGTCGGCGTCGTCATTCCGCGCGCGATAAAGCCGGATTGCGTGTCGAAATCAAACGTCAGGCAGACGATGTGGCGGGGCATGGCATTGTCACTGTCGAGCCTCGCCTACAATACTGGCGACGGCGCGGCATGATAGGAAGGCGGGCAGGAGGGTCAAGGTTTTGGCGGTCCAGGAAATCGGAATCATCGTCAACGGTGCGACCGGGCGTATTGCCTCGACGCAGCATCTGGCGAATGCGCTGCTGCCGATCCGCACCGAAGGCGGGCTGACCATTGGCGGCGACCGCATCATGCCGCGGTTGCTCCTGGCCGGTCGTGACGAGGGCCGCCTCGCCGCACTTGCTCGCAGCAACGGAATTGATCGCTGGATGACCGATCTCGATGCTGCTCTCTCGGATCCCGGATATTCCATATTCTTCGACGCTGCAGCGACGGTGCAGCGTGTGCCGATACTGACGAAGGCAATCGCTGCCGGCAAACATATCTACAGCGAAAAACCTGTTGCGCTCTCCGTTTCGGAAGGGATGTCGCTTCTGGCCGCAGCGCGCGCACGTAACCTCAAGCACGGCGCGGTCGAGGACAAGATCTTCCTGCCCGGGCTGCAGAAACTCGCGCATCTTGCTGGCCAAAAGTTTTTTGGCCGGGTCACCGGGTTTCGTCTCGATTTCGGCTGGTGGGTGTTTGACGGCTTCGAGCGCAAGAGCCAGCGACCAAGCTGGAATTACCAGCGAAGCGGCGCCGGCGGGCTCACCATGGATATGTACCCGCATTGGCGCTACGTCATCGAAAGCATTCTTGGCCCGATCCGCCGCATCGTAGCCGCTAATGCGACGGCCATTCCGCAGCGCGCCGATGAGAACGGCGCCCGTTATGACGTCGATGTCGACGATACATCCCTGACATTGGCGGAGCTGGATAATGGCGCGGTTGGAACGATCGTCTGCTCATGGGCAACGCGGGTGCGTCGCGACGACCTTCTGACATTCCAGGTCGACGGCACCGGTGGCTCGGCGGTCGCCGGCCTGCATCGCTGTTGGGCGCAAAGCGCGGGCGATACGCCGGAGGTTCGCCACATCAATCCGACGGTCGATATCGGCTTTGATTATCGCCGGGACTGGGCGGAAGTTTCCGAGCGGGTCGACCAAACGAATCCTTATCGGATCGGGTGGGAGCGCTTTCTCAGCCACGTTGTGGCGGGCGCGCCTCTGTCTAGCGATCTGTCGGCCGGCGTGCGCGATGTGAAACTGGTGGAGGCCTGCTACCGCAGCGCCGCGGAGGGCAGATGGATTGCCCTCGATGAGACGTGATCAGTCTCAACGATGCAGGCACGAGTAGATTCTGATGAATTCACGCGCCGGCACGGGGACAGAGCGTGCTGCTTTCGCGCTGTCCGTTGCGGTTTCGCAGGACAGCCAGAAGTAATTTCCCGCCGGGTCGACAACGATCCGCGCCGGTTTGAAACCTGATACGATGACCGACAAGTACTCGACCGTCGAGAACCAGCCGAGCTGATTGAGTTCGGGTGAGATGCGCTCAATAGAGACGAAGCGCGGATCGCCAAGCGCGGCATCGGAGGCGCTGCCCAATGCGAGCGCCCTCACTGCCGCTTTGTATGCTGTCCAACCCGTGACGAATTTTGCGGTCTGAACGACATGAATAACCGTGCAAAGAATGATGGCGCCGGTGCAGACCCGGATGACCGTTCCGCGGGCCAGGAATTTCGCGGTTTGCAGCAGACGCGGACAATTGACCGGCGCGCCGTCTGCTTGCATTGCGTAGACGGCTGATAACACACCGAAGACCGGAGTAATGATGACCAGCGCCGTGCGGAGATAGTAACGGTTGCTGGCGTGGACCCACTGGTCGAACTGCAGCCAGTAAATCAGCAGGGCGATTGCGCTGACGGCGAGTGTCGCGAGCAGCGCCGTCTGCATTGCCGTGGTCCGGGACAGCACCAGAAAGAGGAGGCTGTAACCGGCAAGAACAACAATCAACAGGACAACGAGGTTTACCTGAAAAATCGCGGGGTCGAAAAAATGCAGTCCGGCCCTGACAAGAACATCTGCGAAGTAGTCGTCGGGCGGGTAGGCCAGCCTTACGATGGCCCATAGCGCCATCGCGACGAACAGCACAGCTGCGCCTCGCAGGAACAAGGGATGATGAAAACCGCGCAACGCAAGCGTCGCAACAATAACAATTGCGAATACGACGCCACCCGCATGGGTCAGGGCCAGCGCCGTCATCGTGACTGACAGGATGACCGACCCAAGGACTCCCTGGCGTGCATAATGGGCCAGCGCGAGCGCTGGCCAGAACAATACATGCGCCATCCACATTTCTGTGGGGAAGCCGAAAATCAGCGGGCAAAGCAAGGCCGTCGAGGCGCACGCGTAGGCGAAGATAATGCGGCCGCGTGAACGGTCGGCTGCCAAGGTCCCGGCGAGACCTGCGAGTGGCGCGACATAGAAAAGAAAACCGTAAGTGATAATGCCGGCCGTAGGACTTCCGGTCAGTCCAACGAGAACTTCGGCGGGCCAGAGCGAAAGCAAAAACACCGACGCGCGGTTGGCGATGTTGTGCCAATGGAATGCCCACACGTCCTGGACCGCAACCGCGTAGGAAAATATCGCGCCGTCGGCATAGAACTGGAGTTCATAGACAAGCGCAACGATGACAAAGGCAAGCGACCAGCCGAAGCCGGCGGCCACAGCCAGATTGCGCAGAAGATTTTCCTCGCGGCCAGACGATCGCGATGCAGCCTGCATTTTGCTTAGCCACGCAGAAGCCGCTGGCGTTCCAGAAGCTGCTTGAAAACGGCGCCTGCCGCGTCAGTTATTTTTTCCAGGAGCTGCTGGCCGAATTCCGTCGATGCGGATTTCGCGTCGCCCATGACGCCGCTTGCGGCTATGGCCTTCTCGTTCGTCATCCACGGCCACGTCACGGCCTGATCGAGGACCGTCGTGCGCACCGCATCGGATGCGGCAACGCCGTGCAGTTTTTTGATTTCGTCAATACGGACGAGATGCGGCGCGGTCGCCAGCATCAAGGACGTTTCGTTCTTCCCACCATGGATTTCCGGCGTTTTGGAAGCCGCGTGGATGTCCGCCCAGGTGGTCGGATGCAGAATGCAGAGATTGAGCCCGAAATCGCCCCGCAGATCCTGTGCCAAAGCCTCCAGGATCCCGCGGTTGCCGCCATGGCCGTTGATGATCGCAAGATTGCGCGCGGGCAGGCTGCGCGCGATTTCGCGTCCCAAGTCGCGAATGAGGCGCGTCATGCCTTCAATGGACAGAGACAGCGTGCCAGGAGCCCACTCATGCTCGCGCGCGAGACTGACCGCCTGAGTCGGGAGCTGCCACAGATCGTAGGTGTCACCCCAGCGCGCGATGATGCGGCGCGTGAATTCCTCTGCCAAGACGACGTCTGTGTTGAGCGGCAAATGCGGGCCGTGCTGTTCGATCGAGCCTATCGGCAGACACACAATCGAGCTCGCCCGCAGCCGCCTGGAAATGTCCGGGGAGGTTAGGTCGCCGATCGACCGGCTCGGCACGTCTTGTGGCATGGCTGATGTCAGCTCTTTGAGCCGCAAGGGCGGCGCTGATGCAGACGATATCAGCGCCGTTCAATGACGCCAGCGGAAAGCCGTGCCGTGGTTACGACGGCTCGGCGAGCGACGCCATCAGATGATCGAGGCGGTGCCCGGCGCGAACGGCCTTTGCTGCCATGTAGCGCCGGTTGTCGGCGTTAATCGGGGTTTCAAGCGGCATCCGGCTTGCGATTTCGATGCCGGCCCTGGAGAGCCCCTCGAGCTTGGCGGGATTATTGGTCAGAAGGACGACCCGCGTGCAATTGAGCATCTGCAGCATGCGCGCGGCGATGCCGTAATCGCGCTCGTCATCGTCGAAGCCGAGCGTCGTATTGGCATCAACGGTGTCGAGACCCTCGTCCTGCAGCTGATAGGTGCGCATCTTGTTGGCGAGGCCGACGCCGCGGCCTTCCTGGGCGAGGTAGAGCACGACGCCGCCGCCGAGATCCTCCAGTCGCCTGATGGCAAGCTGAAGCTGATCGCCACAGTCACAGCGCCGCGAACCGAACACGTCACCGGTCAGGCATGCCGAATGCAGTCGCACGGGCACGGCGTTCGAAAAATCGGGCTTGCCCACGATGATCGCGGTGGAATTTCCGCCGATCGCGTCGCGGAAAACAACGAAGCGTGCCTGCATACCGGAATCGAGCGGCACCGAAGCCTCGCTCGCCAGCGTCAGTGACCGGATCGCCTCGTCGGCAAACCGCGCGACCGCTTCCGCGTCGACCGTGATGATGTCCACCTCAGCAGGCAGGGCGCCGGCGGAAATCTCCACCGCAAGCACGGCAGGCAACCCTTGCGACAGCTTCACGAGTTGAATCGCTGCTGCAGCGGTCGGACCAGCAGGTTTTGCTTCAGGAATACGAACACAAGTCGCATCACTGACAAGCGCCTCGATCGAGGTCGCATCATCGTCCGGCGCGAGCCGCAGCGCCATCGGCGTCCGCGCATCCAGTCCAAGCGCAAGCGCACGACGTGCGGTAACAATGAGGTGCGGCGTGCGTGGTGCGCAAAGCGCCCTGAACGCAATCAAACGAGGGGTATCGAGTCCTTCCACGGGCAGCGCAAGGAGCGTTTCGTTTTTTGCCGTGATGAGGACGGGACGTCGACCGTGAAATTCGGCGAGGCCGCGGCTGACGCCAACGTGACCTTTGCTGCCAAACAATGGGCTTACGCCACTGCGTACTGAAATCATTCCGAGACTTTCTGCTTTTTTAGACGCTAGCCAATATAAGAACACCGAGTGCCGTGTAACCATTCCGGTCGCAAATAGGCCGATTTTGTGCCAGCCTGCTGGCGCCGGATCCGTTGTTAACGCACGGAGCGTGCTTTTAGCTGCCATGTCACTAAGAAATTTTCCCCATAACGCAAATAGCGATGTCGGCGGCAAGGCCTCCGACCCATGGTTAGAGTTTAGCAATATTTTCCGGTCGGGTGACCAGCCCCTTCCGCAGCCCTGGAATGAAATTTTTGGTCCGCTTCGGCGGGGCCTCGTCGATGAGTTGATGGTGGTTGGCCAGATCGGTCAGTCGCTCGATGGCCGTATTGCGACGGAATCGGGGCATTCAAAATTCATCAACGGGCCGGCCGGACTGACGCACCTCCACCGGTTGAGGGCTTTGGTCGACGCAGTCGTTATCGGCGTCGGTACTGCGATAGCCGACGATCCTCAGCTGACCGTACGCCGGGTCGCCGGGCAGCAGCCGGCTCGCATCGTCATCGATCCGAACGGCCGGCTCAGCAGCAAGGCGAGGGTCTTCAGTGAGGATGGTGTCCGTCGCATCCTGGTAACCGCAGAAGGAAAATCCGTTGCTTCGGTCCCCGGCGCAGAGCTCCTTCGGCTGCCCACGACTGATCGGCAACTTTCTCCCGCGGCGATCCTTGCAGCACTCGGTGCGTGCGGATTGCGCCGAATACTGATCGAAGGTGGCGCCGACACCGTTTCGCGCTTCCTTGCGGCAGGTTGCCTTGACCGACTGCACGTGATTGTCGCACCGATTATTCTCGGCGCGGGTCGACCCGGCATCGCGCTGCCGCCGGTCGAGCGCGCCGACCAGGCCATGCGGGTGCAAATGCGTACGCATCGAATTGACGACGAAATATTGCTTGATTGCGATCTTTCGGTTCAGCGCCTGCCGGTCGGTATCGCAAAAAGATCGACATGACCGACGCAAAGGGACGATGTTCCCGCGGCGACGCCGGCGCGCCGGCGCGTCAGCCACGATGCGGTTTCGGCGAGCGATAGCGAGCCGATTTCGCGCGCCGCGCCCGCCCAGCCGGCAAATATCTCCAGTTGAATGTCGCGATCGTTCGGGCCCATCGTCCAATCCGATTGGCGATGAGTTACGGTGTAACCTAGGCGCTCGAAGGCGCCGATCGCATAAGCGGCAGCCTCCGGTCCGAGCGCCGGGCCAAATCCCTTGTCGGTGGCCTGATGCTTGTTGATCGCCGCCACGATCGACGCATCTGCCGGATCATTCGGAGTGATGTCGATACGGCCGTCATAGGTCAATGCGGCGTAAAACGGGATCGAGCGCGCGGCGATTTCTGTCGTTAGCCGGTCGAGCCAGTTTTTCGAAACGAGGTCGATAAATGCCGAGGTGGTGACCAGGTCAACCGCGCCATCGAGCGCGGCCTCGAGGTCGCGATTGAGATCGAGCGGAACCGCCGTGATTTTGACATTGTCGCCAAGCGCCATCGCGTTTGCCCGCCCAAGAAGACCGAGATCATTGTCGGCGAGCCGCCAGACCTGCCGTGACTGCAAATGCCCGGTGAGTGCGCGCACCGTTGCGCCGGTGCCGCAGGCGAGATCGACAATGTGGATCGACGGCAGCGCGGCGACTGAGGCTGCCACCGCGGCAATAACTTCGCGGCTGCGCGCACGCAGGTCATAAGGCTCCCGCAGAGCAAGCCAGTCGGCGGAGAAGCCGTTCACGCGAGCATCTCCAGCGTCCGCGCCACGATTTTTGCGGATTCCTGCCAGGTCGGAAGTTTGGCCGCTGCCGCTCGTGCGGAAGCGGCGAGCCGATTTCGCTCGTCGGCATCAGTTATGAGCCGGCGCAGTGCCACGGCGAACGCGGGCACATCGTCGGGCGCAACCAGGATGCCGGCATTGGGCGGCACGGTATCAGGGATCGCTCCCGCTCGCGTGCCGACGACCGGGAGCCCGTGCGCGATCGCCTCACTGTAGGCCATGCCGTAGCCCTCGAAGCGAGAGGCGAGAGCGAATATGTCGGCATCGGCATAGAGTTCGGAAATTCGTTGCGGGGATATCGCGCCAAGCACCGTTACACGCTCGCCAAGTTTGAGGCGGGCGATGTCGCCATCAAGCTGCGCGGCGGCCTTTGCGTCGCGACCGCGGTCGCCGGCGATGGTGAGGCGCCACGGCAGATCGGTCATTGTTGCAAGTGCAGCGACAAGGACGTCGAAGCCTTTGCGCGGCACCACGGCACCGACCGAGAGAATATGCACGCTGCCGTCGCGATTTCCGGGTGCCGATGCCACGATGTCGTTTCCCGGCCTTGCGATTGTGATCTTGTCCTCCGGAACGGAATAATCCGCGACCAGCCGCTGTGCCGTCGCCTTGCTTGTCACGACCACATGTTTGACGGCGGCGAGGGCCGCCTTTTCGCTGGCGCGCAGGATGTTGGCTTGCGTTTCGGTAAGCCCGGTCTCCAACGCGAGCGGGTGATGGACAAGGCCGACCAGCACATGGTGCGCGCGGAGGCGGCGCGCTGCTTCGGGCAGGGCGCCGAGCGCGAGTCCGTCGGCGATAATGGGACAGCCTTCCGGCACCATCAATAGTCGCGCCTCAGCGGTGGCACGGGTCTCTTTGGCGGGCCAGGGAAAGTTCTCACCGAGATTGATGCACTCGATGGTCCAGCCGAGAGCCTCGAGTTCGGTGACGATGCGCCGGTCATAGGCGTAACCGCCGGTCGGCGTGGAAAGATCGCCGGGCACTGCGAAGACGAGCCGTTTTACCACAAGTTCGCCTCGTAGGACGCCCGCGCGACGTGAGACTCGCCGAGCGTGACGCGGATCGCTTTCAGTTCGCGGCCGGAGCGGCCGAGCTTGTCGGCGCGCGCTGCCTTCGCGAGCTGATCGTAAATGTGCTTGGTCAGAAACTCGGTGGTCGTGTTGATGCCTTTGAACTCGCTCAACTCATCGAGATTGCGATAATTCAGCGGAACGAGGGCGGCCTTCAGCGTTTCATGGGCGCGGCCGATATCGATGACAACTCCGTTCGGATCGAGACTCTCGGCAAAGAAGGCCGCGTCGACAACGAATGTCGCGCCGTGCAACGCTTGCGCCGGCCCGAACATGGCCCCGCGGAACGAATGAGCAATCATGATGTGGTCGCGGACTTCGACGGAAAACAAAGGACCTCCCTAATCGTAGGAAATGAGTTGAGCAATGACATTGCTCTTCGGATCCAGCAATGCAGGCAGACGAGACGGCAAATCGCGAAACCGCACAGCCGGGGCGAGAAGCGCGTCGAGGCGCGCGTCGGCAAGCAAATTGAGCGCGGCGCGAATCCGCTGCCCATGCGTCCAGCGCGGCCGGTGTGAAGCGGCAATCTTGCCGACCTGACTTGATATCAGGCGCAGACGCCGGCTGTGGAAGCTGCCGCCCAATGACGCTGCGACCGGCTGCTCGCCATACCAGCTCAATTCAAGCACTGTCGCTTCCTCGCCTGCGTGTGCGATGGCCGCATCGAGTCCGGCGGCCGTTCCGCTTGCGTGAAAAACGACGTCACAGTCGCTCTTTGCGGACTCGGGCGTGGCAAAGCGGACTCCGAGCCGCTGCGCCAACTGCGCGCGGGCGCTGTTGGTGTCGACGAGCGTCACGTCCGCGCCCGGAAGATGTCCGCAGATATAGGCGACCATCGCGCCGACAGCGCCGGCGCCCACGACCGCGATCCGGTCCGCCGGTCCGGGCGCCGCATCCCATACGGCGTTGAGCGCCGTTTCCATGTTCGCCGCCAAAACGGCGCGCTGTGGCGTGACCAATTCGGGCAGAGGCACGACGGCGTCCTGCGGAATATTGAAATAGGTTTGATGGGGATGCAGGGCGAAGACTTTGCGGCCGACCAATTCGGCGGGGCCGCCGTCGATTTCGCCGACGGTTGCGTAACCGTATTTCACCGGGAACGGGAAATCGCCCGCCATGAAGGGCGCGCGCATGCGCTCGAACTCGCTGCGCGGGACCCGTCCGCCCAGCACGAGAGCCTCGGTGCCTCTGCTGAGCGCGCCGAATAGCGCGCGGATCCGCACCTCATGCGGCCGCGGCGGCTGCAGCGTTTCCTGCCGGATCTCCGCTTTCCCGCGGGCCGTGTACCAGAGCGCCTGGGCAGCCTTAGTAGCGCCGTCCTTCGTCACTATCGTTGAGCCCTCGGATTGGACTATTGAGAACGTTCCCGTGTTATATCATCAGGTTCGCACGGCTCGTCGGGGAATAGAAGTCGTTAACGCGTGTCAGAACGCTCGCTTCCGCAATCCATGAAAGT
>JBKPRE010000114.1:0-52617 GCA_046734435.1 Pseudomonadota bacterium | reverse complement strand
CCATGGCGAGAAAAACTTCACCGCAGCTTTGGGACTTCTGGATCGACCGCGGCGGCACCTTCACCGACGTGGTCGGACGCCGCCCCGACGGATCGCTGGTCGCACACAAGCTCCTGTCGGAAAATCCCGAGGCCTATTCCGACGCGGCCGTGCAGGGCATCCGCGACCTGCTTGGCCTGAAGCCGGGAGAAGCAATCCCAACCGGGCACGTCGGCGCGGTGAAAATGGGCACCACGGTCGCCACCAATGCGCTGCTCGAGCGCAAGGGCGACCGTACCGTGTTGCTCGTCACCAAGGGCTTCCGCGACGCGCTGAAGATCGGCTACCAGGCGCGGCCGAAAATCTTTGCCCGCCACATCATCAAGCCGGACATGCTCTATGAGCGCGTTGTTGAAGTCGACGAGCGCGTCCGCGCCGACGGTACAGTGGAGCGTGAGCCTGATCTCGCGGCCGTGCGTGCGGCGCTGAACGCTGCCGTGGCCGACGGAATCGAGGCAGTCGCAATCGTCTTCATGCACGCCTACCGCCACGCCGATCACGAAAGAAAGGTGGCGGCGCTGGCGCGCGAGATTGGTTTCTCGCAGGTTTCGGTCAGCCACGAGGTTTCGCCGCTGATCAAGCTCGTCGGCCGCGGCGACACGACGGTGGTCGATGCGTACCTCTCTCCCATCCTTCGGCGTTACGTGGCGCAGGTCGACAAGGATCTCGAGGCAAAACGTTCGGCCGCGCGCTTGATGTTCATGATGTCGTCCGGCGGCCTCACTGCCGCGGAATTGTTTCAGGGCAAGGATGCGATCCTATCCGGCCCAGCCGGCGGCGTGGTCGGGATGGCGGAAACCGGAAGGCAAGCCGGGCTGAACCGCCTCATCGGCTTCGACATGGGCGGGACCTCCACCGACGTCTCGCATTTCGACGGCGAATATGAGCGCGCCTTCGAGACGGAAGTCGCCGGCGTGCGCATGCGCGCGCCGATGATGCTGATCCACACCGTCGCCGCCGGCGGCGGTTCGATCCTGCATTTTGACGGCGCCCGCTTCCGCGTCGGCCCCGATTCGGCGGGCGCCAATCCCGGCCCGAAATGCTACCGGCGCAACGGCCCCCTCGCCGTCACCGACGCCAATGTGATGGTCGGCAAGCTCATCCCTGATTTCTTCCCGAAAATTTTCGGACCGTCGCAGAACCTGCCGCTCGACGCGCACGCCGTGCGCATGGCCTTCACAGACCTCGCCCAGCAGGTCGGCGGCAGAAAGCCCGAAGATGTCGCCGATGGCTTCATCAAGATCGCGGTCGAGAACATGGCCAACGCGATCAAGAAGATTTCCGTGCAGCGTGGCTATGACATCACGCGTTACGCACTCAACTGCTTTGGTGGCGCGGGCGGCCAGCATGCCTGCCTGGTCGCCGACGCACTCGGCATGACGCGCGTGCTCATTCATCCCTTCTCGTCGCTGCTTTCGGCCTACGGCATGGGCCTCGCCGACATCCGCGCGACGCGCGAGCAGGCCATCGAATTGCCGTTCGGCGCCAAGGCCCTCAAGGCGATCGCGCGCGTCGGAAAATTGCTCGGAAAAGCCACCAAAAAAGAGGTCGAAGGCCAGGGTGTGCCGGCCAGCAAGATCAAGGTCTTCGTGCGCGCGCATATTCGTTACGCCGGCACCGATACTCCGCTCGTGGTGGCGGCAGGTAGCGGCGCCGCAATGAAGCGCGCGTTTGAAAAGGCACACAAGGCGCGGTTCGGCTTCATCGATCGCACAAAGCAGATCGTGATCGAGGCCGTGTCCGTGGAGGCCGTCGGCGGCGGCGCCAAGTTCACCGAGAAACCTGCCCGGCGGTCGCGCAGCGCACTGCCCAGGCCGGCGCTGCAAACGCAATTCTTTTCCGGCGGCGACTGGCACAAGGCCAACGTCTACACGCGCGACCAGCTCAAGCCCGGATCCCGCGTCAAAGGGGCCGCTATCATCATCGAGCCGCACCAGACGATCGTGGTCGAGCCCGGCTGGCAGGCCGAACTGACGGCCAGAAATCATCTCGTGCTCACCCGCGCCAAGAAGCTCAGGCGCGTTCACGCCATCGGAACGCATGCCGATCCCGTGATGCTCGAAGTGTTCAATAATCTCTTCATGTCGATTGCGGAACAGATGGGTGTTTCGCTGCAGAACACCGCCTACTCCGTGAACATCAAGGAGCGTCTTGATTTTTCGTGCGCTGTTTTCGCGCATGACGGGACGCTCGTCGCCAACGCGCCGCATATGCCGGTCCACCTTGGCTCGATGGATCGCGCGGTCGAAACGATCATCCGCGAAAACCAGGGCCACATCCGGCCCGCCGACGTCTATGCGATCAACGCCCCCTACAACGGGGGCACGCACCTGCCAGATATCACGGTCTGCACGCCAGTCTTCGACGACAAAAAGAAATCGATCCTGTTCTGGGTGGCATCGCGCGGGCACCACGCCGATGTCGGCGGCATCTCGCCAGGCTCGATGTCGCCGAATGCGACGACCATCGAGCAGGAGGGCGTGCTCTTCGATAACTTCAAGCTGGTCGATCGCGGCCGCTTTTGCGAAAAGGAATTGCTGGCAGCGCTCACCGGGGCAAAATACCCGGCGCGCAACCCGGTGCAGAACATCAACGACATCAAGGCGCAGATGGCCGCCAACGAAAAAGGCGTGGCCGAACTGCGCAAGATGGTGGAGCACTTCACGCTGCCGGTCGTGAAAGCCTACATGCAGCACGTGCAGGATAACGCGGCCGAGAGCGTGCGGCGCGTGATCGACCGATTGCACGATTCGGAATTCAGCTACGAGATGGACCAGGGCACCTTCATCAAGGTCAAGATCACGGTCGACAAGGGGAAACGCGAGGCGACAGTCGATTTCAGCGGCACAAGCGAGCAGCAGCCGACCAATTTCAACGCGCCGGAGCCGGTCACCCGCGCCGCCGTGCTCTACGTATTCCGCGTGATGGTCGACGACGAGATTCCGATGAATGCCGGATGCCTGCGCCCGATCAACATCGTGATTCCAAAACGATCCATGTTGTCGCCGGAATATCCGGCCGCCGTCGTGGCCGGCAACGTCGAAACCTCGCAAGCCGTCACCAATTGCCTGTTCGGCGCGCTCGGCGCCCTCGCGGCCGCGCAGGGCACCATGAACAATCTCAACTTCGGCAATGCCCGCCATCAATATTACGAGACGATCTGCTCCGGCTCGCCGGCGGGCCCGGGCTTCAACGGCACCGATGCCGTCCATACCCATATGACCAATACGCGCCTCACCGATCCGGAGGTGTTGGAATTCCGCTATCCGGTCGTGCTCGAGGACTTCCACATCCGCCTCGGCTCCGGGGGGCGCGGCAAGTGGCATGCCGGCGACGGAATTCGCCGCACCATCCGTTTCCTCGAAAAAATGGAATGCACGATCCTGTCAGGACACCGACGGGTACCGCCGTTCGGCCTGGCCGGCGGCGAGGCAGGCCAGGTCGGCGAAAACTGGGCGCGGCGCAAAGACGGCCACATGGAGAGGCTGCAGGGGTGCGACGCCACCGTCATCAACGAAAACGAGGCCATTATCATTCAAACGCCGACGGCCGGTGGCTATGGCACCCCGGAAAACCGCTAATTGAATCGACCTGCTGCGCCGGCCGTTAATCATGCGGCTCGGCCGCGCTTGATTTTGACCCTTGTGACGCCGACTCTTTACGCCATGCGCAAAACGATTCTCGCCGTCCTGCTCGCGACCGCACTCGCCGCGCCGGCGCTGGCGCAGAGCTATCCCGTGACCGGCAGGTATGGTGAGAGCAACGGCTCCGAAAAGGGCCCGATCGACTGCACCGACAACAAGCGTGTGATCGATTTTGCCGGCGATCAACGCACCGACAGCAACGGCGGCGTGCCGGAATACCGGAACAAGTCCGTGCAGAGTATGGGCCAAGGGGACTATCGCATCGTCGATGAGTTCAGCAACGCGCAGGTCAGCGCCGGCCACACCGAATACACGCTGCGCAAGGTCGATTCCGACCGTATCGTGATGAATCAATCCGGCACCGTGTTGAACCTGCAGCGCTGCAAGTAACGGTAGCGCCGTCTCACGCAATTTCAGATCAGTTGCGCGCGATGATCTCGCGCTCGCCGCGATGTACCGGCGTTGCTCTTGTGATTTTTCCGAAGCCGCGCCGCATCAGAATTGACGGACGGCGCTTTTTCAAAGTGCTTCTGCGGCGTCGGCGCGGCCGGGGTCGCTCGATGCGAAGATCCGCAAGCTGCGGATCCGCTGAGCCAGTGACGGGATTGGCGAGCAACAACGGCACGCCGAGCACCTCGCTCCAGGCCCGCCATTCGGCGAGGGCCTCGTCGGGCCGCGACGTCAGGTAGAGTGGCAGCGTCAGTGATGGATCGCTGTGTTCCAACACGATCGCGAGCAGATCTGCTTCCCCGCCCTCGCCCGGCACCAGCTGCAATGAGATGCCATCGAACGCCTTCACCGGCATATTGAGCGCCATGCGCATGCCGGACAACGAGCGCCTCAACACCACTCGTTCGCGATGAAGCTCGATGTCCCGCACCCGCCCATCGGCGGCGGCATCGCTCGCGCAAAATCGCACGGGCAGGCCGAAGGGGTCGAGCCGCAACGCGCGGCCCGACCCGGCGCATCCGCCACTTCGCATTTGACGCCTCGAAACTCTCCCGCGCCCGGTCTAGTCGCCGGGTCACGCGTCATTCCTGGCAGAAACGCGTCCAAATCCGCTTAAAGTTATGGGTTAACCGGCCGTAGCTTGCGGCGCATGATTGACGCCGCGTTGCGAACCATGATTGACGAGGTGTTGCCGGCACGCGGCAAATTGTGCGATCCGGCCGTTGAATCGCGCGCTCAAGCGCCCATTTGGAACTTAGCAATGCTTTCATCTGTCCATTCCCTTCTGGACCTGAGCGCGCTGACCGATCGCGCCGACCGGCTCGTTAAGGCCGCGCACGCAGCCGGTGCCGACGCGGCGGATGCGGTCGCGGTGCGCTCGATGTCGCTCGCCATCGAGGTGCGAGACGGGAACACGGAAGAATCCGAGCGCGCCGAGGGCGATGATCTCGGCCTGCGCGTCTTCATCGGCCGGCGACAGGCCGTGGTTTCAACCAATGAAGTCACCGCTAATGGCGCCGCGGCGCTGGCGGAACGCGCCGTCGCGATGGCGCGGGCGACGCCCGAGGACAGGTTCGCCGGCCTCGCCGACGACAAACTGCTGGCCCACAAGTTTCCCGAGCTCGACCTGATCGATCCCGACCTGCCCAGTGTGCGAGAGCTTGAAGCCATGGCCCGGGCCGCCGAGCAGGCGGGGCTTGGGGTCAAGGGCGTCAGCAAATCCGGCGGCGCGTCCGCCTCGGCGGGAATCGGTGGAGTGGTGCTGGTCACCAGTCACGGCTTCCACGGCGCGTATCTCGGCTCCAACCACCACGTATCGATGACGGCAATCGCCGGCGAGGGCACCGGCATGGAGCGCGACTACGACTACAGCGCGGTGCGGCACGCCGACGACCTGGAATCGCCGGAAAAAATCGGCCACAGCGCGGCACAGCGGGCGATCGCGCGTCTCAACCCGCGCAAGGTCAGCACGCGCAAGGTGCCCGTCGTATTCGACCCGCGCACCGCCGGCTCGCTGGTTTCGCACCTTGCCAGCGCCGTCAATGGCTCGTCGATCGCGCGCAAGACCAGCTTCCTGCGAGACAAGATGGGCGCGAAGCTGTTTGCCGACGGGATTCGCATCATCGACGACCCACTGCGCAAACGCGGGCTGCGCTCGCATCCGTTCGACGGCGAAGGCGTCGCCGGAAAAAAGCTCGCATTGATCGAGGACGGCGTGCTGCGTTCGTGGCTGCTCGACAGCGCGACCGCACGCGAGCTTGGCCTTGTCACCACCGGGCACGCCCAGCGCAATGCATCGTCGGTGCCCTCGCCGAGCCCCAGCAATCTGCACCTCGAGCCAGGTCGCCTGACACCGGAAGCGCTCATCGCCGATATTTCCGACGGATTTTACATCACCGACCTGATCGGCTCGGGCGCCAACATGGTCACCGGCGATTACAGCCGCGGCGCCTCCGGCGTCTGGATCGAAAACGGCAAACGCACTTATGCGGTAAGCGAGGTCACGATCGCGGGCAATCTGCTTGAGATGTTCCGGACGCTGACGCCGGCCAACGACCTGGAATTCCGCTACGGCACCAACGCACCCACCTTGAGAGTTGAGGGTCTGACCGTTGCCGGCCAGTGAGACAAGCACACTGCGCGCGCCGCTCGAGGCCGTGATGCGCGAGGCCGGCGCGCTTGCCCGTAAGACAGCGCAAAGTGCATTCAGGCACTGGACCAAAGGCGAGGACCGGTCTCCGGTCAGCGAAGCGGACATCGCGGTCAACGATCTGCTGCACCAGCGGCTGACCGCGCTGGCTCCGGGCGCCGGCTGGCTGTCGGAAGAAACGGAAGGCTTGCCGGACACGACGCACGCGTACACATGGATTGTCGATCCGATCGATGGCACCCGCGCTTTCATCTCCGGTCGGGCCGATTGGTCCATCTCGGCCGCACTGGTCGAAGACGGACGCCCGCTTCTTGCCGCGCTCTACGCGCCGGTGAGCGAAGAGATATTTCTCGCGGCGCGCGCCGCCGGTGCGACGCTCAACGGTGCGCCAATCAAGGCGAACGACGGTGACGGATTGCACGGAGCAAAGATCGCCGGACCCAAACGCTACCTGGACCAGTTTTCAAGCCTCGCGGAGGGCACGCTCGCCCAGCCGAAAGTCCACTCGCTCGCCCTGCGGCTCGCGCGCGTGGCACAAGGGGCCTTCGACGCGGCTTTCGCCTCGCGGGGCAGCCACGACTGGGATCTTGCCGCCGCCGACCTTTTGGTGCACGAAGCCGGCGGCGCGCTGACCGATTTCACAGGAAGGCCGCTTAAATACAACGGTTCGCAGGCCGTTCACGGCGCGCTCATCGCGGCCGGTCAGGCCCGCCATGATGCCCTGATCGGACTGGTGCGCGACCGAAAAGCGGAATTCGCATAGAGTTGAACCTTTCCTGAGATCGACCCAAAGACCGACCCATGCCTGCAGATTCGCCCGCAACGAAACCGCAATTGCTGCACCTCGTCCTCGGCGGCGAGCTCACCGAGCTCGGCGGCTCCGAGTTCAAGGATCTCGACAAGGTCGACATCGTCGGCGTCTATCCAAATTATGCCAGCGCCTATGTCGCCTGGAAGGCGAAGGCGCAGCAGACCGTCGACAACGCGCACATGCGCTACTTCATCGTTCACCTTCATCGACTGCTCGATCCCGAGGCTACTGGTCGCACGGAACCGTAGGGCAGGCTTGATGGTGTCACTTAAGCGTTTCACCGCCTCGTCCGTGTTCCAGGAGATCATGGGCACGCTCGGCGCCTGGTATCTTCGCTTCGTCTGGTTCACCAGCCGCCCCGTCGTGGAGCCGGGAGCCATGAACCTCTACGAGATGGCGGAGATGCCGGCGATCATTGCGGCATGGCATGGCCAGCACTTCCTGATGCCATTCATCAAGGACGCCAAGCGGCATCGCGCCAAGGTGCTGATTTCGCGCCACCGCGACGGCGAGGTCAATGCGCGCGCCGCGGAGAAGCTCGGCATCGGCACGATCCGCGGATCGGGTGCACACAACGGCGAATTCCACCGAAAAGGCGGCGCGACCGCTTTCCATGAGATGCTCGAAGCGCTCAAGGATGATTACAATGTCGCAATGACCGCCGATGTTCCGAAAGTCGCGCGCGTCGCCGGTCTTGGCGTCGTAAAGCTCGCCCAGCATTCCGGCCGCCCCATCTATATGGTGGCGATGGCATCCAGCCGTCGAATCGAGCTCGATAATTGGGACCGCACCGCCATCAATCTGCCCTTCAGCCGGATCGGCATCGCCGCAAGCGGCCCGATCTTTGTCTCGCGCGAAGCGGACGTCGTCGCCCTTGAAGACGCGCGCAAGCAAGTGGAAGACGAACTCAACCGGCTGACGGCGCACGCTTACGACCTCGCGGATAAATCCAGGGGCACCGCATCGTGAGCAGATTACCCGTCGGCTTGATGATCTATCGCCTGGTGTCGCGGGCAGCAGCGCCGTTCGCCCCCATATTGCTCGCGCGCAGGGCCAAGCGCGGAAAAGAGCACCGTCAACGTCTCGCCGAACGGCGCGGAGAAAGCCGCATCGCGCGGCCGGACGGGCCACTGATCTGGCTGCACGGCGCAAGCGTGGGAGAGCTTGCCAGCGTGCTGCCGTTGATCGAGCGGATACGCGCGCGCGGCATTCCCATCCTGGTCACGACCGGCACCGTTACATCGGGCGATCTTGCCGAGCAGCGCCTTCCGCGCGGGGTCGTGCATCAATTCATTCCCGTCGACGTTCCGCGCTTCGTCGGCCGTTTCCTCGATCATTGGAGGCCCGACCTCGCATTGTTCGTGGAATCCGACCTCTGGCCGAATATGATCATCGAAGCCTCCGATCGCGGCGTGCCCATGGTCCTGGTCAATGGCCGACTCTCGGAAGATTCATTCCGGCGCTGGCGGCGCCTTCCGAATTCCATCGCCAATCTTTTACAGCGGCTCGATCTCTGCCTTGCCGGCACCGCTCCCGATGCAATGCGTTTCGGCGAGCTTGGAGCGCCGCAGGTTTTCACGACCGGCAACCTCAAGCTCGACGTGCCCGCACCTCCAGCCGACCCGGCCGCGCTCGCGGCCTTGCAGGATGCCATCGGCGACCGGCCGGTCATTGCTGCCGCCTCGACCC
This sequence comes from Pseudomonadota bacterium, assembly GCA_046734435.1. Classification (GTDB taxonomy): domain Bacteria; phylum Pseudomonadota; class Alphaproteobacteria; order Rhizobiales; family Xanthobacteraceae; genus Pseudolabrys. The sequence continues at coordinate 43,835 of JBKPRE010000114.1, read as the reverse complement.
ACGCGGGCGAGGAGAGCTCCGTCCTTGAAGCCCACACCCGGCTGCGCGCCAACTTTCCTGGGCTGCTAACGCTTATCGCTCCGCGCCATCCCGAACGCGGCGCGGACATCGCCGCGATGGCTGCCTCCGTGGGCCTGTCAGTGGCGCTGCGTTCGCGTAAGGAATTGCCAAACCGCAATACCGATATTTATGTCGCCGACACCGTCGGCGAGCTCGGCCTCCTCTACCGCGTGGCGCCTGCTGTCTTCATCGGTGGTTCGCTCGTTAAGCATGGCGGACAAAATCCGATCGAGGCCGCCAAGCTCGGCTCCGCAATTCTGCACGGCCCTCACGTCTGGAACTTTGGGGAGATCTACGCCGCGCTCGACGACGCGCACGGCGCGGAGCCAGTTGCCGGCCCGGACCGCCTTGTCGCGCATCTCGCCGCCTGGCTGGGCGATCCCGATGCCTGCGCACGGGTTGCGGATGCTGGACATAAAGTGGTCGAGACCCTGGGCGGCGCGCTTGATCGCACACTGGCGTCGCTCGACCCTTATCTCATGCAATTGCAGCTTCATCAAAGAGCTCGCCATGCGTGAACCGGCCTTCTGGTGGCGCGGTGGAGGCGCGCAGGCCCGGCTCCTCGCACCCCTGGGGCTCATCTATGGAGCGATCGCCGCACGGCGCATGGCGAAGACGGGTGTGCGGCCCGGCCTGCCTGTGTTGTGCGTGGGCAACTTCACGCTCGGCGGCGCCGGCAAGACACCTGCCGTCATCATGCTCGCAAAAATGCTCACCGACGGTGGCGGGCGTCCGTTTTGCCTCAGCCGCGGCTATGGCGGTAGCGAGGCGGGACCTAAACTGGTGGATGGCCGGTCCGACAGCGCGGCGCAGGTGGGTGACGAACCTTTGTTGCTTGCGCGTGCGGCGCCTACCATCATCGCCCGTGATCGTGTCGGCGGCGCTGAATTTGCACGCGCGCAAGGCGCAAGCGCGGTCATTCTCGATGATGGACTTCAAAATTCTTCGCTGGCCAAAGATTTCACACTGGCCGTCATCGATGCGCGGCGCGGGATCGGCAATGCCCACGTGTTCCCGGCTGGCCCCCTGCGCGCGCCACTGGATGCGCAGCTCGCCCGAACGGATGCATTGCTTGTCGTTGGCGAAGGCAAGGCCGCGGATGGCGTCGCCGAGCGGCTGCGTGCGCGGTCGCGTCCGGTCTTTCATGCGCGCCTCGTGCCCGACAAAGCCGCGGTCTCCGCACTCAGCGGGCACAATGTCCTGGCCTTCGCGGGTATCGGCGACCCTGACAAGTTTTTTGCAACCGCCCGCACAGCCGGCATCGTTGTATCAAGACGCCGCACCTTTCCGGACCACCACCGATACACGCCGCAAGACGCCAGTGAGCTGATCATGCGCGCCGAGCATTCTGGACTCACATTGCTCACCACGGAAAAGGACCGTGCACGCATGGATGGCGATCCACGACTGGCGGCGCTCGCCGCCAGCGCGCAGACGCTCCCGGTCACGATGGTCGTTCAGGAACCCGGCGAGTTACGCCGGCTGATAAAGTCCAAGCTGCCGCGCTAGCGCCTATCACTTGAGATCGACACTCTTCTTCGTCATGGCCGGGCTTGTCCCGGCCATCCACGTCTTTGTTGCTGCCAGATTTCAAGACGTGGATGCCCGCGACAAGCGCGGGCATGACGTATTCCCGGTCTAGCGCCTATTGCTTTGGCGCGTGCCGTTCCTGATAGCGCTGCAGGACAGCCTCCGGAGTAGCATAGGCCTCCTGCAATTCGACGCTCCAGTATTTGAGCTCCTCGAGCGGGATCGGCACGCCGCTGACCGCACACCGCACGAACCCGCCCGGCCGCACCACGCGGAAATCGCCGTCGAGGTATTTCACCTCCGCCTCACCGTTCATTGGCGAGGATCGATCGTAGCGATTGAGCAAACCGGCCTCCGTCTATGCCAGACCATTTCGGCGCAGATCAACATAGTCGTTCGGCCGCGCCTGCGAAACCCTTGTATTACGCGCCAAACAGACTGCCCTGGCCGCTGGAACCCCCGCCCTCACGCGTGCGCGCCTTGGATTTCGCGGGCGGCGACGCGGCGCGTTCGCCGTCTGCCGTTGCGCCGATGCGGCCATCGGAAAATTCGATTTCCAGACGCGTCCCCGACCCGACCGCAGCCGCCGTCCGAAGCGGGCGGCCGTCACCGTCGCGCACCAGCGCAAAGCCGCGCGCGAGCACGCCGCGATAGGAATAGGCGGCCAGCAATTGTCCCACGCTGCGCAGACGCGCAGCACGGCGGTCGCGGAAAATCCGGAAGGCGCGGTGCGCGCGGTCGCCGAATGCCGCGGTCTGCTCCCGGCACCGCTCGATACGGTGCGACAGCAGCCGGGGGGACAGCCGCGAGGCGGCACGCGTCAGTTGCGTGTGGTGGATCTGCGCATTGGCGCGCAGTGCGCGCGGCAACCGTCCGGTGCAGGCATCGAGGCGCTGACGCGGCACCGCGAGCAGATCGTCAAGCGCCGGCAGAGCGCGCGCGAGCAGGCGCAGCTCCTTGCGATAGCGGTCGACATTGCGGCGCCAGCAGGCGAGCTTGCGGGACCCGAGATTCGACAGCGAAACCATCAGCTCGGCGCGAACGGGAACGGCCATTTCGGCGGCGGCGGTCGGCGTCGGTGCGCGACGGTCGGCGGCGAAATCGATCAACGTGATGTCGGTTTCATGACCGACGGCCGAGATCAGCGGGATCATGCTCGCCGCCGCCGCGCGCACCACGATCTCTTCGTTGAACGACCAGAGATCCTCGAGCGAGCCGCCGCCGCGCGCGACGATGATCAGGTCGGGCCGCGGCATAGGACCAGCTTCGGGCATTGCGTTGAAACCATGAATGGCACCGGCGACCTCGGCCGCCGAAGTGTCGCCCTGCACGCGGACCGGCCACACCAGAACGCGCCGCGGAAACCGGTCCTCCAGGCGGTGGAGGATGTCGCGGATCACCGCGCCGGTTGGCGACGTAACGACGCCGATGACTTCCGGGAGAAACGGCAGCAGCTGCTTGCGCGCTTCGTCGAACAGGCCTTCGGCGGCCAGCTTCTTCTTGCGATCCTCGAGCAGCTTCATCAGCGCGCCGACGCCGGCTGGTGCCAGCGTTTGGATATCAATTTGGTATTTTGATTGACGGGGGAAGGTGGTGATCTTCCCGGTAACGACAACCTCAAGCCCCTCTTCTGGCTTGATCCTCATGCGGCTCCAGGCGCTTCGCCAGATAACCGCGTTGATGACGGCCTCTTCGTCCTTCAAGGAAAAGTACACGTGCCCGTTTTGGTGTTGCCCCTTGAACCCGGACACTTCTCCACGCACGCGCACATAGCCGTAGGCATCCTCCACGGTGCGCTTGAGCGCCATAGAGAGTTCGGAGACGGACCATTCCACAACGTTATCGAGGGCGGGCTCTGCCATTCGGGTCGAATCTCTTGCGAGGGCGAGGCATCATGCTACACCAAACGGCGACCATCCCCTAAAGGCCGGCTGCGCGTCCCATGAACATCCTCATTATTGGTTCCGGCGGACGCGAGCATGCGCTCGCCTGGAAGATGGCGGCAAGCCCGCTCACCGACAGGCTCTACTGCGCCCCCGGCAACGCCGGAATCGCGCAGGAGGCCGAGTGTGTGCCGCTCGACACAGCCAACCACGCGGCGGTGATCGCTTTTTGCAAGGAGAAGAAAATCGACCTCGTCGTCGTCGGGCCGGAAGTGCCGCTCTGTGCCGGTATCGTCGACGATCTCGAAACCGCTGGCATCAAGGCCTTCGGCCCAACGAAATGGGCGGCGCGGCTCGAAGGCTCGAAAGGCTTCACCAAGGATCTCTGCAGGGCCAACAACATTCCTACTGCCGCTTATGAGCGCTTCAAGAGCGCGGCCCCCGCGAAGGAGTACGTGCGCAAGACCGGCGCGCCGATTGTCGTGAAGGCGGATGGGCTGGCCGCCGGCAAGGGCGTCGTCGTTGCGGAAACCGTGCAGGAGGCCGAAGCCGCGATCGACATGATGTTTGGCGGCGGCCTCGGCGCGCCGGCCTGGGAAATCGTGATCGAAGAGTGTCTCGTCGGCGAAGAAGCATCGTTCTTTGCCCTCTGCGACGGAGAGACCGCGATCCCGCTCGCGTCGGCACAGGATCACAAGCGCGTCGGGGACGGCGACAAGGGACCGAATACCGGCGGCATGGGCGCTTATTCGCCGGCGCCGATCATGACCGAGGCGATGAACAAGCGCGTCATGGACGAGATCATTTACCCGACCGTGCGCGCCCTCGCGCGCGCTGGCGCGCCGTACAAGGGTGTGTTCTTCGCCGGGCTGATGATCACGAAAGATGGGCCGAAGCTGATCGAGTACAATGTCCGCTTCGGCGATCCGGAGTGCCAGGTGCTGATGCTGCGCATGATGTCGGACCTGGTGCCGGCACTGCTGGCCGCGCGCGACGGCCAGCTCAAGAATTTCGACCTGCGATGGCACCCGGACGCGGCGCTGACGGTTGTAATGGCCGCGAAGGGCTATCCTGGAAACTACGACAAGGGCTCGGTCATCGAAGGCCTTGATGCCGCCGCACAAATCGAGGGCGTCGAAATCTTCCATGCCGGCACGAAGGCCGACGGCGCCGAAATCCTCGCCAATGGCGGGCGGGTGCTCAATGTCTGCGCGCGCGGCAAGACGGTGCGCGAGGCGCAGACGCGGGCCTATCAAGCCGTCGATCGCATCAAATGGCCGGAGGGCTTCTGCCGCCGGGATATCGGCTGGCGAGCGATCGAGAGGGAAAAAAAGTAAACCTCGGAATTGTCAGGGCCGGGCTTGTCCCGGCCATCCACGTCTTGCTTTGATAAGAAGTCGTGGATGCCCGGCACAAGGCCGGGCATGACGAAGCGGAGAGCTCATGCCCGATCTCGCCGATCTCTTTCCCGATTTTGCTTCACAGTGGATCGATACGTCGGTCGGAAAAATCTTCGCGCGCACCGGCGGCAGCGGACCGCCGCTCCTGCTTTTGCACGGCTACACCCAGACCAACGTGATGTGGCACCGGGTGGCGCAGCAGCTCATGCAGCGCTGGTCACTGGTGATCCCGGACCTGCCTGGCTATGGGTGGTCGGACGTGCCGCGCGCCGACGAAAAGCACGCACCTTACGACAAGCGATCGATGGCGCGGGTGATGGTCGAGGCTATGGGAAAGCTTGGCCATGCGCGCTTCCGGCTGGCCGGTCACGACCGCGGCGGTCGTGTCGCCTACCGTCTCGCGCTCGATCATCCGGGGCGCGTCGAGCGCATGGTGACGCTCGACATCGTCCCGACCTACGACATGTGGCTCGGAATGGATCGCAACATGGCGATGAAGGTGTGGCACTGGCCGTTCCTCGCGCAGCCGGAGCCGTTGCCGGAAATGCTCATCACCAAGGCGCCGGTCGACTACCTTGAATGGAAGATGGCGAGCTGGACCAAGGCGAAAAACCTGTCGGCTTTCGACCCACGCGCGATGGATCATTACCGGGCGGCCTTTTCGGATCCGCTGCGCATCCATGCGCATTGCGAGGATTATCGGGCCGGGCGCTACGCCGATCTCGTCAATGACGAAGCCGACCGCAAGGCCGGCAAGACAATCGACTGCCCGCTGCTGGCGCTCTGGGGCGGCGCCGGCATTGCCAATGAGACCGGCGGCCCGCTCGCCATCTGGAAAAAATGGGCGCCGGGCGCCACCGGCAAGCCGGTTGACTCCGGCCACTTCCTCACCGAGGAAAATCCGGACTCAACGGCTGCGGCGATGCTGGAATTCCTTGCCGCGTGATTCAGGAGTGATGAATGCATCCAACGATGCGGCTGTATGAAGACGTGTTGTCCAGCGCCGAAAACGTCGAGTTCCGGCTGCCGCCATTGCCGCGGTTCATTTTCATCGTGCACGGCTCGGCCAAGGTCGCGGGCACCACGCTGAACGAAGGCGAAGCGTGGCAGGGCGAGACGGCGGTCACGGTGAAGCCGGGCTCCGGCGGTGTCACCTGCTGGCGTTGGGAGCTCACGCGCGGCGACCAGGGCTCCATCACGGCCAACGCGCCCGGCATGACCACACACGAAAAGCTTACGGCGTTTCTCGAGACCCTGCCGAAGGGCGAGCTGTTGATGCGCGGCGACAGCGTCGCCTTCCCGCCCGGCGGCTGCGCCTTTCAGCATCGCCATCAGGGGCCGGGAATCCGCTGCCTGATCGAGGGCGGCATCCGGATCGACACGCACGGCCGTTCGACGTCATTCGGCCCCGGCGGCGCGTGGTACGAATCCGGGCCGGATCCCGTCTTCGCGCAGGCGTCATCCGACAAGCCCAGCCGCTTCATCCGCGTGATGATCCTGCCGCGCAAGCTCGTCGGCAAAAGCTCGATTCAGTACGTCAACGAGGAGGACAAGGCGAAGCCGAAGTCCCAACAGTACAAGATCTATGCCGACGCCCCGATCTCGTTCGGGGCAAGGAAATAACGGTGTAGCGCGATGGCGACGGTCGACCGCCAGCAGGTGTTCTCCGGTACCAAGGATGTGGCGGCGGCGCTGCGGATCGATGCCGCGAGCCTCGAACGCTATCTCGCCGCGAATGTCGCAGGCTTCGCGGGACCGCTCACGGTGCAGCAGTTCAAGGGCGGGCAGTCGAACCCGACTTATCTGCTGGAGACGCCGCGACGCCGTTACGTGCTGCGCCGCAAGCCACCCGGCAAACTGCTCCCCTCCGCGCATGCTGTCGACCGCGAATACCGCGTCATCCGCGCGCTGCATGCGCAAAGCTTCCCGGTCGCGCAGCCACTTGCGTATTGCGCCGACGATAGCCTGGCCGGCACGCCGTTCTACGTCATGGACTTTGTCGATGGCCGCGTGTTCTGGGAGCCGCAAATGCCCGGCATCGACCCGGCCGAGCGTGCATTGGTCTACGACTCGATGAATGCGACCATCGCGCAGCTTCACGGTTTCGATCCTGCAAAGATCGGCCTTGGCGATTTCGGCAAGGGCGAAAACTATGTTGCGCGGCAGGTCGAGCGCTGGTCGAAACAGTATCGCGCGTCCGAAACCGAAAAGATCGACGCCATGGAGCGCCTGATCGATTGGCTGCCCAGGCACATTCCGGCGGGTGGGCCGGTGCGGCTCGTCCATGGCGACTACCGGCTCGACAACCTGATCGTCGCGCGCGCGGAGCCGAAGGTCATTGCGGTTCTCGACTGGGAATTGTCGACGCTGGGCGATCCACTCGCCGACTTCAGCTATCACCTGATGACCTGGCACATGCCACACTCGGAAAGCGCCGCCGGAACGGCGACGCTCGCCGGACACGATCTCAAGGCGCTCGGCATTCCTTCGATGAACGATTACGTCGACGCCTATGTCGCGCGCACGGGACTGGACCCCCGCCCGCACCTGCCCGTCTATCTCGCCTATAATTTCTTCCGCATCGCCGCCATTCTTCAGGGCATCATCGGGCGCGTCCGTGACGGCACCGCAACCAGCGAATTTGCGCCCGGCAAGGCCGAGATGATCCGGCCTTTGGCGGATAAGGCCTGGAATTTCGCGCTCCAGGCCTGAACGGTACCGGCACGGTCAATAAAACCTTTCGCGGCATCGTCGGATTTGGCGCCAGCCGGATGCACATCGTTGAGAGCCGCGGGCCTATTTTGTTGCCGAATTGGACGTGACGTTCATGTCGGGCAGCACCATAGGCATTCAGCTCATCATGCCGAAAACCGGAACATCACCGAAGGCAACGCCGGAGCAGCAGGCCAGCGAGCGCGAGGCCGCGCCGCAGCCGGTCGTGAAGGCGCCGCCACCGCCCGGCATGGGCAAGATCGTCGACAAGGTCGCCTAGCCGGCCCTCCAGCTTCGAAAATTTATCGCCGCGACTGAAAGAATTCTTTCAGCAGCGCCGCGCATTCGCTTTCGCTGATGCCGCCGTAGATCTCGGGGCGATGGTGACACGTCACCGCCGCGAAAAACCGCACGCCGTGCTCAACCGCGCCACCCTTGGGATCGGCCGCACCGAAATAGAGCCGGCGGATGCGCGCGAAGGATATCGCCGCCGCGCACATCGTGCACGGCTCCAGCGTCACATAGAGATCGCAGTCGGTCAGCCGCTCGCTGCCGAGCAAAGCCGCCGCGGCACGAACGGCGATAAGCTCGGCATGCGCAGTCGGGTCGCGCTCAATCAGCGTGCGATTGCCGGCGCGGGTGATCACCTTGTTGTCGCGCACGATGACGCAGCCGACCGGCACCTCACCACGCGCACCGGCGGCACGGGCTTCTTCGAGTGCGATGGGCATGAATGAAGGCACAGGCATTGATGTCGTCATGCCCGGCCTTGTGCCGGGCATCCACGTCTTTATACACGAAGCGACATAGAAGACGTGGATGGCCGGGACAAGCCCGGCCATGACGAGCCTCTAAATGGCCGAAAAAGTCCAAACACGCTCCGCCGGCGAGCGTATCGCCAAGGTGATCGCCCGCGCCGGCCTCGCTTCCCGCCGCGAAGCCGAGGCCTGGATCGCGGCCGGCCGCGTGGCGGTCAACGGGTCGGTGATTTCCTCGCCGGCGCTCAATGTCACCGCTGCGGACCAGATCTCGGTCGACGGGGCGCCGCTGCGGGCACGGGAGCGCACGCGGCTGTTCCTCTATCACAAGCCGCGCGGGCTGGTGACGACCCATTCCGACCCGGAAGGCCGCGACACGATCTTCCGCGCGCTGCCGAGAAGCCTGCCTCGGCTGATCAGCGTCGGGAGGCTGGACATCAACACGGAAGGGCTGCTGCTGCTTACGAATGACGGCGGACTCGCGCGCGTACTCGAATTGCCGGCGACGGGCTGGCTGCGCCGCTACCGCGCGCGCGCACTTGGCCGCGTGCGGCAGGAGGCACTGGACCGGCTGCGCGGCGGCATCACTCTCGATGGCATCCGTTACGGCCCGATCGAAGCAACGCTCGACCGCGAACAGGGCGCCAATGTCTGGATGACCTTCGGCATCCGCGAGGGCAAGAACCGCGAGGTGCGCAAGGTGCTCGAATCACTCGGCCTGAAGGTGAACCGGTTGATCCGCGTCGCATTCGGTCCGTTCGATCTCGGCGACCTCGACGACGGCGCGGTGCGGGAAATCGAGACATCCGAACTGCGCGCAAAACTGGGCGAACAAATTGTCGCCGATTCCGGCGCCGACTTTGATGCCCCGCTCGCGATGGAAGAAAAACGTCACTCGCCCCCTCGTCATTCCGGGGCCGGCCAACGGCCGGAACCCGGAATCCAGACGCGCGCTCCGCGCAAACATCTGGATTCCGGGTCCCCGCTACGCGGGCCCCGGAATGACAAGAAAAAATCTCGCCGGCGCGACCGCTCGGGCGGTCCGCGGCCGAAATATCCGAGACCACGCTGATGCGCGTCGTCGGCGGAAAACTGCGCTCACGCCCGCTCGCCGGGCCGAAGTCGAACGCGGTGCGGCCGACATCCGACCGGCTGCGCGAGGCCTTGTTCAACATCCTGATGCACTCGTACAGCGATCCGGTGACCGGCGCGCGCGTGCTCGACCTGTTCGCCGGCACCGGCGCGCTCGGCATCGAAGCGATCTCGCGCGGCGCGGCCTATGCCCTTTTTGTCGATGAGGGCGTGGAGGCACGCGCGCTGCTGCGCGACAATGTCGAGACGCTCGGGCTCGGCGGCGTCACCCGCATCTTCCGGCGCGACGCAACCAAACTCGGCCCGGCGCATCCGATCGAGGCTTTTTCTCTCGCGTTTCTCGATCCGCCTTACGGCAAAGGCCTGGCGGAGAAGGCGCTGCTGTCGGCGCGCGAGGGCGGATGGCTCAAGCCGAATGCCTTGATCGTCGTGGAAGAAGCGGCCAATGCGGGCTTCAAGCCGCCGGAAGGCTTCACCGAGCTCGAACGGCGCAGCTACGACGACACCGAATTCGTGTTTTTGCGCAACGTTTGAAATTGTCGTCCCCGCGAAAGCGGGGACCCATACCCCCCAGTCTATCGAAAGGCTGCGGAGTATGGGTCCCGGGTCGACCTTCGGTCGCCCGGGACGACGACTTAAGGCCTATCTCCTGCCGAACAGCCGCTCGATATCGGTCAGCTTCAGCTCGACATAAGTCGGCCGGCCATGATTGCACTGGCCGGAATTTGGAACCGACTCCATCTCGCGCAACAGAGCGTTCATTTCGGCCGGCTTGAGCCGGCGCCCGGCGCGCACCGAGCCGTGGCACGCCATGGTCGATGAAACATGCATGAGACGCCGCTCCAGCGGCAGTGAATCGTCCCACTCTGCCATGTGTTCGGCGAGATCACCGATCAGCCCCCTGACATCGACCTCACCGAGCATCGAGGGGGTCTCGCGGACCGCCACGGCACCAGGGCCGAACGATTCAATCACCAGGCCGAAACGGGCAAGCTCGTCGGCGCGCGCGGACAGTCGCGCGGCGTCGGCCTCGTCGAGCTCGACGATTTCCGGGATAAGGAGGATCTGCCGCGCCACGCCGGATTTTTCGAGCGCGGCCTTCATGCGCTCATAGACGATGCGCTCGTGCGCGGCGTGCTGGTCGACGATAACCAGCCCGTCCCGTGTCTGGGCGACAATGTAGGTTTCGTGCAGCTGCGCGCGGGCAGCACCGAGCGGCCGGTCGATCTGGTCGGCGGCGGGCTCGAAGCTCGCGATCGCCGCATCGGCAGCCGGTTCGCCGACCTCGAAGACCGACTGCGCAGCTTCCGCCAGTCCGGCAGCAGCACCGCGCATCGGCGCAAAGCTTGCCGGCCGCGCCGGCGAACGTCGCCAGTCATAGCCGCCGCGCCGCGCCACCGCGGCCGGCCGGAATGTGGCGATGGTCGCGCTGCCTCCGGTCGTTGCGGCGCGCTGGCCTTCGCGCACGAGTGCATCTTTCAGCGCGCGCACGATCAACCCCCGCACCAGCGCGGCATCGCGGAAGCGCACCTCGGTCTTTGCCGGATGGACGTTCACGTCCACCTCGCGCGGATCGAGCGACACGAAGAGCGCGAGGACCGGATGGCGATCGCGCGGTAGATAGTCGGCATAAGCGGCGCGCACCGCCCCGAACAGAAGCTTGTCGCGCACCGGCCGTGCGTTGACGAAAAGGTACTGGCCGAGCGAATTCGCCCGCGACAGCGTCGGAAGGCCGGCAAAGCCGGTGACGCGCACGCCTTCGCGCTCAGCATTGATGGCGACGGCATTGGCGCGGAAGTCAGGACCGAGCACATCGCCGAGCCGCGCGAGCTCATCAGCGCCGGTAGCAGCGCTCCAGGTCATCGGCGCACGCTCCTCGCCGGCGAGCGTGAAGGAAACGTCCGGCCGGCTCATCGCCAGCCGCCGTACCACCTCGCGCACGGCCTCCGCCTCGCTGCGGTCGGTTTTCAGAAATTTCAGCCGTGCGGGCGTTGCATAGAAGAGATCGCGGACCTCAACGGTCGTTCCCTTCCCCAAGGCTGCCGGCTTCACCTCCGATTTTTCGCCGGCATCGACCGTGATGCTCCAGCCATGCGGCTCATCGGCATGACGTGTCGTGATGGTCAGCCGCGCCGCCGCACCGATCGACGGAAGGGCCTCGCCGCGAAAGCCGAGCGTGCGGATCGCAAGCAGATCGTCATCTTTTAGTTTTGACGTTGCGTGCCGGTCGACCGAAAGCGCCAGGTCGGAGCGAGACATGCCTTCGCCATCGTCGCTGACGCGGATCAGCCGGCGGCCGCCGCCGTCGGTGAGCACGTCGATGCGGCGCGCGCCGGCATCGAGCGAATTCTCGACCAGCTCCTTCACCACGCTCGCGGGCCGCTCCACCACTTCGCCGGCGGCGATGCGGTTGACGATGGCCTCGGACAGCTGACGGACGGGCATTTTGCGGGTGCCTGTGCGAATCGTAATTGATTTTATCGAGGCCTCGGGACGACCTCGATACGGGATGCGCCGTGGTCCCCGTTATTCAGTCGTCCCGGGCGACTGAGCGAAGCGAAGGAGACCCGGGACCCATACTCCGCAGCTTCTCGATAGCGCAGGGGCTATGGGTTCCCGCCTTCGCGGCGACGACAAATTTCGCTCAATCCCAACCCCGGCCGCTGCGCAGCCGCTTGATCGTCGAACGATGTCTTTTCCCCTCGAGCCGCTCCTTGCGCTGGGCCTTCGGCACTTTCGTCGGCCGGCGCGGCGTCGGCTTCACCGCAGCCTGCCGGATGAGGTCGAAGAGCCGCTCGCGCGCGTCCTCGCGATTGCGTTCCTGCGTCCGGTGCTGCTGCGCAATGATGACAATGACGCCCTCCTTGGTGACGCGCTTGCCGGCGAGCCGCATCAGGCGGGCCGCCACGTCATTGGGGAGCGACGGCGAGTGGCGTGCATCGAAGCGAAGCTGAACGGCCGATGACACCTTGTTGACGTTCTGCCCGCCCGGACCTGACGCACGAATGAAGGATTCCGCGAGCTCGGACTCGTCGATGGAGATCGCGTCGGTGATGCGGATCATCATTCTCTGTCATGGCCAGGCTCGTCCCGGCCATCCACGTCTTGGACAAATAGCATAAAGACGCGGATGCACGGCATAAAGCCGGGCATGACGGCTGGCCCTTAGCCGGCCGTCAGATACTTCTTCGCCAGTACCTTACCTTCTTCCACCGCAGGCTGGTCGAACGCATCGATCCCGAGCAGATGCGCGGCAATGATCGTCTCCAGCATGAAATGCATCATCAGCTCGCCGAGAGTCTCCTCATCGAGCCTGTCGATGTGGATCGTCCGCACCGGGCAGCCATTCTTGGCAAGCGTTTCGGCCGTCGCGCGGCCTTCAGCCGCGACCAGATCGCCGATTGTCTTGCCGGAGAAGCCAGGCTCACCCGCGACCTTGGCAAGCTCGCCATCGATGCCCGGGCCTTGCCCTGCGGCGCCGACCGTGACGACAGTGAAGAGCTTGTCGCGTGGCCCGGCAATGAACAACTGCAGCTGGCTGTGCTGATCGACCGGCCCGAGTGCGGCAAGTGGCGTGGTCCCCTTGCCGTTCTTGCCCAAACTCTCGGCCCATAGCTGCACGTACCAATGCGTCAGGCGCTGCAGGCGGTCGCAGTAAGCAAACAATACGCTGATCGATTTGCCTTTGCTTTCGGCGAGCGCAATCGACAATGCAGCACCGAGCGCCGCCGGAACCTGGGCTGCCGGCTTTTTCGCCAGCACCGGCGCAAGCGCGAGGCCGGCGCCTTCGCGGATCGCCGCGACATCAAGACCGAGCATTGCGGCGGGCAACAGGCCGACATTGGTCAGAACCGAATAACGGCCGCCGACACCCGGATCGTGATCGAGCATCGGCACGCGAAACTTGCCGAGCAGATCGCGCAGTCCGTTCTTTTTGCCGGATTTGGCCGGCTCGCTGATCCCCAGGAAGAGATCGGGGATGCGGGTCTGCAGGCCTGCGTCCTTCAATGCCGACAATGCCGCGATCGTCTGCATCAAGGTCTCGGCCGTGCCACCGGACTTCGAGATCGCAACAAACCGTGTAGTCGCATGCGGCAGCCGCGTCAGCAGCTCCGCGTAAGTGTGCGCATCGAGGTTGTCGATGAAATGCAGCCGTGGCGGCGGCCGCAACGATCCGACCCCTGGCACCGCAAAGCCCGCAAGCTGCGCCAGGGTCTGGCCGCCGAGGCTGGAGCCGCCGGTGCCGAGAATGACGATATCAGTCGCGCGATCAGCGAGCTGGCGCGCCGTGTCGCGGATTGCTTCCAGATCGCCACGGGTTTCCGGCAGCCGCAACAACGGCAGGCCATTGTCGGCGTGCCGGGCACGTAGCCATTCCAGCGCGCCTTCCGCGCGCGTCAGCGCAGCCCTCAGCGCATCCGCTTTGACGCCATGCGGACCGACATTTTCCTCGCGAGCGCTGTCAATGGATTGAAGGACGCCCATGCCGTTATTTGCCTAGAGTCGCGCTTAGGGCGCAACGAAAACAACGCGACGGCTATTCCGTGGTTCCGGTCGAGGTCAGGCCCTTCGGCTTCCCGGCAACCGTTACCAGCATGCCTTGACCATAAAGCCGACGCGCCGCTTTCTTTGCGTCTTCGATCGTGACGGCATCGATCAGGTTGCTGCGGCGCTGGATATAGTCGATGCCGAGATTGTCGATCTGGATCTGCGTGAGCTGCGCGGCAATTTTGCCCGAGGTGTCGAGAGTAAGCGCATACGAGCCCTTGAGATAGGATTTCGCCGCGGCCAGTTCTTCGGCGGTGGGCCCATTCTCGGCCATCCGCTTGATTTCCTGCTCAATAACGGCGAGCGCGTCCGCCGTCGCATCGGCGCGCGTGGCGGTGCCGCCAAGAACGACGGCGGCGCGGCGGAACCAGACGAGGCTGTCGGAAACACCATAAGCGAGCCCGCGCTTCTCACGCACCTCTTTGTAGAGCCGTGAGGAAAAGCTGCCGCCGCCCAGGATATGGTTCACGACGTAGGCGGCCATGAATTGCGGATCGTTGCGCGCAATGCCCGGTCCGCCGAACGTCACCACGGCCTGCGGGACGTCGACATTAATCACGATCCGCCGCCCAAGACCGCCGGGCGTGGCTTCGGGGACCGGATTGAGATCATTCTTTGCCGGCAGGCTGCCGAAAACACGGTCGATAAGCTCACCGGCGGTTTTCTCGTCGACATCGCCGACAATGGACACTTTCAGCTCGTTGCGGGCGAAGACGCGCCGCACATAGTCGCGCAGATCGTCAACGGTGACCCGCGCCATTGTCTCGAGCGTGCCCTTGGTCTCACGCCCGTAAGGATGGCCGGGAAATGCCGTTTGCCACCAGCGGCGGCTGGCAAGATCGTTCGGATTGGTTATATCGCGCCGCAAGACAGACAATTCCTGCTCGCGCACACGCTCGACGGCTTCGGCATCGAAACGCGGCTTGGTCAGCGCGAGCCGCAGCAGGTCGAAGGCCTCGTCGCGATGCTCGTTCAGCGCGCGCAGCGAGCCATGGAAGTAGTCGCGACCGACCTGAAACCCGATCTCGATTCCGTGGTTTTCCAGCCGCTCATGAAAGGTCTTGCTATCGAGCTCGCCCGCGCCTTCGTCGAGCAGGTCGGCGGCAAAATGCGCGGTGCCGGACTTTTCCGCATTATCCTGGCTGGCGCCCCCATGGAAGGCGTAGTTCAGCGTGATCAGCGGCACCGACTTCTCGCGGACCAACCAGGCCTCGATGCCGGACGGACTGACGATCTTCTCGATCGTCATCGCTGAAGCACTGCTCGCAGCAGCAATCAACACAAGCGCGACGAACGCCATGAAAACGCGCTGGATCATGACCGCTTCTCCACCTGCGGGCTCTTGTCCTTGATCAAGTATCCTGTAACCGACCGCTGCTTTTCGAGCCATTGCTTTGCCGCGGTTTGCACTTGCTCGCCCGTCACGGCGCGGATCCGATCCGTCCAGCTTTTCACGTCATTGACGGTTGCTCCGGTCGTGAGCGCGGCGCCGTACCAGCGCGCCATAGTCGCCTGGTTGTCCTGCGCATAAACCGCATCCGCAATCAGGCGCGTCTTGGTGCGCTCCAGTTCTTCCGGCGTTACGCCCTTGTCGATGATCTGCGCGATGACTGCGTCAATTTCCGATTCAAGCTGCTGCAGCGTAACGCCGGGGCGCGGTCCCCCCACGACCCCGAATTTCGACAGATCGAGCGCGTTTGCGTCGTACCAGGCGCTCGCCACGACCGCCATCTGCTTGTCGACGACGAGCGCACGATAAAGGCGGCTGTTCGAGCCGCTGCCAAGAATGTGCGAGAGCACCTCGAGTGCTTCCGATTCACCGCGCTTTGCGGTTCTGAAGGAAGGCACCAGGTATTCGCGCTGCAAGGTCGGCATTTCGACCCGCGGATCAGCCAGCGTAAGCGAGCGCACCGCAACCGGCCGCGGCTCCTCCGGCCGCACGCGCGGGGCCACTGTGCCGTGACGGGGAATTTTCCCGTAGGTCTCTTCCACCATCGTCCGCACCTTGAGCGGATCGACGTCCCCGGCGATTACCACGATTGCGTTGTTCGGCGCATAAAATCGCCGATAGAAGCCGATGGCATCGTCGCGCGACAGCTGCTCCATTTCCTGGCGCCAGCCGATCACCGGCTTGCCATAGGGATGATTGAGATAAAGCGCGGCGTCGATTTGTTCCGAGAGGCGCGCGCGCGGATTGTTTCCCACGCGCTGGTTCTGCTCTTCGAGAATGACGTTGCGCTCGGGCAAGACGACGTCGTCGGTGAGCTGGAGCCCCGTCATGCGGTCGGCTTCAAACTCCATCACTGTGCGAAGTTGCTCGCTCGGCACGCGCTGGAAGTAGCCAGTGTAATCCTGCGACGTGAATGCGTTCTCCTGACCGCCGATGCGGGCGACGACCTGCGAGAATTTTCCGGCCGGATTTTTCGCCGTGCCCTTGAACATCAAGTGCTCGAGAAAGTGCGCAAGACCGGATTTGCCCGGCGTCTCGTCAGCTGCACCGACCTTGTACCAGATCATGTGCGTGACGACGGGCGCCCGATGGTCGGGGATCACGACCAGCTCCAAACCATTGCCCAATATGAAATCCGAAATCTGCGGACCATTGGGGGCGGACTGCGCACTACTCGCGACCGCCAGTGACGCAGCCATGGCTGCTGCGGTGATCAATCGATTCGGCACGGATTGGCCTTTTTGCCTGTGTTGGCGCTGGAGGTGGCGCTACGCCGTTACAATGACGCGGAGCAATCGCGGAGCTCGCGACCCCTTGCAACTTCAGCGATTAATACTCGGGTCGGCGCGATCTCTGTAATCGTTGTAGGCCTTCGTCGGAGCTGTACCCTTGGCGAGGCCGTAGGGCTGATCCGGCGACGGGGTCTGGTAGCCCACCGGCGGTTCGGTCAACGACGTGCGCGGCGGCTCGCCGGTGAATTTAGCCTGCTCTTCCTTCTTGCTGCCGAACATGTTGCTGAAAATATTTCCTTTGTATCCAAGCTCCGATGGGGACAACTGGCTGCTAAAGCCGGATGCAGGCGCCTGATAGCCGTCGTCGGTCCGGGCCGCCTGCCGGTTCTGTTTACCGCGGGCCCCCGGTGTCAGCTGATCGGGACGCAAAGGATTCTGCTCGCGCTCTCGCTCGTCGCTAACGTTTCGGTTCTTCTGCATGGCCTTTTCGACCCTGCGGCGCTCGACGTCGGGATCCTTGGGCCAGGCAGGATTGTTTGCTGCCGCATCGCTTTGCTCGGGTGGCAAAAGATCGCGGCCCGGCGGAAGCACAAGGGGTGCCCGTTCCTGATAATTGATGCCCGGCTCGCCGTCGCGCTTGAGGCCGAGCCCGTCCATGATGCTATTCATGATTTTCTGGTCGAACGACTGCTCGTCATCGGCTGCGCGCGCGGGCATCGAGCCGAGGACGGCAGCGGCGCCGAAGACCAGCACGCCGGCCGCGCAACTTCTGAAGACCTTGCTCAAACGCATGATGCTCATCCGGAACCGGACATTTGAAACTTTGAATTTTCGCAACTCTTGCGGCGGATCAGGGCGCTTTTGCGGCGCGGTCCATTACAAGAGATTCATACAACAGGCCAATAACCCCGGCAACGATGGCCACATCGGCTAGGTTAAATACATACCAATTGAACCGCCAATTGTCGGTGGAAATGTGAAAAAACACGAAATCGGCAACCCAGCCGTAAGCCAGGCGGTCAATGGCGTTGCCGAAGGCACCGCCGATGATCAGGCCAAGGGCCAGTGCGGTGAGCCGATTCTTCGCGTGCGCAAGCCACAGCCACAGCAGAATCACGGCACCGGCCTTGAACGCCAGCAGGACCCATTGCCCCAGCGGTCCCTGCATCTGGAACAATCCATAACTGATGCCCGTGTTGCGTGTGAGGACGAAATCGAAAAACGGTCCCAGACGGATGGGATGGGCAGCAAGATCGTGGACAAACAGAAGATACAGTTTGCTCGCTTGATCAATAAGACAGGCGATCGCCGCGACAGCCAACCCGAAGCGCGTTTGTGGACCGGACAGCGTCATCGTTCGGCCGGTTACTCCGCGGCCTTGCGCGTGGCTTCCCATTCGCGCAAGGCCTGCGCATCACGCGGCGAGACCTCGGGATATTGCGGATCGGCGCCGATATTGGTGAGAATTTTCCACGAGCGCGCGCATTTCTTTCCGTCAGCGAGATTGGGAACGATCGCAACGCCGGAAACATCCGGCAGCCGGAACGCGCTCGCCGGCCCGTCGTCGCGAACGAGCGTCGCCGCCGAGGTGATACACACCTCGGCGAGATCGCAGTCGACCACGGCCTCGTACAGCTCTTCGTTCGACACATGCACGATCGGATGCGCTTCCAGCGAGGAACCGATGCGCTTTTGCGCGCGCTCGATCTCGAGCGCACCGGTCACCACGCGGCGCACGGTGCGAATTTTCCGCCATTTTTCCGCGAGCCTGTCGTCGCGCCAGGCGGACGGCACAGCAGGGAAAGGTTCGAGGTGCACGGATTTCGCGGCATCGCCATAACGCGACAGCCAGGCCTCCTCTGCGGTGAAGCAGAGCATCGGCGCCAGCCACGTGACCGTGCAGCGGAACAGATGATCGAGCACGGTGAGGCAGGCCTTGCGCTTCACCGAGGAGAGCGGATCGCAATAAAGCGTGTCCTTGCGGATGTCGAAATAAAACGCCGACAGGTC
The DNA here is from genome assembly GCA_046734435.1 of Pseudomonadota bacterium. Lineage (GTDB taxonomy): Bacteria > Pseudomonadota > Alphaproteobacteria > Rhizobiales > Xanthobacteraceae > Pseudolabrys. The sequence continues at coordinate 25,160 of JBKPRE010000114.1, read as the reverse complement.
CGACGTCATGAAGCTGGAGAGCGCCGCAAAGATGCGCTTGTAGTCAAAGTCGGCATAGGCCTTGCGCACCAGCGCATCTAGCTCGTGCAGCCGGTGCAACATCAGCCGCTCGAGCTCCGGCATCCTGTCGAACTTCACACGGTCTTCCTCGTGGAAATGCGCGAGGCTGCCGAGCATCCAGCGGACGGTGTTGCGCAGCTTGCGGTAGGTCTCGACCGTGGTCTTGAGGATTTCCGGGCCGATGCGCAGGTCGTCGGCGTAGTCCGACGCGCAGACCCACATGCGCAATATGTCGGCGCCCGACTGCTTAATCACGTCCTGCGGCGCGGTGACATTGCCGAGCGATTTCGACATCTTGCGGCCCTGCTCGTCGAGCACGAAGCCGTGGGTGAGCACGACGTCAAAGGGCGCACGCCCGCGTGTGCCGCAGCTTTCCAGCAACGAGGAATGGAACCAACCGCGGTGCTGGTCCGAACCCTCCAGGTACATCACCGTATCCTTGCCGCCATCCATCTTGCGCTTGATGCCGGCAAGCGTCGGAAAATGCTTTGGATCCTCAAGCACGAAGGCGTGCGTCGAGCCCGAGTCGAACCAGACGTCGAGGATGTCGTCGACCTTCTTCCAGCTGTCGTTGGCGAGCTTGCCGAGGAAGCGCTCGCGCGCGCCCGTTTTGTACCAGGCGTCGGCGCCCTCTTTCTCGAAGGCCTCGATGATGCGCAATTCGACCTGGGGATCCTGCAGGATCTCGACCGAACCGTCCGGCCTTTCCTTGACGAACACGGCGATCGGCACGCCCCATGCGCGTTGGCGCGAGATCACCCAGTCGGGCCGGCTCTCGATCATGCCCGTGATGCGGTTCTCGCCCTGCGGCGGTACCCAGCGCGTGACCTTGATCGCCGAGAGGGCGCGATGGCGCAGCGTGTCGCCTTTCTTTGCGATGTCCTTGTCCATCGCTATGAACCACTGGGGCGTGTTGCGGAAGATGATTGGTTTTTTCGAGCGCCACGAATGCGGATACTGGTGCTTGAGGCGCCCGCGTGCGATCAGCATGTGCGCCTCGATCAGCGCTTTGATCACCGCCTCGTTGGCATCGCCCTTCTCGCCCTTGTCGTTGATGACACGCTTGCCGGTGAAGCCGGGTGCGGCTTCGGTGAAAGCGCCATTTTCGTCGACCGTGTAGGGAATCGCCGGATTGATGCCGCGCCTCTCCAGCGCAGCGCGGCTCGCGGTCCAGACCTCGAAGTCCTCGCGGCCGTGCCCCGGCGCCGTGTGCACAAAGCCGGTGCCGGCATCGTCGGTGACGTGCTCCCCCGCAAGTAGCGGCACGGTGAAGTCGTAACCTTTGCCGGACAGCGGATGCGTGCAAGCCATGCCGGCGAGAAGCTGGACCGGCACGTCGCGCACTTTTTCATAAGCCGTAACACGCGCCTGCCTGAAGACCTCGTCCGCGAGCTTGTTCGCAAGGATCACTACGTCGCCGGACTTCGTCCAGTTGTCGGCCGGCGCGTCGGTGACGCGGTAGACGCCATAATCGATCTTCGGCGAAAAGCTGATTGCGCGATTGCCGGGCAGCGTCCAGGGTGTCGTGGTCCAGATGATGACGCTGGCGCGCCAGTCGGTGACATTCACAGCCAGTGCCGTCGCATCCCGGTCGGCCGCCGACTCGAGATCGACCGTCGCCACTGGAAATTTCACCCAGACCTGGTCGCTGGTGTAGTCCTCGTACTCGACTTCCGCTTCGGCGAGCGCGGTCTTCTCCACAACGCTCCACATCACCGGCTTTGAGCCGCGATAGAGCGTGCCATTGACAGCAAACTTCATCAGCTCGCGCGCGATCTGCGCCTCGGCCGGAAAGCTCATCGTCGTGTAGGGGTGGGCCCAGTCGCCCTCGACGCCGAGACGCTTGAACTCGACGCGCTGCACATTGAGCCAATGCTCGGCATAGGCGCGGCATTCCTGCCGGAAGGCCACCATGGCGGCGGGGTCGGAGAGGTCGGGTTTTTTCTTGTTCTTCGAGCGGTAATTCTCTTCCTCGATCTTCCACTCGATCGGCAGGCCATGACAGTCCCAACCGGGCACGTAGTTTGAGTCGAAACCGAGCATCTGCTGGCTGCGCGTCACCACGTCTTTCAGGATCTTGTTGAGCGCGTGGCCGATGTGGATGTTGCCGTTCGCGTAAGGCGGCCCGTCGTGCAGGATGAACTTCTCGCGCCCCTTCGCCTCCGTACGCAGCTGCTTGTAGAGGTCACCCTTCTCCCAGCGGGCGAGGATTTCCGGCTCGCGCTGCGGCAACCCGGCGCGCATCGGGAATTCCGTCTGCGGCAGGAACAGCGTCTCGGAGTAATCGCGCTCGGGCTTCGACATGGGCGCTGTTTAGCAGGCTGCTCAACTAAATGTCACCCAGCCGCGGGAAGGCCTTGCCGGCGCGCTTGAGCGCATCGCGGGCCTGGGCGGCGTCCGCGCTCATGTGGCGCTTGAGCGTCTCGATCGATTCGAACTTCTGCTCCTGCCGGATCCAGCCGATGAAGGCGACGTCGATGTTCTGCCCGTAGAGGTCGTCGTCGAAGTCGAAGAGATACACCTCGAGCAGCGGCGCGCCGTCGTCGAACATGGGCCGGCGGCCGAAGCTGGCAACGCCGTCATGCCGGACGCCGGCGATATCGACGCGCACCGCATAGATGCCGTGCTTGAGGCCGCACGACGGATCGAGCTTCAGATTGGCGGTCGGAAAGCCGAGCTCGCGGCCGCGCTTGTCGCCGTGAATGACCTCGCCCGAGACGAACCACGGGGCGCCAAGGAGCTCGGTTGCCTCCACCACCCTGCCCGCCGCAAGCGCCGCGCGCACCGCGCCCGACGACACCGGCCGGCCTTCGTCTTCGAGCGGCGGAGCGACGTCGACGGCAAAGCCGAGACGCTTGCCCTGCTCGGTCAGAAATTCCGGCGAGCCGGTGCGGTTCTTGCCGAAGTGAAAATCGAAGCCGATCGCGGCGCCGCCAATGCCGAGCGCGCCGGCGAGGATCTTCTCGATGAAATCCTCGGCCGTTGTCGACGCGAGCGCCGCGTCAAACCTCATGATGATCGCTCCGTCGAGCCCGCTGGCAGCCAGGAGCCGCAGCTTGTCGTGCTCGCTCGACAACTGAAACAAAGGCTCCTTCGGCCGCAGGAACAATCGTGGGTGCGGCGTGAACGTCAGCGCGGCTACCTTGCGCTTGAGCTTGCGCGCGCGCTTGAGCGCCGCGCCGATCACCGCCCGGTGACCGCGATGGACGCCGTCGAAATTGCCGATCGCTACGACCCCGCCGGCGAGCGGACCGCCATCGACGCCATCCGCGCCGCCGCGCACGACATGAAATCCTTTGGACGCCGCGTCAGGTTTGTTCATCAGGAACCAGGAAATTTGCAGAGGTCGAGGCCAGAGCCGGGCACATATCTCATAATCGGAACATTGCGTCAGCCCGTACGGTTAGCGCGCCGTTAACAAACCTTCAAATTAACGGGTTATTCAAGAGCGGGCTGTTATTTATCGCCACCTTTTGGGGAGCCCGATACGTCATGGCGCTCGATCTGACCAAGCCTGTTCTGGTCGTGGACGATTACAACACCATGATCCGCATCATGCACAACCTGCTCAAGCAGTTGGGCTTCGAACAGGTCGATGATGCGAATGACGGGTCGAGCGCACTCGCCAAATTGCGCAAGCGCGAGTACGGGCTGGTCATCTCCGACTGGAACATGGAGCCGATGACCGGTTTCGCCCTTTTGCAGGAGATGCGCGCCGATCCTTCGCTCTCCGAGATCCCGTTCATCATGGTGACGGCGGAATCCAAAACCGACAACGTGATCGCCGCGAAGAAGGCCGGCGTGTCGAATTACATCGTCAAGCCGTTCAACGCGCAAACGCTCAAGAACAAAATCGACGCCGTCTTCGGCGAGGCCGAAGCACCCGCTCCCGCGGCCTGACCGTTACCATCTCAATTCCCGCATGACCGCCCTCGGCATTCCGCCGGCGGCGACGAACGTCGCCGTCAACGCATCGGCGTCCGGGTTTTCGCGGCTGCCAAGCTCTTCGGCGTGAATCCCTGACGTCACGAACAGAAAATCGAAACCGGCCGTGTGGGCGCCCTTGAGGTCGGTGCGTACGGAATCTCCGATTGCCATCACGCGATCATGCGCAACCTTGCGGCCGGCCATGCTTTCCGCTTTCGCTAGCGCCATGTCGTAGATCGGGCGGTAGGGCTTGCCGGCATAAAGCACCTTGCCGCCCATCGTCGCGTAGAGATCGGCGATCGCGCCGGCGCAGTAAACCAGAGTCGAGCCGCGCTCGACGACGACGTCGGGATTGCCGCACACCATGAACAGCTTGCGCTTGAGCATGATTTCAAGATGCCCGCGATAGTCTTCGGGCGTTTCGATATCGTCGTCATCGAGTCCCGTGCAGACGACGTAGTCCGCGGTCTCCAGCGGCGCAAAGTGCGCTTCGAAGCCGGCGAAGATCGAGCGGTCGCGATCGGGGCCCAGGTGGTAGACGGTCTGCCCGCGCCGCTCCTGCATCACGCTGCGGGTCACGTCGCCCGACGAAACGATGGCGTCATAGACTTCGCGCGGGCAATGCAGCCGGTCGAGCTGGCGCGCCACCTGCTCACTGGGGCGGGGCGCATTGGTGACGAGGATAACGGTGACGCCCAGAGCCCGCGCCCGCATGAGCGCGTCGCAGGCGTGCGGATGGACCGTAAGGCCGTTGTGCACGACACCCCAGATATCGCACAGCAGCACGTCATAGCCGGGTGCGAGCGTGGAGAATTTTGAGATCAATGGGGGCGACGCGGCTTTCATCTAAGACCTTCTTAGCGACTGCGGCGATCGGGCATGGCCGCAGCGGCGACAGGGGCGTATCGCATGAAGCGCAAGGAAAGGAAATCAGCTGGCCGCCAGCAGGGCGCCCGGGCTCTCGTCAACGCCCGGTTTGGCAAGGTCGGCTGCCACACCATGCAGCGCCTCCGCTCGCACCGGGCGCGGCGGCGAGAACAGAAAGCCCTGCCCGAAGCGGACGTCGTAGTCGAGTACGTCGACGACTGTCGTTTCGGTCTCGATCCGCTCGGCAATCAGGTCGATGCCCGAGCGCGCCAGCAGATCAGCGAGGTCCTCCGGATCGATGTCGGTGTGGACGCCTGCAACCTTGTTGAGCAGCAGCTGGGCGGGCACCTTCAAAAAGCGGAACGAGCGGTCGGCGAGCTCGTTCGGCGACATCTGGAGGTCGGTCACGTGGTCCATCGAGAAGCGGAAGCCGCGCTCGGCCAGCGCGGCCAGGCACTCGTGCTCGATCGGGCCGAAATTGCGGTACGCCTCCTGCTTGAATTCGAACACCAGCGAGCCGGCAAGAACGCGGTTGGCATCCATGAAGTCGAGGAGCTGCTGGAACATCACCGGGTCATTGAGCGTGGCGGCACTGAGATTGCAGAACAACCCGACGTCGCGGCTCTTCAGCAACAAACGGCGCACCACCTGCACGCAGCGGAACACGGCAAGATTGTCGATCTTCGGCATCAGGCCGACGCTTTCGGCGACATCAACAAAATCGACGGCCGGAATGATATCGCCGGTATCGGTGCGCAGGCGTGACACCGCCTCGTAGTACCGCACCTTGCGCTGCGGCAGAGTGACGATGGGCTGCAGGTACAGGTCGACACGGTTGTCGGTAGCCGCCTTCGAAAGCAAGTCCGCGAGACTCTCCCGCGACAATCCGCGGAACCGCTCGACGACAGGATCTTTCTCGCCACGCGCGGGAGCGCCTTCGGCGGCCGGGCGAGCGGGCTCGGGCGTCGGTGCGCTGGCGGCCAGACGCCCGGCCAACGCGCCGTGCTTTTGCAGCACAGCGGCATGGCCGGCGACGGTTTCGGCGATCTGCTTCACCAGCCCGCCTAGCTCGCCGATTTCGGCAGCGAGCGGATCGGCGGTGCCGCGCGCACGATTGGCCGGCGACGCGATCTTGAGCTCGACCGCATTGAGGCGGCGCGAGATCTCGGCGACCTGGCGGGCAAGGTCGGCGGTGCCGCGCGACAGATCGCCGATCTGGTCGCCGAGATCGCCGCGATCACGCAGCCGGTTGCTGATGTTGTTGAAGAGCGCCATGGCAGTCAGCGCCGCAAGCGCCGTGATCGCCGAGGTGCTGGCGTCGATCTTGAACCCGAGATAAAGCACCGCGCCAATCGAGGCGGCGATCAGCATCATGCAGACCGCAATGAAGATAGCACCGATGCGACGCATGCTGTTTATCCTGGGCCAGGTCCGGCCACGGGCGCAACGCAGTTTCCGGCTGCCGATTCGCGCCATCCGCGACTAATGTTCATGACGGCACGCCCCCGCGCAACTCGAAGTCCTGCTATGGTAGCGCGAATTCGCCCGTTATTCGCAAGAACTTATCCCCCAAGAGGCTATCGCCCAAGTGGACCGCTTTGCCGATGCCGGCGCCTGACAATGTTGCCGTTCTAGATCGGATCGTGGCGGCGCCCGGCCGGACGCTGGCCGTCATCCTGGTCCTTCACACGGTCGTCTGGACGGCCCTCCCGGCCCTGCTCTACGCCAATCTGCCGCTCGATCTCATCGAGGCGCTGACATATGGCCGCGAATGGCAACTCGGTTACGACAAGCTGCCACCTTTGCCCTGGTGGCTGGTCGAGATCGCATACCGGCTCGCCGGCCACGACTTCGCTTACTATTTGCTGGCGCAAGTTGCCGTGGTTACGGCGCTTTGGCTAGTTTTCCTCACCGCGAGGCCGATCGCCGGTCCCATCGGCGCACTGATCGCCGTCCTCATCATCGACGGCCTGCACTACTTCAGCTACACGGCCGCAAAATTCAATCACGACGTCATCCAGTTGCCATTCTGGGCGCTGGCCGGCTTTGCCTTTCATCGCGCGCTGCGCGGCGGCTGGCTCGGTCACTGGCTTCTGCTCGGCCTGGCGGTCGGGATGTCGCTTTGGGCAAAGTATTTCGTCGTGGTGCTCGCGGTTCCGCTCGCGGTTTTCATCGTGCTCGACGAAGACGCGCGCAAGTCGCTGGCGACGCCCGGCCCTTACATTGCCGCGGCGACGGCCCTCGTGACCATGGCGCCCCATCTTGTCTGGCTCGCGCAGAACGACTTCCTGCCTTTTGCCTACGCCGAGCATCGCGCACTGCCGTCGCGCGGGCTTATCGACCATGTCTGGCATCCACTCCAGTTTGCGCTCGGCCAGGCTTTCTTCCTTGTGCCCTCGATGCTCATTGCAATGCCGCTATTTTTTCCGCGCGGGCGCACGGAAAAGCGCGGCGGAGATGCTTTTGACCGCCGCATCGTCAACTGGCTCGCCTTCGGCCCAATTGTGACCGTGTTGGCGATGTCGGCGCTCAGCGGGCGCGGAACAGTGGCAATGTGGGGTTACCCGCTCTTTCTCTTTCTTGGCCTGTGGCTGGTGCTGAACGCGCCGCAAAAATTTGAAGCAATACGGATCAGGCGCGTGATTGCTGTCTGGGCTGCTGTCTTCGGGTGCCTCATCATCGCATTCATTGCCAATTACGCGGTGTTCCCGAATTTGGACCACCGTTACCGCGCGGTGTTCTTCCCGGGCGCCGATCTCGCGCGTGAACTGTCCCAGCGCTATCGCGCTGCCACCGGCCGACCCCTCATTTACGTCATTGGCAGCATGTGGGATGGCGGCAATGTCGCCCACTACGCGCTCGATCACCCGCGCGTGCTGATCGACGGCAAGCCGGAGCGCGCGCCCTGGATCGACCTTGCCGACCTCAGGTCGAAGGGCGCTCTGGTGGTGTGGACGGACGGTGATCTCAACGCGGTGCCGCCTGGATTGCGAAGCTTCGCGGTGGATGCGGCCGTGCAGCCGCCTTTCGTGCTGCGCGACCGGCGCGGGGATTTCAGCATCAATGTCGGCTGGGCCATTCTCCACCCACGGCCGTCATTTGCGTCTAGCTTACCCCGCTGATCTGGTGCTGTTCGTCGCCGACGATACGGCCGTCAAGCAGTTCGATGTGGCGGTCCATGCGCTCGGCGAGGCCGAGATCGTGCGTCACCGCAACTACGGTCTTGCCGTGCTTGTCGACAATATCGCGCAAGACCCCGAAAACCTGCTCACTGGCCTTGGAATCGAGCGAGCCGGTAGGCTCGTCCGCGAGAATGATGGGAGGTTCGTTGGCCAACGCGCGTGCTACCGCAACGCGCTGGCGCTGCCCGCCCGACAGCTGATCCGGCCGTTTGTTCATGTGATCACCTAGCCCGAGCGAGCCAAGCAGGTCGCGTGCCCGCGTTCTCATCGCATCCGAGGAATCACGTCCGAGCGCACGCATCGGCAACAGAACATTGTCGAGTACGGTGAATTCCGGCAGCAGGAAATGGAATTGAAACACGAATCCGAGCAATGAAAGCCGGGCGAATGCGCGCTCTTCTTCATCCATATGCGAGGTATCCCGGCCACGAATGAGTACTTCACCGGTGGTCGGCAGGTCGAGCAGTCCTAGCAGATAGAGCAGTGACGACTTCCCGGAACCGGACGGTCCGGTAATTGCAACAAATTCGTTCTCGCCTACCGACAGGTCAACATTCTGCACCAGAGTCGTCGGAACGATACCCGGCAGAATGCGCGTGACCTTGCGCGCCTCGATGAGCGGCACTTTCGCCGCAGATCCTAGAGCAACGCTCATGTTGCGCCCCGAATGATTTCGACAGGGTGTACGCGCGCAGCCTTGCGCGCCGGCTGATACCCCGCGGCAACCGATGAAACGAGAGCGACCAGGCCGGCCAGCAGATAGTGCACGTAAGTGTATGTCAGCGGCAGGCGGTCGGAATCGAGGAACGGATTGGTGATCCTGACAGTGCCAAGCGCGCGGCAAAGCAGATAACCGAGAACGAACCCGACCAGCGCCCCAGCGAGCCCTATGATCAAGGCTTCGACAACGAAGATCGAACGCACTGTGAACTCGGAGAGGCCGAGTGACTTCATGATCGCGATGTCGCGCGCTTTTTCATGTGTGATGGTCGAGATGATGTTGTAGGTGCCGAAGCTGGCGACAAGCAGAATCGCACCAACAACCGCATACATGATGATGTTGCGGATGATGAACGTCGAAAGCAGATCCTCGTAAGCCTCTTCCCAGGAGACCGATTTGTAGCCGGTATCGCGTTCAACGCGCGCGGCGACTTCGCGCGAGTGCAAAGGATCGGGCAGCCGAATGCGTAGTTCGTTGATCAGGCCGGTCTGCTGGGCCAGAATTTGGCCGGTCTTGGTCAGCACATATGCCGTGCTTTCGTCTTGCTGGCGCACACCGGTGTGAAAGAAGCCCACGACCTGAGCGGTGATGCGGGCGCCCTGACTGGTCTGCAAAGTGATATTGGCTCCAATGCGGGCACCGATCTTCTCCGACAGGCGGTCACCGAGAACGATGGCGTTGGTGGCACGATAGAGCGCGTTGAGCGCGGCGCCGCGCATCTGCTTCGGCAGCTCCGACACGCTCGCTTCGCGCCGCGGATCGATGCCCGTCACAGTCGTTGATACATCGTGATTGGCATAGCGGATGATCGCCTGCACTTTTACGGATGGCGCGATGCCGCCAGGAAGCCAGGATTCCAGCGCCGCCATCGTGGCAAGCGGATTTTTGATTCCGGGCCTGCGTGCCTCAGGTGTCAGGCCGTGAATCTCGGCGCTCGCAAACAATTGCTCGGCCGGCTGCGGCGGCGGCTTTCGCCGCTCGTCGGTCACTGTGATATGCGGCAAGGTATTGACGAGCCGCTTGGTGAAATCGTCTTGCGAGCCGTGCATTAACGACGCCATCATGATCGAAAATCCGACACCGGTCGCAACACCGGCAACGGCAAAACCGGTCTGCCGCACCCGGCTGCGCACATGAGTCCACGCGACATCGAGGATAAGATTCATGGCGTGATGCGCACGCGAGCGCCGTCCTTGAGTTCGGTCGAGGCCGGCGAGGCTACGCGCTCGCCATCAGCAAGACCGGAAACGACTTCAACAGTCCGCGTACCACGAATGCCGACCGTAACTTCGCGCTTGCGCACGCGCATGCCCTCAACCACAAAAACAGCGTTGCCTTGCAGCGCATCCGCCGGAACGAGCAATGCGTTCGGCTTTTCGCGGGTGACGATGTTGGCTTCCACGCTCATTCCCGGCTTCAGCGGGGTATCGTCAGGAAGCGCTATTTTCACGCGAAATGTCTTCGCGGCCACGTCGCCCATTGGGGTGATTTCGTTCACCTTCCCTTCAAGGCGCCGGTCGGGAAACGCATCGGTGCGAAACAGCACTACCTGTCCCAGCGCGACACGTGGGATATCCTCTTCGTTGACCTCCGCTACCACCTGCAGTGGCTTTGGCACGCCGATGCGGAACAAAATCTGCCCCGCTTCGGCGATCTCGCCGATTTCGCCATCGCGGCGGAGCACGATGCCATCCATCGGAGCTACGATCGTGTAATCGGCAATTTTTTCGGTTTGCACCGAAATCAGTCCCTGCACGGTCTGGAGATCCATGCCGGCACGCTCGTAGGCTTGTGTCGTAGCCGATCCGCGTACGATCAGATCGCTGACCCGGGACATCTCGCGCTTAAGGAAATCTTCGCGTGCCTTGAGCTCCTTAAGTCCGGCCTCCACTTCCCGGCTGTCGAGCCGAGCCAAGACGTCGCCTTTAGCTACGGCTTTGCCTTCGCAATCGCAGATCTCGATGATGCGATCGCGGATGACGCTCGCGACCTTCGCCCATCGCACGGGCTCGACTCCCCCCGTTGCGTAGACGATTTCGACGCCTGTCCCGCGCGTAGCGGGAATCGCGGCAACCTGGGGTGCCGTCCCAAACGCCCACCAGCCGACCCCGGCCACCACCAGGATGAGCAACAGAGCAATAAGAAGTCGATGTCTTTTCACGCCCGCAAATTAATGATCAAAGACGGCGCGATATTGATGTAGCGCAACCTCGCACGGCACGTCAGGCCACGGCTTTAATGATGCGGCCCAGCTTGTCGAACATTTCCCCGATCTGACTTTCGCTCACGATCAATGGCGGACTGAGGGCCAGCGTGTCGCCGACGGCGCGGAACATGACGTCATGCTCGAAGAAACCGAGATCGAGTGCATCCATGCCGCGCTTGCCGACGGCGTCGGGTCTGCTCGCGAGATCAATGCCGACGGTGAGGCCAACCGGGCGGATATCCAGCACGTTCGGCAGGCCCTTGAGCCCCATGGCCGCCTGCGCCCAGGGCTTTTCGAGCTTGCGGGCACGATCGAACAGGCCCTCGTCGCGATAGACATCGAGCGTTGCAAGCCCGGCGGCGCAGGCGAGCGGATGCGCCGAATAGGTATAGCCGTGGAATAGTTCGATGACGTGCTCCGGCCCTTTCATGAACGCGTCATAGATCCCTTTGCGCACGACAACGCCGCCCATCGGCACGGCACCCGACGTAATCCCTTTGGCGAATGTGATCATGTCGGGAACAACCCCGTAACGTTCGGCCGCAAAGGCATGACCGAGGCGGCCGTAGCCTGTGATCACCTCGTCGAAGATCAGAAGAATGCCATGCTTGTCGCAGATCGCGCGCAGCCGTTCCAGGTAACCCTTCGGCGGCGGCAGCACGCCGGTCGATGCCGCAACAGGCTCGACGATCACGGCGGCAATCGTCGACGCGTCGTGCAACGCGACGATGCGATCGAGCGCATCGGCGAGATGCGCGCCCCATTCCGGCTCGCCGACAGTAAAGGCCTGCTTTTCGCGATCGTAGGTCATCGGCAGATGGTCGACGCCGGCGACCAGTGCGCCGAACTGCTTGCGGTTGTTGACGATGCCGCCGACCGCGATGCCGCCGAACCCGACGCCGTGATAGCCGCGCTCGCGCCCGATCAGGCGCACGCGCGAGGCATTGCCGCGCACGTTATGAAAAGCGAGCGCGATCTTGAGCGCGGTGTCGACAGCTTCCGAGCCTGAATTGCAGAAGAACACGTGGTCGAGATCCCCGGGCGCCAGCGCCGCCACGCGGCTCGCCAGCTCGAAGGCTTTCGGATGGCCGAACTGAAAGGCCGGCGCGTAGTCGAGCGTCGCGGCTTGCTGCTGGATCGCCGCCACGATCGGCTCGCGGTTGTGGCCGGCATTGGTGCACCAGAGGCCTGCGGCGCCGTCGATCAGCTTGCGCCCGTCGCTGGCGATGTAGTGCATGTCCTTGGCGCCGACGATGAGGCGCGGGCGCTTCTTGAAAGCCCGGTTGGCCGTGAACGGCATCCAATAGGGTTCGAGGTCATTGGGGACCATGGCGGAGACGGATGTTCTTTGGGTTTGCAGCATGGCGGCGACCATTTAAAGTTCGTCATGCCCGGCCTTGTGCCGGGCATCCACGTCTTATTCGCCTATAGCACATAAAGACGTGGATGGCCGGGACAAGCCCGGCCATGACGAGATATGTAGAAGCCGATGGCCGACAAATCCAACAAGCCGACCAAGCTCAAAGCCCGCCTGCCTCGCGGCCTCGCCGACCGCGGACCGGCGGAGATAGCCGCCACCCGTCACATGGTGGAAGCGATCCGCATTGTCTTCGAGCGTTACGGCTTCGAGCCGGTTGAGACCCCGGCGATCGAATATACCGACGCGCTCGGCAAGTTCCTGCCAGACCAGGACCGGCCGAACGAAGGCGTATTCTCCTTCCAGGACGACGACGAGCAATGGCTCTCGCTGCGGTATGACTTGACCGCGCCGCTCGCGCGCTACGTTGCCGAGAATTTCCAGAACCTCGCGCTGCCCTACCGGTCGTACCGCTATGGCTGGGTGTTCAGGAACGAAAAGCCCGGCCCGGGACGTTTTCGCCAGTTCCTTCAGTTCGATGCCGACACTGTCGGCGCGCCGTCGATGGCCGCCGATGCCGAGATGTGCATGCTTGCCGCCGACACCATGGAAGCGCTCGGAGTTCCGCGCGGCAGCTACGTGGTGAAAGTGAACAACCGCAAGATTTTGGACGGCGCGATGGATGCACTCCAAATTCCAGCGGAAAAGCATCTCGCCACAATGCGGGCCGTCGACAAGCTCGACCGGCTCGGGATCGACGGCGTCAGGATGCTGCTGGGCAAGGGCCGCAAGGACGAAAGCGGCGACTTCACCAAAGGCGCCGAGCTGAGCGATGCGCAAATCGCAGGTGTTGTCGACGCGATCAGCGGTACGCCAAAGGTCACGGTGGGTGCGACGGCGGGGGATCAGGAGCTCGCGGAGATCGCGTCGCAGGTGAACGCAGCGGGTTATGGCGATCGCGTTCGCATCGACAAGACCGTCGTCCGCGGTCTCGAGTACTACACCGGCCCGGTTTACGAGGTTGAGCTGACCTTTGAGATCAAGGACGAAAAAGGCCGTCCAGTGCGCTTCGGCTCGGTCGGCGGCGGCGGACGCTATGACGGCCTGGTGTCGCGCTTCCGTGGCGAGCCCGTGCCCGCCACCGGTTTCTCGATCGGTGTCTCTCGCCTGCAGGCCGCTCTCGCCGCTCTCGGCAAGCTCGGAGAAAAGACCGCCGCCGGTCCTGTCGTGATCACGGTGTTCGACCGCGACCGCATCGCCGATTATCAGCGCATGGTCGCCGCGCTGCGCGCGGCGAATATCCGCGCCGAGCTCTACCTCGGCAACCCGAAGAACAATATCGGGACGCAGCTCAAATATGCCGACAAGCGCGGCTCGCCTTGCGCCGTCATTCAAGGCGGCGACGAGAAAGCGCGCGGTGAAGTCCAGATCAAGGACCTGATCCTGGGCGCCACGCTCGCCGCGACCAAGGACCGCAACGAATACCTCAAGAAGCAGGTCGAGGCACAATTTGCCGTCAAGGAAACGGCACTGGTCGAGGCCGTGCGCAGCCTGCTCGCAAAGCACAAATTGGGCTGAACTACTGCCGGCCGGACGGCCCGCCCATTCGTTGCACGTCGAGCACGTTCATCTTCATGCCGTTACCCATCATGACGTCGCCGGGCTTCTGGCCGGCCACGCAGGGCCCGAGCCATTTCGCCACGATCGTCATGTGGGTCTGGCCGCCGGGGCCCGCGCCCGGAATTGGACGCCCGCCCTGTCGCGTTGACTCCACCTGTACCGTGTAGGCGCTGCTGAAGTCGCCGCTGACGACCGCATGCGAAGTGGTGGTTGCGTCGCCGAACGTGCAGACCGAATCCACCGTGATCGTTTCGCCGGAGTTGCGCACGTCGCGTTTCTGGCAATTGTGTTCAGGCGCGCCGCCGAAATTGGAAGTCATAAGCCTGTCGGTCGCAGCGTCGGTACACTCCTGCATGAGCTGAGTCGGCAGATTGCGGCCCTGGAACTCCATCTTGAGCTCCCACAGCCCTGCTTTGCGGGTCGGAAGATCGAGCGCGAACGCGGAGGATATGGACGCAAGCAACACGACGCCGACAGCAAGATGACGGGGCATGGTCAATGCTCCAAAGACCGGTCAGATCGTTTGCGAGGATAGGCTACGTTGTGGAGGGCAGTTGCGCTGTGACAGGGGTCACAGGCCGTTCAGACCGTGACGATGTCACCTTCTATCGGATACTTGTCATGGGCATCGAGATTGTAACCGAGCATCTGCTCGACCGCGTCGAAGCTGTCAATGATCGACACGTATTCGATGACCTTCTCTGCACGGAACTTGATGAAGTGCGCGATGCGATAGCTGATGGCATGGCCGTCCACGCGCTTGGTTGCCGTGAGCTTTGCGAGCACAGCGGCGTTATTGCCATCAACGAGCATCGTGTTCGGGACGAAACGCCGGTCCGAAAGAAACGTGGGACTGTCCTGCATCAGCAGATTCATCACCGCGTCTTTGCCAACGCGCTGGCCGCAGAACGGAAGGATGTCGACCGGCCCGCTGATGGTCCATACCACGTCGTCGTCGAGGTAGGTCGCGAGCATATCCATGTCTCGATCGGCCAAGGCACGGTAAAACCCCTCGACCACCGCGCGGGCAACCGGATTGCTTTTTGTTTTTGCCTGCATTAACAGCCAGTGAACCCCGGTTGTATTGAGATTCCCTTACCCGTTCTGCGACAGCTCGTTTGGCGGCAGGCAAACGGGCGTTTTGGTCCGGGCGGACGGCGGCAAAATTTATTAACGACGACAAACATTTGACCCGCCCGACCGTTAAGGCCAGCGGGCAAACATCGTCGAATCCTTAAGGGCGCTGTGCTACAGGGCGGCCCCTAAACCCCGGACTTGCAGCTGGTTTTGGAACACGAATGAAGGCGGGCGTTACCACGCAAACGCAAAAACCGGACGCGCGGGCGGAGGCGCTGGTCGTCTCCTACGAGCGTGCGGGATACGTGCGCGTTGCGCCCTCCATGCTGCAGCCCGCGGAGCCGTTTCTCGACTTGTCCGGAGAGGACATCCGGCGGCGCATGTATCTGACCACGGCGCCGGACGGCCGCGAGCTGTGCCTGCGCCCCGATCTCACGATCCCCGTGTCGCGCGACTATCTCGCCTCGTCTTCCGCCGGAAAGCCCGCGGGCTTTTGTTATCTCGGCCCGGTCTTCCGTCATCGCAGCGACGCGCCGGCCGAATTCCTGCAGGCCGGGATTGAATCGTTCGGCCGCTCCGACAAAGCTGCAGCCGACGCTGAAATGCTGGCGCTCGGGCTCGAAGCAACGGCCCACTACGGACTTGCGTCGCCCGACATCATGATCGGCGACGTCGCACTTTTCTCCGGGCTGATCGCCGGACTCGACCTGCCGCCGGCGTGGAAGCGGCGGCTGATCAAGGACTTCAATCGCAAGACCAACCTGGCGCAGGATCTCGACCGTCTTGTGCTCGGCGGCAACAATGCGCGTCCCGAATATCAGGGCGTACTCGCGGCGCTGGCCGGATCGGACCCGAAAGGCGCGCACGCGCTGGTGACCGATCTCCTGTCGATTGCCGGCATCAACGCAGTCGGTGGCCGCTCGATCGGCGAGATCGCCGACCGCTTCCTCGAACAATCGGCGCTCGGCGCGAGCGCCAAGCTGCCGCGCGATGTCCGCGGATTGATCGAGCGCTTCCTGGCGATTGTGGGCAATCCTGATGAGGCGGCGGCCGCTTTGCGGGCGCTGGCGAGCAACGCCAAGATGACATCCACGCTCGCGCCGGCGCTTGACCAGTTTGAAAGCCGCACCGGCTTCCTCGAGGCGCGCGGCGTCGACGTGAAGCGCGTGCAGTTCTCGACCGCCTTCGGCCGCGGCTTCGATTACTACACGGGGCTGGTTTTCGAGCTGACCGATCCGAACCGCACCGGCGATCCGCTTGTCGCTGGCGGCCGCTACGACGGGCTGCTGGCGCGCCTCGGCGCCGCTGGCGCCATTCCGGCGGTCGGCTTCGCGGTCTGGATCGAGCGGCTTGCGGTCTATGGAGGCGCCCGATGAGCGGGCCTCTTGTCCTCGCTGTCCCGGCCAAAGGGCGGCTGCAGGAGAACGCCGAAGCGTTCTTCGCGCGCGCCGGGCTGGCTTTGGTCAAGCCGCGTGGCGCGCGTGACTATCGCGGCACGATAGCCGGCCTCGACGGCGTCGAAATTGCCTACCTTTCTGCATCAGAAATCACCAGCCAGCTTGCGGCCGGCGCCGTGCACCTCGGCGTGACCGGCGAGGACCTCGTGCGCGAGATGATCCCCGATGCGGATAAGAAGGCCGTCCTCATCGACGGCCTCGGATTTGGCTTCGCAAACGTCGTGGTCGCGGTGCCGCAGGCCTGGATCGATGTGCGAGACATGGCCGATATCGACGACGTCGCAACGGCGTTTCGCCAACATCACGGCCGCAAGATGCGGGTTGCAACCAAATACATCAATCTGACGCGCGATTTCTTCTCCGCGCACGGCATCATCGACTACCGGATCGTCGAGAGCTCTGGTGCGACCGAAGGCGCGCCCGCGGCCGGCACCGCCGAGATGATTGTCGACATCACCACGACGGGAACGACGCTCGCGGCCAACGGACTCAAGGTCGTCGAGGACGGTACGATCCTGCGCTCGCAGGCAAACCTGGTGGCGGCGCGTGGCGCAACCTGGGGAAAGACCGAGCGCGATCTTGCGCGCGTCATCCTCGACCGGCTCGCAGCGCAGGCACGGGCGCGCGCCTATCGCGAGGTGCGGGCGCGCTTTGCCGCAAGCACCGACATGCTGGTCGAGAACGCCAGGAGCAAGTTCGGCATTGAAACGCCGTTCGGCGGCCCGACGATCGCGGGCCTGCTCACGCTGCACTGCCCGCCCGATCAGGTCTATGCGCTCACGAACTTCTTGCGCGAGAACGGCGCGGAAGCCGTGGCGGTCGCCGAACTCGACTACGTATTTTCGCGCGACAATCCGCTGTTCGCCAGGCTCGAGGCCGGCCTTTAGTATCTGCTGTCGTCCCGGCCGAGCGTCAGCGAGAGCCGGGACCCATAATCCCAGAACTATCGAGAAGGCACGGCGTATGGGTCCCCGCATCCGCGGGGACGACAGCCGAGAGTTATAGCGCCGCAAAATCGATCGGCTTGTGCCGGTCGAGAGTGCGGTGCACAGGCGGCAGCGGATATTTCAACCCGCTCGCGCAGTTGAACAGCACCACCTGGTCCGTGCGTTTCACGCGGCCCTCGGCAAGGCTCTGCTTGTATGCCGCGTAGGTCGCCGCGCCCTCCGGGCACAGCAGCAGACCTTCCTCGCGCGCCATTTCATCAAGGGCGGCCCTGATCGCTTCATCCGGCACCGCGATGGCGAAGCCGCCGCTCTCGCGCACGGCGCGCAGGATGAGAAAATCGCCGATCGCCTGCGGCACGCGAATGCCGGAAGCGATCGTATGCGCGTTTTCCCAGCGCGGCGCGTGCTCCTCGCCGGCCTCGAAGGCCTTCACCATCGGCGCGCAGCCGGTGGCCTGCACCGCGATCATGCGCGGGCGCTTTTTGCCGATGAAACCGATGGCTTCGAGCTCCGCGAATGCCTTCCACATGCCGATAAGTCCCGTGCCGCCGCCGGTCGGATAGAAGATGGCGTCCGGAACCTGCCAGCCGAGCTGCTCGGCAAGCTCGAGGCCCATCGTCTTCTTGCCCTCGATCCGGTACGGTTCCTTCAAGGTCGAGGTGTCGAACCAGCCGACCTTGGCCTTCCCTTCCCCGACGATTTTGCCGCAGTCATCGATCAGGCCGTTCACGCGATAAACGGTTGCCCCCTGCAGCGCGATTTCGCTCACGTTAACTTCCGGCGTGTCCTCCGGGCAGAAGATCGTCGTTCTGATCCCGGCCCGCGTCGCATAGGCGGCGAGCGCCGCACCCGCATTGCCGTTGGTCGGCATCGCCATGTGCCTGATGCCGAGCGCTTTCGCCATCGACACCGCCATAACCAGGCCGCGTGCCTTGAACGAGCCGGTCGGCAGACGGCCTTCGTCTTTTACCAGGATCTCGCCGCCGCCCAATTTCGCGCCAAGGCGCGGCATGCGCACGATGGGCGTCATCGCTTCGCCGAGGCTGACAATATCTTCAGGCTTGCGGACCGGCAGGAGCTCGCGATAGCGCCACAGATCCGGTGCGCGCGCCGCCAGCTTGTCCTTGCTCAGCGCCTTACGGACACCCGTAAGGTCATAGCGCACGAGCAGCGGCTTGCCGGCGCGCGACAGGTTATGGACCTGATCGGCGTCGTGGCGCTCGCCGGTGAACGCACATTCGAGGTGGGTGACAAAACTCGGGAGCTTCGCCGTCAGATTGTCGTCATACTTCATGGAAACGTCTGCCGGTTGTCAGTCGGCATTCTGGCGTGGCTGCGCGCGAAATACCAGAAAATGCGAGAGAGAAAAATTGACGACGAAGCTGACGGCGATCGCGGCCACCTTCGCGGCCCAGGCGGGGACAAAAAGAAGCTCGACCAGGCACCACACGGTTCCGGTGTTGGCGAAGAAGCCCATGATCTGCGACAGCGCGAAACCGAGATAGCCCTTGAGGTGCAGACGGCGGCCGGACTCGGCCGCAAATGTGATGGTCGAGTTCATCACATAGGAGCCGCTCACGGCGATCGCCCAGGCAATTGTATTTGCGACGACGATCGGCAGACCCAGATAGTAATAGCAGAAGGAAAACACGCCGAAATCGATGACCGAATTGACGACCCCCACGACCGCGAAACTCGCCGCCTTGAGCGCGATGGCGCGCTCGTGCCAGGCCACCGTGAGACGATCAAAGAGATTTTGGAGGGGCGCCGGAATCATCGCCGCGCCCGCTTAGCACGACAAAACATGGCCCGGTAGGGCGGGCGCGACAGCACCCGCCCGGTGCGGTATAGATCGCGGATAAAATGAGAGAACAGGTTAACCGCTAATGGCCGTGAAGCCGACCAAAGGTCGCGCACGCGCGCGGACATCCTCGTCCGCGCCGACGCTGTCGATCGTCGTGCCCTTGTTCAACGAGGCGCGCGGCCTCGCCGACCTGCATGAGCGCATCGCCGAAGTCGCGCGCTATCTGCAGGGCAAGCGCGGATTGAGCCTGGAGCTTGTCTATGTCGACGACGGCAGCTCCGACGGCACCAGCGACGTCGCGCGATCGCTGCCGGCCATGCCGGTGGATATCCAGATCGTCACCTTGTCGCGGAATTTCGGCAAGGAGGCGGCGCTGCTCGCGGGCCTCGACCACGCGCGCCCGGGTGCGATCCTGTTTATGGACGGCGACGGCCAGCACCCGCCGAGCATGATCGAGACGCTTGTGTCGCGCTGGCTCGACGACGGATACGACGTCGTCTACACGGCGAAGGCCCATCGTGAGAACGAGCCCTGGATGCGCCGGATCGGCGTTCACACGTTCTACACGCTGCTCAACTGGGGCGCGCGCCATAAGATTCCCGAGGATGCCGGCGACTTCCGGCTGTTGTCGCCGCGCGCCGCGCAGGCACTCCGGCTGATGCCCGAGCGCAACCGTTTCTTCAAGGGGCTGTCGAGCTGGATCGGCTTTCGGCAGGTGCGCGTAGACTACGAGCCGGCCGTGCGCGAGCACGGCTCGACGACATGGAATGCGCGGAGATTGATCGGTCTCTCGATCGAAGGCCTGACGTCATTTTCAGTGGCGCCTTTGCGCGTTGCGAGTCTGCTCGGCATGTTGCTCGCCGTTACCGCGCTGTTTTTCGGCAGCTGGATCGTTCTCGAAACCTTGCTCTATGGCAAGGACGTGCCCGGCTATCCCTCGCTGGTGGTCAGCGTGATGGTCATCGGCGGCGTGCAACTGATCCTGATCGGCGTGCTGGGCGAGTACATCGGCAAGCTACTGTCGGAGATCAAGGGCCGGCCGGTATATTTCGTCGCCGAGCACATTGTGAAGCGGGCGAGTGAAACGGCCAAGGCGCGGCCGGTCGCGTCCCGCGCAGCCGAATAAAAGCCACGGCATGACCGCGCAACGACGGCACATCTGGCTGTGCGCGGACGACTATGGCGCCGCTCCCGGAGTGAGTGCCGCAATCCGCGAGCTGATTTCCCGCCGACGCATCAATGCGACGTCGGTCATGGTGGCAGCGCCCCACTTCGACAACAAAGAAGCCGCGGCACTCGCCAGGCTCAATTCGAGCGAAAAGCGCGCAGCCCTGGGATTGCACGTCACGCTGACCGGCCCGCTGCGGCCACTGAGCGCACATTTTTCACCTCTGCGTCACGGCCGTTTCCTGCCGCTCAACGCGATGCTGCGGCTGGCGACCGCGCGGCGATTGCGGCCGGAGCCGCTCGCCAACGAAATTGCGGCGCAGCTCCAAAAATTCGTCGATGTATTCGGACGACCGCCCGATTTTCTTGACGGCCATCAGCACATCCACCTGTTTCCGCAGGTGCGCGACGCTTTTCTGAAGGTCGTCGCAGAGCGCGCATCCACAGCATGGGTCCGGCAATGCGGCCGGGCGCGGCGCGGACGGCGGCTGCGGGATCACAAGGCGCTGGTGCTCGACATTCTGAGCCTTGGCTTCCGACGCAAGGCTAGAAAACTCGGGATTGCGGTCAATCCCGCCTTTGCCGGCTCCTACGCCTTCAAGTCGCGGCCGGATTACGCCAGGCTGTTCCCGCGCTTCCTGTCCGGCTTGCCGGATGGTGGCCTGATCATGTGTCACCCGGGTGTTGTCGATACCGCGCTAAAAAGCCTGGATTCGCTGACAAGCCTGCGCGAGCAAGAATTTGCCTATTTTGGTTCCGATGCTTTTTTGCAGGTCCTTGCCGAGCATAATGTCGCGCTTGCGCGCCCCCACTAGCGAAACCGGCGGCAGCGCCTAACTAACGCCGCGCAAGACCAAGGGAGGGCACAATGACCCCACAGGAACGCCAGCTGGTTGAGGACCTTTTTGACCGGCTCACGCAACTCGAGAAAACACCGCGCGATGCCGACGCTGAACGCGCAATCGCGGCCGGCCTTCGCAGTGCACCGAATGCCATCTACCCGCTGGTGCAAACCGTGCTGGTGCAGGACGAAGCGCTCAAGCGCGCCGATGCCCGTATCCGCGAGCTTACCGGAGAAGACGCCGAAGCGCCGGCAAGCGGCGGTTTTCTCGACAGCATGCGGCAAGCGCTGACCGGGCGCTCGACGTCTGTGCCCAGCGTGCGTCCTGGCACACCCGATCCGCGATGGAATAGCGGCGGTGCGTTTCCGAGCGCCAATGCAGCGCAAGGCGGCGGCTATGGCGGCGGATCGTTTCTCGGCACCGCGGCGGCGTCTGCGGCGGGTGTGATCGGCGGCGCTTTGCTGCTCAACTCGATCAGCTCGATGTTCGGTCACCATGGCGGAAGTGCATTCGCGGCCGTGCCGCAGCAAGGCGGCTCCCCGTGGGACAGAGACAGCAATGCGTCCGGCAGCGACCTCGCGCGCGATGCTGGGATCAACGATATCGGCGGCGACGGACGCGGCGGGCAGTCTGCAGCGCTTTTCGGCAACGACGATGATGCCGAGATCGTGAGCGATCTTGACGGCGACGCCGGTGGCGATTTCGGCGGTGACTTCGGTGGCGGTGACGACGGCGGCTGAGGCCGCTACAGCACCACGACCTTCGTGCCGACCTTCACGCGCTCGTAAAGGTCAACGACGTCTGCATTGCGCATGCGGATACAGCCGGACGACACGTTTGTGCCGATGGTCCAAGGCTCGTTCGATCCGTGGATTCGGTACAGCGTCGAGCCGAGATAGAGCGCGCGCGCGCCTAAGGGGTTGTTCGGACCGCCTGCCACGAAATGAGGCAAGTACGGCTGGCGCTTGAGCATTTCATCGGGCGGCGTCCAGTCGGGCCATTCCCTTTTTCCTGAAATTGCATGCGTGCCTGACCATGTGAAGCCAGGCCGGCCGACGCCGATTCCGTAGCGGATCGCTTTTCCCTCGCTCTGGACGAGATAAAGAAAATGGTTCGGCGTATCGATGACGACGGTGCCGGGCGCTTCCTTGCCGTCGTACGCCACCTCCTGCCGGAGGAAGCGCGGATCCATGCGTCCGTCATATCGCTGCTGCTCCATGCGGGGATCGACGGCCGCATTGCCATAACTTCGGTAGTCGTTCTGCTCGGGCGGCGGCCCGTACCACTGCTGCGGGCGTCGCGACGGCGGCGCGCCATTACCGAATATGTATTCGATAAACCCGCCGCCGAGATTCGACGGCGCCTGGGGCTGGGGCTGCGCGGCAGCGACCACCATTGGCGGCGGTTGGTCGTCAGGATCGGGGGGCGCAAGCGACATCGGCTCCGCCGACGCAAAATTGGATAGCAAGACCGCTGCAAACCCGGCAAAACCCCAACGCGACATCGATCCACCCTACACTTCACTGTGTCAGGGCAGTAAAACTGGAAACGCCCACCGATTGGTAAATTGCCGTCAACCACGATTCCCTATGGTAAACGAGCGGTATCCGGCCCGCCTGGCACGCCGCGATCACGCAACGCGGTATTAATGCGAGTTCTCTATGAACCGCGGCATCATTGGCTGGGAACCACGGCGTGCAGCGCAAAGTCTTTCGTGTTGAGCAGATGGTCGGAGCGCGGCGTGCCCGCGACGTCGTGCAGTCGCCTCAAAGCGACCAAGTGGCGGTCAGCGAAACAGCGCCACCTGCGCCCGAAGCCCAAGTTCCGGCACAACACGAGCTTTCGGCGCTCCACGCGCTTGTTGCCCGCAACACCCGCACGCTCATGGCCCTGATCAATGACGGCAAGGACCGCCGGATGGCCCGCGCGGCCGGCGAACTCGCGGTTGCGGTCGAAAGCATGGAAACCGCGACACAGAAGGTTCTGGCATCAGTCGAAGCGGTCGATGATTGCGCGCGCGTCCTCGTCTCCGCACTGACCGATGACTACCACCACGGTCTCGCGCAGGACATTCAGGATCATGTCGTGCGGGTTTATGAAGCATGCAATTTCCAGGATCTCGCCGGCCAGCGCATCGAGAAAGTCATCGCGACCCTCGTGATGGTGGAGGAGCAACTCGCCGTCATGATCGAGAATTGCAGCAAGATCACCAGCGCGGCACGGCTCGACACGGCGGCCGGGTCGCAGCCGAGCGGCGATCTCCTGCACGGCCCGAGGCTCGACGGGGACGGCGGCCACGCCAGCCAGCAGGATATCGACTTGATGTTCGCCTAGGCCGGACGGCGGATCAGAATAAAGCAGATCAGTGCCACGGTCGCGAAGCCGGCCGCAAGCGTAAGCGCTCCCAGATCCGACGTGCGCTCGATCATGAACGCCATGATGAAAGGCGCCGCTGCCTGCACCAGCAGAAATGGGCCGGCCAGCCGCCCCATCAGCCGCCCATAGCCGGACGCGCCAAACAGCGCCAACGGCACGGCACCGCGGGTAATCGTGACCAGGCCGTTGGCGCCGCCAAACATCAATGCGAATGCCGCCGCCGTGGCCGTCGAGACGCCCAGCAGCGCCAGCATCAGAAAGGCACAGAGAAAAGTGGTGAGCGCAAAGCGCGCGATCCACAGCGGATGCAAATTGCGGCCGAAAGCGAACTCGATCAGGCGAGCGCCCACTTGGGCGGGGCCGAACAACGCACCGATCCACACCACGGTGGCCGCGCCGATACCCTCCCGCGCAAAAATGGCCAGCAGGTGCGCCGATAATCCGGACGGTACGAATGCGTAAGACGCAAATGCCGACGCCACAAGAATGAACGGCAACCCGTAGGCCGGCAGCACCTTAACGGGCGCGCTTTCCGAATCTGGCGCGGCAATATCGGATTCGTAACGCGTTCGCGGCAGCACCAGAGCGTGCAGCGGCGCCGCGACAAAAGCGAGCATCGCCGCATAGATCAGGTAGCTGCCGCGCCAGTCGACCCGCTCGAGCAAGAAGTGCGTCATCGGCCAGCTGACCGTCGAGGCGAATCCGCCGGCAAGCGTCAGCGCGGTGATCGGCCGGCGCGCGCCGACGCCGAATATGCGGCCAAGCGTAGAGAACGCCGCGTCATACAGGTTTGCCGCCATCGCGACGCCTAGCACCATCCAGACCGCGCAATAGGCGATCGGATGCGCGGCCGAGGTAATGAGGAACAAGCCAAGCGCCCCGATGAGCGAGCCCAGTGCCATCACGACATGGCCACCGAAACGGTCGATCGATCTGCCGACATAAGGGGCGACGAGGCCGGCGACGAGCAGGCCGATTGAAAATCCACCCATGGCAAAAGTGATCGACCAGCCGCGCTCGGCTGCGATCAACGGCACAATCAGCACTGGCGTGTAGAAGATCGTCCCCCACGTCAGAATTTGCGTGATGCCGAGCACCGGCACGGCACGCCAGGGTCCGTCGATGAATTCACGGGGAGAGATCATGCACGCAGCCCAAAGAAAGAAGAGCCCACTTAACGAACATTTTCGCAACTTTGTGAGTCGAACGCGCTTCTTCGTTTCGACCCTTATTCAGACAAAGGCTTTGTCTGCATCGGGGGGAAAATGACCGCGGATGTAAGAACAATCGGTCCGCCCAGGCACCAAATTAACCATAACGGCTTGGATCGACCAAACGAAACACCTATCGAAATCGTTGAATTATCGGCATTTATCGAACGCCTGTACGCGTGGCGGCCCGATACGGCAGCGATCCCACACGTTATCGATGCCTTCACCACACGCGTTCACTGGTCCTTTACCAAACTGTTAGGGTTTGCCTTTTGATTAAAACGCATGAGAACGTGCAACACATGTCAACACCTCAAGCGCCCTGAGATCGACCGCCTC
>JBKPRE010000113.1:0-18617 GCA_046734435.1 Pseudomonadota bacterium | reverse complement strand
GTAGACGGGAAATTCTAGCACGTAGAGGCGCAGCGCCGCGCGCAACCGGTCGATCGTGAAGTCGCGCGTGCTGAAATGGCCGGCTGCAATGCGTGAAAGAGCACGACATAGCACGCCGAACTCGCTGGCCAAGATATTCGCAATCACGCGTTGCTTCGCATTCTCTAGAACGGTTGAAAAATCATCCTCTCTACTGGTGAACTCGCGCCACGTGGAATCGATCTGCTGCAAACCCTTTCCGTCGAGATAGAGGTGCGTGAGCACATTGAGCCATTCGTAGCCGGTGGTTCCGGCCACGCCGGGCAGCACCGGCATCGTCTCACTCTCAGCGAGAATTTTTTCCACGATGATGTAGAACGCCGGAGTTAGGCCGGCCTCACGCCGGATTTTACGGACAAGCCGATGCAGCCGTTTTGTGTACTGCGCGGGGTCACGCAGTCCGTCGATGTGGTCAAGGCGAAGCCCTTGCAGCTCATCGGCCGCGATCAGTCTCGCCACCAATGTATGGATGGCACGGAAGGTTGCCGGATTTTCAACGCGGATTCCGGCAAGGTCCGTGATGTCGAAAAAACGCCGATAGTTCACGGCCGAAAACGCGACTCGCCAGTAGGCGATGCGGTAATGCTGGCGTTCGAGAAGACGGTGCAGCAGTAACGCGCCGTCGTCGCCCCGGTAGGCAGCAAGACCGCGCTCGATGACCGAAGCGGCCCCCCTAAGCGCAGCGAGAGCAGCCTTCAGCGCCGGTGCTTCGCGATATGACGCCGCGCCCGGCCTTTTGTATTGCTCGGCCAAAGCCTGGAGAGCGCGACCGTCGGGCTCATCGCCGGCCTTAGCCGCTCCCACAACTGTCCGGATGATTTCTGCATAGCGTTGCGGATTGATAGGCAGCTTGTGTTCAAAATACCACGCGACGAATGTCCCATTCGCCGCGTCGAATTTGAGTTCGATCTCGCCGGTCTGCAATGCCTCGCCGTAAGGTCGTCCGAGGATCGGAAGCAGGACGCCCGGGTGGCGCCGATAAGGGAGCGCATTCCAGTCGATATCGAAACTTTCGGCATAGGGTGACTTCTGGCCCCATTCGAGCACGTCAAGCCACCAAGTGTTGTCAGCGCGGCCAACGCCCATGTGGTTCGGCACAAAATCGAGAATGAGACCCAGGCCGTGTTCTTTAAGCGCGGCCGCCAGGCGGGCAAAACCATCTTCGCCCCCGAGTTCGGGGTTGAGCCGGTCGTGATCGACAATGTCATAACCATGCGTACTTCCCGGTCGCGCTTTCAGGAACGGTGAGGCATAGAGATGCGAAATACCGAGTTCTTTGAGATAAGGAACAATGGCCGCCGCCTGTTCGAAGTCGAAATCTTTGGTCAATTGCACTCTGTAGGTGGCACGCGGCACCGCAGACGCCATCATCGTCTCCCGACGGCAGCGAAGACCGACCAGGGCGGTAACGTCGGGGGAAGATAACCTCCCCAGATTGGGTCCTCCCAGTCGAGAACGGGCCTTTGCGCCGATGTGCCGGCAAGGTTGGCGAGCATTTGCAGTGTGCCAGAACCAGAAGGCCAGCGCGCGAGCAGAACGTTGCTTTTTAATGATGCCTCGGCGCCTCCGCGCATCGAGGCCAGCAAGGGCGTAACGGCACGCTTGCGCACGTCAAGAAGCGCGCGTGTCAAAGCAAGCGTCTCAGCATGTCTGGGTATGGTTGCGGCGTTCCAGTCCAGCACAGCGCTAGCACGCGTGGCGGCTGACAGCGGGTCGGGAATTCCGTTGCCATGCCGCGCATAGGCTTGGGCGAATTCCTTCTTGCGCCCGTTCCGCACAGCGTCGGCCAAATCCCCTTTGAAGTCGCAAAAGAAAGGGAATGGTTCGGTTGCGCCCCATTCCTCGCCCATGAACAAGAGCGGCGGCGACGGCTGAAGTAGCAGAATAGCAAGGGCTGCCGCTAGGGGTTCAGCAGCGCACAGCCTTGTCAGTCGTTCGCCGAGCGGTCTGTTTCCGATCTGGTCGTGATTTTGAATGAAATTGATAAATGCCGCAGGTGGCAGATGGCTACTGGGTTCGCCGCGCGTTCGATCTCTGCGATGTGCCGAAGCTTCGCCCTGGTAGGCAAAGCCTTCGGCCAATGTCCGTTGGATGTGATGCCTGCTGTCGTAATCCTGGTAATAACCGGTCTTTTCACCGGTCAAGAGAACGTGCCAGGCATGATGGTAGTCATCGTTCCACTGGGCTCGGTAGTGTCCGGCGGGCGGCTCTTCGTCAGGTGCAAGAAAGCTTGCGCGGTTGTCATCATTTTCCAGGACCAGATGGATGTGCCGCCCGCTTGTTGCCGCAAACGATCCCACCGCGACGCTAAGTTCGTGCAGGATGCTTGGCTCACCGGGCGATACGATCGCATGTACCGCGTCAAGACGTAGTCCATCGACACGATAGTCGCGCAGCCAGTGCAGCGCATTTTCGATGACGAATTGGCGTGCCTCCGGCACGCCATAGTCGATTGCGTTGCCCCACGGGGTTTGAGCCTCGGTGAATAACTGCGGCGCGATGCGGCTGAGATAATTTCCGTCCGGCCCAAAGTGGTTGTAGACGACGTCGATGAAAACCATCAGGTCGCGTGCGTGCGCCGCATCGATCAGCGCCTTGAGATCGTCAGGGTGGCCATAGCTTGAATCCGGTGCAAAAGGCAAAACGCCGTCATAGCCCCAATTCCATCGCCCGGGGAAATCCGCGAGGGGCATCAATTCGACCGCGGTGATACCGATTCGTGCCAGGTGATCGAGCTTGGATATCGCCGCGCGAAATGTGCCTTCCTGAGTGAAGGTGCCGACATGAATTTCGGAGAAAATCGCCTCATGCCATGGCAGCCCGCGCCAATGGTCGCACACCCAGGGGAACTGATGATCGATGACTTGGCTTGCGCCGTGAACGTCGTCGGGCTGAAAGCGTGACGCTGGATCAGGAATTATGAGGTCGTCATCGATCTCGAAGGCGTACCGCGTGCCTGCTGCTGCCTGCCCGACGTCCAGCACAAACCAACCATCGATCTTTGGCATCGCGATCTTTCGGTCGAGGACCAGGTTCACCGCGCGTGCGGCCGGCGCCCAAAGGTGAAAAGTCACGCCCCGATCCGACAAAACGGGACCGAACGGGGGGCTCACGGCTCGCCCGCAAAAGCGAGGACGGCCCTTGGCTGCGTGCTCCACCGCCCACCGATCTCGAGACTTGCGGAATTCGATTGCCCGTTGGTTGTATCAATGACACAGGCCCACCGGGTAACGGCTGGCCATTCCGGGCCGGTGATATCGACCGCCTCATCGGCCCCGTTCAGGACAATGAGAAGCGGTTCGCCGCCTTCCATCGCCGGGCCCAGGACGTAAGCTAGAAAGCGGCCGTCCGGAAAATTCCAGTCAGCCTCGCCCATTTCGCCGCCGTTTGGGGTCAGCCATTTGACGTCGTATGAGCCGTCGGTCTTTTTGCCCTCGACCCACCGGTGCGGCTTGAGTTGTGGAAAGCGGTGCCGCAGACGTGTGAGCTCGCCGACAAATTCCGTCAGATCATCGTCGCTGCCAAGGCGCGACCAGTCGATCCAGCCCGTTTCATTGTCCTGACAATAGGCATTGTTGTTACCGTTCTGCGTGTTCGCCGCCTCGTCGCCAGCGAGTAGCAATGGAACGCCCTGCGCAAGGAAGAGACAGGCGAGCTGGTTGCGCCGCAGCTTGTGCCGCATCAAAAGGACTGCTTCGTCGTCGGTAGGGCCTTCGACACCGCAATTCGTGCTCAAATTATCGTCGGAACCGTCACGGTTCTCCTCGCCATTGGCTTCGTTGTGCTTTTGTTCGTAGCTCACGAGGTCGGTGAGGGTGAATCCGTCATGCACAGTGACATGAGTGATGCTACTGCGAGGGCCCCGCCCATTGTGCTGAAACTGCGCTGCTGAAGCGGTCATGCAATGCGCAAGATCACCGATCAGGTTGCCTTCGCCGCGCCAAAAGCGCCGTACGGTCTTGCGATAGAAGTCGTTCCATTCCGACCAGCCGGTTGGAAAGCCTCCGACCTGGTAGCCGCCCATTCCGACGTCCCAAGGCTCGGCGATCAGCTTGACGTTGCAGAGAATAGGGTCCTGGCTGACCGCGGCAAAAAAGGGCGCGTTATTGTCGAAGGCCGGACGGCGCCCCAACGTGGTGGCAAGATCGAAACGGAAGCCGTCGACGTGAAAAGCCTCCACCCACAGGCGCAGCGAGTCCATCACCATCTGCAGCACGCGCGGATGCGCGAGCTTGAGCGAATTACCGGTGCCCGTGAAATCGTCGTAATAGCGCGGATTGTCGGGCAGCAGCCAGTAGTAGGAAGCGTTGTCGATTCCGCGGTAGCAAAGCGTCGGACCCATGTGACTGCCTTCGCAGGTATGGTTGTAGACGACATCGAGGATCACCTCGATGCCGGCATCGTGCAGTGCGGCGACGGTCGAGCGAAAATCCGTGATGGCATTGCCGGTTGCATAGCGCGCCTCTGGCGCGAAAAAGCTCAGGGTGTTGTAGCCCCAGTAGTTCTTCAGGCCCCGGTCGAGGAGGTATTGGTCATCAAGGAATGCGTGGATAGGCAGCAGTTCGATTGCGCTCACACCCAGCTTGCGCAGATGCGCAATCATTGCGGGCTCGGCAAGGCCGCGAAACTTTCCGCGCGCCTGTGGCGCCACATCCTCGCGCCGCTGGGTGAGGCCGCGCACATGCGCTTCATAAATGATCGTGTCTTCCCATGCCGTGGCAGGCGGACGCTCTCGGCTCCACGTGTGCGCTACATCGACGACGACCGACTTATAGGTAAAGCGGGCGTTGTCACGCCGATCGAACGACAGGTCGGCATGTTTGTGGCCGGTGCGGTAGCCGAAATGCGCGTCGTTCCAGAGAAAATGTCCAGCCAAGCGCTTGCTGTACGGATCGATTAGCAGTTTGTGCGGATTGAATCTGTGGCCGGCCTCCGGCTCGTAAGGGCCGTGAACCCGATACCCGTACAGCTGTCCTGGTGTGACGTGTGCGAGATAGACGTGCCACACGTCGTCGGTCCTTTCGGGCATGACAATGCGTTCGGTCTCGCGACGCCCTTCGCGGTCGAACAGACACAATTCGACCTTTACCGCGTTGGCGGAAAAGAGCGCAAAGTTGGTCCCGCGGCCGTCCCATGTGGCCCCAAGCGGGTGCGGGGAGCCCGTTGAGATGTGACCGTTACGCGATCTCAGGAACGAAAAAGACGGCAGCAAGGGGTGGGACAACAATGCGAAGCTCCGGAGTGTCACGTGTGGCAACGGTGGATACAGCCCCGGCGTTCCCCGCATTGCTGCCTCCATAAATGGCGGCGTCGGAATTTAGGGCTTCCCGCCAACGACCGGCGAAAGGCACCCGCACGCGATAGTCGTGGAGCACCTGCGGGGTAAAATTAACGACCACGACACATCGTTCGTCCGCGCGGGGCCCCTTCCGCAGCCAGGCAAATGTGCTGTTATTGGCGTCGTCGGCAATCAGCCATTCGAAGCCCGCTGCATCACAATCAAGGGCGTGCAGCGCGGGCAGCTCGCGATAGAGGCGGTTGAGATCGCGTACCAGCCGCTGGATGCCGGCATGCGGCTCATGTTGCAGGAGATGCCAAGGAAGGCTGACGTCGTGATTCCATTCGCTGTCCTGGGCAAACTCAGAGCCCATGAACATGAGTTTCTTGCCCGGATGGCCGAACATGAACCCGTAGTAGGCGCGTAAGTTCGCAAAGCGCTGCCAGGCGTCGCCCGGCATGCGGCCGAGGAGAGATCGTTTTCCATGCACGACCTCGTCGTGCGACAGTGGCAAAATGAAGTTTTCCGAAAAGGCGTAGTGCAGTCCGAACAAGATATTGCCGTGGTGATGGCGGCGGTAGAACGGGTCTTTGGAAATGTACTCCAGTGTGTCGTGCATCCACCCCATGTTCCATTTGTAGCCAAAACCGAGGCCGCCCCAGTCAACCGGGCGCGATACCATCGGCCATGCAGTTGATTCCTCCGCGGCCGTCGTCGCGTCGGGAAATTCCCTGAACACTTCCGTGTTAGTGCGCCGGATGAAGGAAATGGCATCGATGTTCTCGCGGCCGCCGAACCTGTTCGGGATCCACCCGCCTTCGGGTCGGCTGTAGTCGAGGTAAAGCATTGAAGCGACGGCATCCACGCGCAGACCGTCGACTTGGTAGCGATCAAGCCAAAAGATGGCGTTCGCCAACAGAAAGTTTGCGACTTCGGTGCGTCCGTAATTGTAGATCAGCGTGTCCCAATCGAGATGGCGCCCTTGCATCGGATTGGCGTGCTCATAAATCGCCGTTCCGTCGAACTGAGCGAGACCGTGGGGATCGTCCGGGAAATGGCCCGGCACCCAGTCGAGCAGCACGCCGATGCCGGCTTCGTGCAAAGCCGCTATCAACGCTGCGAATTCGGCCGGACTGCCGAAACGGCTTGTCGGCGCGAAAAGTCCAGTTGGCTGATAGCCCCACGAGCCGTCGAAAGGGTGCTCCATCACAGGCAGGAACTCGACGTGCGTGAAGCCCATGTCGGTCGCATAAGCAGGCAATTGCTCCGCCAGCTCGCGATAATTGAGCCAGTACTGCCCGTGCTCGCCTTTGCGCCGCCAGGAGCCGAGATGGACCTCGTAGATCGACATGGGCGCGTGCAACGAATTGATGCCGACCGGCAGCCGTGGCGGGCGCGGCAGCTTCGAACTGTCAACCACCACCGACGCGGTGAGGGGGCGAATTTCGCTTGCAAAGCCGACCGGGTCGGCTTTCAGCAGTAGCGCACCTGATCGCGTGATGATTTCGTATTTGTACTTCTGACCGGGACGTGCCCCGGGCACGAATATTTCCCAGTAGCCATTGCCGCGCACGCGCATGGCGTGACGCCGCCCATCCCAAAGGTTGAAGTCCCCAACGACGCTGACTCGTTGGGCATTCGGCGCCCAAACCACAAAGGCAACACCAGCAATGCCATCAATCTCCGTCGGATGTGCGCCGACCTTGTCGTAGAGAGCCAAGTGATTGCCCTCGCCGAGCAGATAGAGATCGAAATCGGAAAGAACGGGTGGAAAACGATAGGGGTCCTCCAGCTCGACTTCGCTGTCGCCGAAACTGGCTCGCAGACGGTAATGAGAGACATCGTCAACGGGGCCGGCAAAAAGACCGGCCGGATCGATCCGCTCGAGCTCGCGCTCAGTGCCATTTGTCACTGCGACGACGCGGTGGGCATCGGGCAAAAACACGCGCACGACCGTACGGTCATTCTCTGTATGCGGGCCTAAATAGTGGAACGGGTCGGCATTGCGACCTGCGATGATCTCGCGAGCATCTGCGGAGAGCTCACTCATGGAATGGCTCCGCGCTCGGCAAGAATGCGCAACGTGCCCTCGAGAGGGATATAGGCCCAGGTCGGACGGTTGGCGATCTCATACTCG
Organism: Pseudomonadota bacterium; assembly: GCA_046734435.1. GTDB lineage: Bacteria > Pseudomonadota > Alphaproteobacteria > Rhizobiales > Xanthobacteraceae > Pseudolabrys. The sequence continues at coordinate 11,163 of JBKPRE010000113.1, read as the reverse complement.
ATTTCATAAAACGCCTTCTCAAGCTGAAACAGGTCCAACAGCTGTCGCGTCTGCCGCTCGTCGGCCGGCCAGATGTCCATGCCGGAAATTGTTTCGCGATAAGAATTCCAAAATGCTTCCGACAGGCGGACGCCCCAGACGCGAGTCCGCGGTCCAATCACCAATCGCTCTTCGGTTGTCATATTGGCAGCCCGGTCAATGGCTGCCCTCGTCGCGTAGTCTATTGAACGAAGAAATCCGGCCACATCACGCGCCGGCGGCGCCTTGAGTCGACGCTGTTCGAGGCTCTGGCGCGGCTCACCCTCGAAGTCGAGGATGAAGGCGTCGTCTTTCGCGATAAGAACCTGTCCAAGATGAAAATCGCCGTGCACGCGAATCTTGCTGCCGCTGATATTATTGCTTTTGGTGCCGTCGATGTGCGCGAGGATCGCCTCGCGAAAATCGCGGAGCTTTTGCGAAGGGCCAAATGCCATCTCGCCAAGGCGGTCCGAATTGTCCTGGAGGATATCAAAAACATGCGTCACGCGAGCCAGGATGGCGTCTCCCCAACGCGTAGAGTCTTCCCGCGAAATGGGCTCAGGCGCGAACGCGTCGACCTCGGGATGGCTTGCAAGTGCACGATGCAGTTCTGCGGTACGCCGCCCGATTTGACGCATGCGTTGCAGCATGGATGTCATTTCCGATGTTTCGGTTGCAGCCTCGTCCGGGACCAGACGTTGTTCGTCGATCAGCCGATCCAGTGAGGCGGCCGTGACGCCCCAGGCGTCGCCCTGGTTTTCTATAAAAGTGTGCACGGTGCAGAGTGCGGTGCGCGTTTCACCCTCGATCAACTCGACGGTTCCCAGGAGCGGCGGTGAATTCTGAAAATGCGCGACGTCGGCAAGGTAGCGCCCCATTTCGAACTCGGGATGGGTGCCGGCGGTCACGCGGCGGAGCACCTTGACGACATATTTATTGTCGACGATCACGCTGCTGTTGGATTGTTCGCGGTCAACCGGAACGATGGTCTTCACGTCAGGTGACTGATCCGCCGCAAAGACCGATGTCGGTCGAAACTCAAGCGATGCACCGTTGCTGACCGTTGTTTCCCCGGCCCGGATCTTTTTCAAAAGCACGGAAATAAAATCCAGCTCTGCCGTTGCGTCGAGCAATGTGCCTTCGCTTGCCCCACGACGGACGGCGGAAAGGATCGCCGCCGGACTTTTGTCGATCGCAGTGTGGCGAGACCAACAAACCGTCAGCGGCAGGAAGTAACGGCTGACTCCCTGTCGGGTTGTTGCATCCACGAGCACCGTGGCAATACGCCCACTATCGTGCTCGATCGGGATGGCGACCGAGACCTTTGTGGAGATCGTCCGTGAATCCTTGTCAGCAAACCAGCGCCGTTCCGGCATGAAGCTGGGCAGTACCTCTGCTTCGAAGGTGCGCCGGGTCCAACCTGACAGCGCATTTTCCCAGCCATGGCCAAGGACGAGCGTCGTGATGTCACGCGGCAGGATTTTCTGCGGCTCACTTTTTGCATCGGCGTTAAGCGCGAACCAGAAAAAGCCGTAAGGCGGCAATGTCACGAGGTAGGGGAGTTCGCCGATGCGCGGAAAGTTCGTTCGCCCGAGCATTTCCTGCGGCACGCGGCCTTTCCAGGCGCTCATGTCGAGTTCGACCGCCTGCGCCGAGCGTGAGATATTCGCAACGCAGAGGATTGCTTCGTCGTCGAGTTGCCGCACGTAGGCGAGGACGGCGCGATTGGTGGGCCGTATGAACGTCAGCGTGCCGCGCCCAAAAACCTTCGTCGACTTGCGCACGCCGATCAGGCGCTTCATCCAGTTCAGCAGCGACGACAGCGAGCGGGTCTGCGCCTCGACGTTGACCGCGTCGTAACCGTACACTGGATCCATGATGCATGGCAGGTAAAGCTGCGCGGGATCGCTGCGCGAGAACCCGCCGTTCCGATCCGGTGTCCATTGCATGGGCGTACGAACGCTGTTGCGATCGCCGAGATAGATATTGTCGCCCATTCCAATCTCGTCACCGTAATAGATGATCGGCGTGCCCGGCATCGACAGAAGGATCGAATTCATAAGTTCGATTTTGCGCCGGTCATTGTCCATCAAGGGCGCTAGACGGCGACGAATGCCGAGATTGATGCGTGCCCGAGGATCCGCGGCGTATGTGGACCAAAGATAGTCGCGCTCGGCGTCCGTGACCATTTCGAGCGTCAGCTCGTCATGATTGCGAAGGAACATCGCCCATTGGCAATTGGTCGGGATTTCCGGCGTCTGCCGCATGATGTCGGTGATCGGAAACCGGTCTTCCTGCGCGATTGCCATGTAAATCCGCGGCATCAGCGGAAAGTGATAGGCCATGTGGCATTCGTCGCCATTGCCGAAGTATTGCTGCACATCCTCCGGCCACTGATTGGCTTCGGCCAAAAGCACTTTGCCCGGCGCGTAGGCGTCGAGTTGTGCCCGAAGGACTTTCAGCACTGAGTGCGTCTCAGGCAGATTTTCGTTGTTGGTGCCTTCGCGCTCGCAGAGATAAGGCACTGCGTCGAGGCGGAACCCGTCGACGCCGGCGTCCAGCCATCGCTTCATCACCTGGAGCACGGCGCGAACGACGCGTGGATTGTCGTAGTTCAGATCGGGCTGATGCGAAAAGAACCGGTGCCAATAGAATGCTCCCGCTTCCGCATCCCAGGCCCAGTTCGACTTCTCGGTGTCGGTGAAGATAATACGCGTGCCCTGATATTTCTGGTCAGTGTCGCTCCACACATACCAATTGCGAGCGCTTGAGCCGCGCGGGCTCCGCTTTGCGCGCTTGAACCAGTCATGCTGATCTGACGTATGGTTGATGACGAGCTCGGTGATCACGCGCAATCCGCGGCGTTTTGCTTCCTGCATGAAGCGCCGGAAGTCGCGCATGGTCCCGAACGCGGGATTTATGTCGCCATAATCGGAAATGTCATAGCCGTCGTCGCGGCCTGGACTCGGGTAAAACGGCAGAAGCCACAGCGTTGTGATGCCAAGATCGTGCAGGTAATCCAGGCGCTCGGACAGGCCGGCAAAGTCGCCGATGCCATCACCATTGCTATCGCGGAAGGCCTTCACGTGCAGCTGATAGAAGATCGCGTCCTTAAACCACAGCCCGTCGTCCGCGGTGCGGGCTTCGGAGTCGATGGTTGGTCTCACGTTCATGGACCGCACTCACGCCATGCAGCGAAAGAAGAGCGCGGGATCGTCGTTGGGATCGATGCGCAGACGTACGCCACCCCACTCGAGCAGGCGCTGCTCGCCAGTTATCAGATTTTCGATGGCCCGAACGGCGTTACCGCCAATTGTCTGGTCTCCGAAATGGAGCCAAAAATCCTGCGGGTCTGCGCCTAACGCGATCGCGCAGGCTACAGCATTGCCACCATCCACCGATCGTTTCAGGAACCCGATGACATTAGCATTGTCCACCTGAAGGAATTGCAAATTGGCGGTCTGCTGCAGAGCACTGTTGTGCCGCCGAAGCCTGTTCAGGCGCGTCACATAGTCCTTGATGTTGCCCGGCCTGTTCCAGTCGCGAATCTTGATCTCGTATTTCTCGGAGTTGATGTACTCCTCACGACCTGGGATAGGGTCGTGCTCGAGCAGTTCAAACCCATTATAAATTCCGTAGTTCGACGATAATGTTGCGGCGAGTGCCAGCCGTGACTTGAACATCCATGGCTCACCGCCCTGCAGCTCGACCGGCAGGATATCCGGAGTGGTCACAAAAAAATTGGGACGAAAGTAATCGCGTTCCGGATACCCGGTGATCTCGCTGAGATAGGCCTGCAACTCGTCCTTGCGGGTGCGCCACGTGAAATAAGTATACGACTGAGAGAAGCCCAGCTTGGCCAGCGCCTTCATAACCTTGGGGCGGGTGAACGCCTCGGACAGGAAGATCACGTCGGGATAATGGGCACGGAGTTCCCGCAGCAGCCACTCCCAAAACGGAAAGGGCTTCGTATGCGGGTTGTCGACGCGGAAGATGCGCACGCCCTGTTCGACCCAGAACAGCATGACCTTGCGCAAGGCCTCCCATAACGCGATACGATGATCGCCATTGAAATCAGGAGTTACGATGTCTTCGTATTTTTTCGGTGGGTTCTCGGCGAAACGTATCGTTCCGTCCGGCCGGAAACGAAACCACTCGGGGTTTTCCTTCAGCCATGGATGATCGAGTGAGCACTGCACCGCGAAGTCGAGCGCAATTTCCATCTTGTACGCGCGGCAAACGGCAACGAGGCGGCGAAAATCCTGGAGCGTGCCGAGCTGCGGCTCGACGGCATCGTGACCACCATTTTCGTTGCCGATCGCGTAGAAACTTCCAGGATCGTCACGCCCCGCCTTCAGCGAATTGTTTTTTCCTTTGCGATTGGTGCGACCGACAGGATGGATCGGCGTGAGATAAAGAACGTCGAAACCAAGTTCGGCGATCTCAGGGACGCGCGCGATGCAGTCGTCGAACGTCCCGTGACGTCCCGCTGTCGTACTCTGGCTACGCGGCACCATCTCGTACCAGGCCCCCGCGCGGGCACGCTCGCGTTCGACCAGTACGGGAAAGATGTGGCTTCGTGTCAGGTCCGGCCGTAACTCAGTTTTTTCCATGGCGGCTGCGAGTGCGTCATCGAGCAGAAGTCCAAAATCGGCTTTTGCCGCGAACTTGCGGATGTAGCCATCAACGATTGCTCGCGCTTTTCGATCCGGTGGCTTGAATTGCGCCAGGAGGTCGACCCCTTCGCGCGCCGCCAGCGAAAGGTCCTGACCGGCGTCTCTTCTGATTGCGAATTCCTTGCGCCAGGTCGCGAACTGCTCGGTCCATGCCTCGATTGCGAAAAGATGGGCGCCGGGATCTGGCGGCGTGAAGCGGCCATGCCAACGATCGTTGCTGTGCAGCTCCATCGGTTCGCGCTGCCAGTCCGCATCGCGGTCCAGGCGCCACAACAGGCTCGCCCCGATCACGTCATGTCCTTCGCGAAAAATATCCGCCCAGACATCGACGCTTTCGCCGGCTATTCGTTTTACCGGGTAACGGCCGCCATCGACCGAAGGAAAAATGTCTTCAATGAGAAAGCGCGGCCCAGTCGGATCTGCCGGGGATCTCTCCGACAGGTCTACGAGGAAATTGGAGTGTTCGCGCACAACAGCACGCTCTGGACCGGGCTGCTTCATTGATATGGTCTCGGCTTACCCGGAACGGAAACCACAGGATTTCCCGAAAGTTCCTTGCAACGATGCATGATTTGACTGCAGAAGCGCGAAATTGGGGCGTTGAACCCGGCTATCACGACGTTTTTGGACGCTGGCACGCCGCAAGCGAGGAAACCCAGCGACGGCTGATTTCTGCCCTGTCACGCGGTAAAGAACGGCCCGCCGAACTGGCCCCTGCGTCGCAAACGCTTCGTGCCTTTCAGGGCGACGGCCGCCGGTACTGGCTGCTGGCGCTTCAGCTTTACATGGTTCGCTCAGAGCAAAATTGGGGACATGGTGATTTCGGCGATCTCGCCCGGCTCATTCCGCTCGCGGCCTCGCGCGGCGCAGCCGGATTAGGTTTGAACCCGCTGCATGCGCTTTTCATCGAGCGCGCCCACGAGGCGAGTCCCTATGCACCAAACAGCCGCATCTTTCTCAATCCCCTCTATGTTGATGTCGAAGCTGTTCCCGATTTTCCCGGGCCCGCTCCGGCCGGCATAGATATCGACAGGCTACGAGCAGGCGATATCATTGATCATGCGCAGGTTGCGCGTGCCAAGCTCGACGGCCTTCGCCTTGCCTTTGAGCACTTCCTGACATCGGGGTCGGGAGACCGGCGCGCCCAATTCGAAGCCTACCGCCGGGAACAAGGAGAGAGGCTTCTCCAATTCGCGTGTTTTGAAGTTTTGCGGGCGCGGTTTGCTCCGGCCCGCTGGCAGGAGTGGCCCGATCAGTGGCGGAAACCAAGTCCGCAGGATCTGATTCACCTGCGGAAAGAAGAGCGCACTCAGTGTGAATTCCACGAATACATGCAGTGGGTCGCCGACGACCAACTGAAGCGGTGTAAGGAAATCGCTCACCAATGCGGGATGCCTGTCGGGCTCTATCTCGACATCGCAGTCGGGATTCATCCGGATGGTGCCGATGCCTGGAGCGCACAAGAGCGCGTCCTGTCCGATGTCAGCGTCGGCGCACCACCCGACGAGTTCAATCCAAACGGTCAGAACTGGGGTCTCGCGCCTTTCAATCCTGCGACGCTGCCGGAAGATGATTTTTCCGGGCTTCGCGAGTTGATGAAATCAGCAATGCGGCATGCCGGTGCTATCCGGCTCGACCACGTTCTGGGCTTGAAGCGAATTTTCATGATTCCCCACGGCTGTCCTGCTGCCGAAGGGACCTACGTCCATTTCCCGTTCGAGCAGTCTCTCCAAGTGATAGCCGAAGAGAGTCGAAAGGCGCGCTGCACGGTTATCGGCGAAGACCTTGGTACCGTGCCGGAAGGCTTTCGCGAAACCGTCACGCGTTGGGGTCTTTGGACATATCGCGTGATGTTGTTCGAACGCGAAAGCGACGGCCGTTTCCGTCCGCCGGAAAGCTACCCCGTTGAGGCGCTTGCCACCTTCAATACACACGACCTTCCGACGCTTCGTGGATGGCTGGAAGGACATGACCTGCATACCAAGCGGGCACTTGGGCTCGATTCCGGAGAAAGCGACGAGATGCGCAACAGGGCTCGGCAATGCCTGGAGACCGTCCTTGGTGGCGGCGATCGGCTTGCAGCAATTGCCCGGTTTCTGTCGCGAACCCCGTCGCGCCTCGTTGCGATCGCGCTCGATGACATTCTAGGAGCACTGGAACAGATCAACATCCCCGGCACCTTCGATGAGCATCCGAACTGGCGCCGGCGGCTGCCAGTGCCTCTTGAAGATCTAGATCGAAATGAGAGCCTTAACGCCGTTGCCGATGCCTTTGACCAATCGGGCCGCAGCTTTAGGTAACTCAGTCGGCGGGCACGTGCCAGATTTCCTGGGCGTATTCACGGATCGCGCGATCAGAGGAAAACCACGCCATCCGCGCTGTATTGAGAATCGCTGCGCGCCACCACGCCGAGGGCGATCGCCACAATTGATCGACATTGCGCTGAGCGTCCCAATAAGCATCGAAATCGGCAGCCACCATGAAGGGGTCGTAAGCGAGGAGGGCCTGCGCAAGCTCCTTGTAGCGAGAAGGATCGTCGGGAGAAAAGCGGCCGCCGGCGAGCGCCTCGATCACAGCAGCTAGTCGCGGCGAACGAGCAACTGCCTCTGCGCCTTTAAATTCCGAGCGCTTTTTGTCAGAAACCTCTTTCGCCGTCATCCCAAAAATAACGACGTTTTCGCTGCCGACGTGTTCGCGTATTTCGATGTTGGCGCCATCAAGCGTTCCAATAGTGATTGCGCCATTGAGCGCAAGCTTCATGTTGCCGGTCCCGGACGCTTCCATGCCGGCGGTCGAAATTTGCTCGGAGAGGTCAGCGGCGGGGATGATTTTTTCTGCAAGACTGACGTTATAGTTGGGTGCAAATATCAGCTTAAGCCGGTCGCCGACGATCGGATCGTTGTTGACGACACGCGCGACGTCACTCGCCAATTTCACAATAAGCTTGGCGCGGTCGTAAGACGCAGCCGCTTTTCCTGCGACGATTTTCACCCGCGATACATGCGCCTCGTGCGGGTGGGCGCGGATGTGATCATAGAGCGCAATTGTCGAGAGAATGTTGAGAAGCTGACGTTTGTATTCGTGTATGCGCTTTATCTGCACGTCGAAGAGGGCGTGCGGATCGACGTGGATGCCGACGGAGCGATGCAGCGCAACAGCGAGGCTACATTTGTTCATAAGGCGCGCATGCTTGTAACATTCGATAAATTTTCGGTCTTCAGCTTCGAGCTCGAGTTCGCGCAGGCAGGCCGGCTCGTCGAGCATCCGGTTCCCAAGAATCGAAACCAACAGCTCCGTCAGGGGCCTGTTGGCCTCATACAGCCAGCGCCGAAAAGTAATGCCGTTCGTCTTATTCGTTATGCGTGTCGAGGTTGTGCGTGCGAGATCGTGAAATACCGTGGTGCGCAGCAAGTCCGTATGAAGTTGTGAGACGCCATTGACAGCATGGCTTCCGAGAAAAGCCAGGTGGGCCATGCGCACCCGCTTCTCGCCGCTCTCTTCAACAAGCGAAACGCGGGAGAGAAACTCGTGTTCGTGCAGGCCGCGCCGCTCCGCCTCCTGCAGATGGTGCCAATTAATCAAATAAATGATCTGCAGATGCCGCGGCAGCAGCCTGCCGAAAAGCTCAGTGGGCCAACACTCCAGCGCTTCAGGCAGCAAAGTGTGATTGGTGTAACTGAGCGTTGCACGCGTAACCGACCAGGCGTTTTCCCAATTGAATTCGTGCTCATCGACCAGAATACGCATGAGCTCAGCGACAGCGATTGCTGGATGCGTATCGTTGAGCTGGATTGCGGCCTGTTCGGCAAGGTTTTCCAATGTTGGAAAATCGTCGAGGTGACGACGGATGAGATCCTGCAATGACGCCGACGTGAAAAAATATTCCTGACGCAGGCGAAGCTCCTGGCCTTCGCGAGTCGCGTCATTTGGATAAAGGAACCGCGAGATCGCCTCGGCGCGCACACGCGCAGCACTTGCTTCGGCATAATCACCGCGGTTGAACGCGGATAGCTGGATAGGCGTCGTCGAACGTGCCGACCACAATCGCAGCATGTTGACCCGCCGTCCCTGCCAACCCGTGATCGGAATATCGTGCGGGACCGCAAGGATCCGTTCTCCCGGATACCAGAGGGCCCGCGCCGTGCTATCATTGCCACCGAGATATTCGACTGTTCCTCCGAATCCGACGTAGTAGGGCTCGGCACGTTCGCTGAACCCCCACGGATTGCCATGGGCAAGCCAATGTTCGGGGCTTTCCTGCTGCCAACCGTCGCGGAGGCGCTGCTCGAACAGCCCGTGCTCGTAAAAAATGCCATACCCATAGGCGGGGATGCCTACGGCGGACATGCTGTCCATGAAGCAAGCGGCCAGCCTGCCCAGACCACCATTGCCGAGCGCAGGGTCAGCCTCAATCTCGCGCAAACCTTCGAGATCAACACCGAATTCCGCCAGCGCCGCGCGGACGGTTTCAGTCAGTTGCAGATTGGTCAGATTGTCAAAGAGCAAACGGCCGAGCAAAAACTCGATCGATAGATAATAGACGCGCTTTTTGCGTTCGCGTTTTGCGCTGCCTTTCGCCTGCACCCAGATGTCGATGATGCGGTCACGTATTGCCAGCGCGGTGGCTTGGTACCAATCGCGGTCCGTTGCGGAGGCTTTTGTTTTTCCCAGACTATAAATGAGCTTGGCCTCAATGGCCGCGCGAAGTTCCCCAGCTAGCGGAACCTCATGGGAGACCTTCTCTGTGCGTCTGACGTGTTTCGCTCTAGCCATTTGCGGCTCGAAGACACCGGCGTTAGTTCCATGCGGCGTGCTGCCGCGCTTTCACACGCACGAGCAAAATATACAAGCCCAAAATTGGATGATCCACGAAGGAAGGTGCGCAATTTAAGCCTGCTATGTGGATTTCGTATGGATTGGAACCTTTGTTCCAGATTGCGCATTCTATTAGACTTTGTTGAGGAAGAAGTTTGTGTACCGAGTAACTTGTGCCGGCGTGAGGCTTATCGCGTTCGCGGCTGTCAGCCTGCTTATCGCCGGTTCCGCGGGAGCCGGAGGGCAGGAGCGAAGTAATACGGCGCCGTCTTGTGACAATGACGGTCACTGTACGACGTCTAGCGCGACTCCCTCGTCGTCAATGAAAACACCAACCCTACGTGGGCACAGAAAATCAGAAAGCCAGCCGGACCGCGTGCGCGATGCCAATGGCAATAGTGCGGTGGTGAGCGTGGAGACGGCCTACGGGTTCAAGATCACCGTGCATCCGGCATACGCCGGCAAATTTCTAAAATTGTTCTCGCTGCTGAAGGACCACGGCTATAACGTGCCTGGCAACATTACAAAATGTTGGTCGCCGCGCGGCACGCGTGTGGCCGGCTCCAACCACTACATTGGCGCGGCGTGCGATATTCAGACCGGTTGGAATCGTGGTCCCGCTTTCGTCTATCACATAAGCAACATCATCAAACAAGCAGGTTTGTATGACGGCTGCTCCTTTCGCGACTGTGGCCACATTGAAGCGGTGCGCGGCACCCACAACAAGGCGCCTCCTCTGTACGCTGCGATTGAGAAATTCAAAACGGAGCAATCGACAGCAAACTATCAGCCATGATGGGTGAGCGTTCTAACAATCTCGTAAAGGTAGAGAAGTCAGGCGCCATGAAACTCGCGTAATTTCCAGGTTTGGAGAAACTCTTCGGCTTCACTGGCCTTGCTCCGATACTGCGTGGGGGACGTCAAGCGTGCGCGTTAAACCAAAGCGGTCGCCGGATTTTTCGACTTTATGGCTACGCCGATTCCTTGATAAGGCCGTCCGTCGTGGGCGATCTTATCGTCTTTGCACTCCCGCATCGTCGATCATTATGCCGTCGCCTGCGCGTTCGATCTTTTACTCAACGGTAATGATCTACGCCCCGCCTGCTGGTCGAACGCAAAGCGGCGCTAGCGCAATTGCTCATCGATCGGGCGGCCGCTTTGAGGGTAACGTGTCAAAGCGCCGGCCGTCGACGACCGGATCCAAATCCAAAATCCGAAGGCGCCAGCGGCTACGCGAATTCTCGAAGAGGCTTCGAGGACGCGTTGATTTACCTACGCCGCTGGAACCCACGCGGGCGTAGGTGGCGGCATTATCTATTGCGAACTTGGCCCAGTATAGCAGGTATTCCTCGCGTATGCGGTTATGCTTGCGGTTTCGATCTTGGCTCTCCTCTAGAGTAATCAGATCGTCTATAGCAACCAGCTCGGCCGCCATGTCCCAATGAATTTTATCTCGGCCCTCTGGGCGACCTACATGCAGCCAGATCTGGTAGGCTCGTTCACGGATACGCTGTTCGCGATTTGCCAGCTCTTTGATCATTGTAAATTAGCTTGACAAGGGGATGCTAATTTTTTCCTACCTGTCGCACACGTAGCGAAACCATCTCGCCAGAATTAGGTCACGACGACAGCCGCATGATGCGCCAATGTCAAC
>JBKPRE010000112.1:0-24889 GCA_046734435.1 Pseudomonadota bacterium | reverse complement strand
TTGAGCACAAGATCACAACCCGATGGCGGCTTGATGAATGCGGCATCGTCGGATAACCCAAGCGCGCCAGGATCGGTCGCGATCGGTCCGAAGAAACGCGCGATCAGGCGATCCTCGGCTGAGATGTCATCAGGCGCAGCCATTGTCTTATCCGGTCGCGCGGCCAAATTCGGTCGCGCGCAAACGCCGCGCCAGATGATCGAGAACGGCATTGACCATTCCGGTCTCGTCACGCTCGACAAAAGCAGCGGCAACGTCAGCATATTCAGCAACCACGACACGCGCCGGCACATCTTGCCGATGCATCAGTTCGTAGGCCCCCGCCCGCAACGCCGCGCGCAGGACGGTATCGACGCGTTTGAGCGGCCAGCTTTTCGCTAAAGCCTCGTCGATCAAAGGATCAAGCTCGCGTTGCTCGCGCACGACGCCGGACACCACGTCACGGAAGAACGCAGCCTCGGCCGGCAGGTATTGCGCCCCCTCTACCTCACGCCCGATCCAATGACTCTCAAACTCAGTCAAAATTTCATTCAGCCCGCTTCCTGCGAGATCCATCTGATAGAGAGCCTGTACCGCAGCAAGACGCGCAGCGCCACGTTTGTTTGCTTTGCGCGCATTATTGTCACGTGCGGCGCCGGTGGCCATTACCGCCAAACCAATGTGTGTTTGAGGGCGACCATCGTGAGGGCGGCTCGCGCCGCCGCACCGCCCTTGTCGCCATCCTCGACACGGGCGCGCGCATTCGCCTGGGCCTCATTCTCGACAGTAAGAATTCCGTTTCCGAGGGCAAGCCGCTCGCTCACGGCAAGATCGATGAGCGCCCGCGCGGATTCATTCGCGACGATGTCAAAATGATGGGTCTCGCCGCGGATCACGCACCCGAGCGCAACGACGCCATCGTAAGGCGCCCGCCTGCGCTTCGCGTCATCAATTGCAATCGCAATGGCAGCGGGGATTTCCAAGGCGCCTGGAACGGTGACGCGGTCATAGCGCGCGCCGGCTTTGTCCAGAACGCGTGTTGCGCCGCGCAGCAGCTCGTCAGAAATCGCGTCGTAAAAGCGCGCCTCCACGATCAGCATGTGCAGGCTGTTGGCTGCCGTTGCGTTGCGCTTTTTTTTCCTTGCCATAACCAAGCCCTCATCAACCGGCGTCGTAGCAAGCGGCCCATGCCCGAACAAGGGGCAGTTGCCTGGCTTCACGTCTGCATTTCCATCAGTCGTGCGGCGTAACGGGCCATGGTATCGACCTCGAGATTGACGTCGTCGTCCTTGCGCAAGGCTCCGAATGTCGTTGCCCTCAGTGTATGTGGAATGACAAGCACTGAAAAAGTATCTGCTTCCACCACATTGACAGTCAGAGAGACGCCATCCAGCGCAACCGAGCCTTTTGGTGCGACAAATCGAGCGAGCCCGGCAGGCGCCCGCAGCACAAAGCGTGCCATATCCGTCAGGTCTTCACGGGCGACGACCCTCGCAATCCCGTCAACATGCCCAGCCACAAGATGACCGCCTAGCTCGTCGCCGAATTTCAACGGGCGTTCGAGGTTGATTTTCGATCCATGCCGCCAGCGGCCAGCCGTGGTGACGCGCAGAGTTTCGGCCGCCGCATCGACGGCAAACCATACGCGGCCATCCTCTTCACCGGCATCGACCACTGTAAGGCAGACCCCGGAGCACGCGATGGAGGCGCCTTGAATGATCTCAGAGCGCGCATAGCTGCAAAAAATCGTCAGGCGGTGCAGATCTCCAGCGCGCTGGCTTACCGAGCGCACCTCGCCGAGATCAGTGATAATGCCGGTGAACATGATCTAACCGCGGACAAAATTTTCGATCGTGTCCGTTGCAAGCTTTTCGCTTCCGCTCAATGTGAGGCGGCCGGTCATTGCTTCCAGCGGCATACCCTCCAGCGGATCGATCCCCGTATCGCCGATGATTTTTTCGCCGCGCACCAGAATTGCTTCGTCCACAAGATTCGCCGTAACGAGGCTCGATGCAACAGTCGGCCCACCCTCAACCAGGCACCGAGTGATCCCCTGTTCCGCAAGTTTTTTCAGGGTTTGGTTCAGGTCGAGCCGGCCATTGTCTTCGCCGACGCGGAAGACTTTGCAGCCTTTATGCTGAAGAATTTCCTCCGCGATTGCCGACGGCCGATGGGAGGTGAAAACCCAGGTCGGAGTCTCGCGCACAGTTGCAACAACCGACGTCGCAAGCGGCAGGCGCAAATCCTCATCGAGCACGACCCGCACCGGCGAGCGTTCGAACATCCCCGGCAGACGACAGGTCAATTGCGGATCGTCTGACAGAACCGTGCCGATGCCGACGAGAATGGCATCGTTTGCCGCTCGAATTTGAAAGACGCGCTCGCGCGCAGCTTCGCCGCTGATCACCGCCGGCCTGCGGCCGGCTAGCCCGGCCTTGCCATCGGCGGAAATCGCAAGCTTAAGCGTGACGTACGGACGCCCCTTGGTGACGCGCATGACGTGTCCGGCGTGAATGCGTCGAGCCTCTTCGGCACCCGCCCCAACCTCTACAGTGATGCCCTTTGCGCGCAGCCGTTCGTGCCCCTGCCCCGCCACTTCCGGATTCGGATCCTCCATTGCGGAAACGACGCGTGCGATCCCGGCACGGATGATCGCATCCGCGCAGGGCGGCGTCTTGCCCTGATGCGAGCACGGCTCAAGCGAGACATACATTGTCGCGCCTTCCGCCGACTTTTTTGCCCGCCGCAGCGCCTCGACTTCGGCATGCGGCCTGCCACCCTCTTGCGTCCAGCCACGCGCAATGACAACGCCGTCCTTCACGATCACCGCGCCCACCGCAGGATTGGGCCAGGTATTACCGAGATTGCGCCGGCCAAGGGCAAGCGCAAGGCGCATGAAGCGCTCGTCATCTGGTTGTGCGGTTGAGGCGAGCTGCTCGTTCATTTGCGCGCGCTGGCTGCGGGCCGTCCGTCGTCTTCGCCCGACAACTCATCAAGAGCGGCGCGGAAGTCCTTGGCCTCGCGGAAGTTGCGATAGACCGACGCAAAACGCACATAGGCGACGTCGTCGAGCTCGCGCAAATGCTCCATCACGATCTCGCCGATCGCTTCCGACGAAATCTCGCTCTCGCCCTGGCTTTCCAGCTCGCGCACAATCTTGGAGACCATCTGTTCGATGCGCTCCGGTTCAACGGGCCGCTTACGCAACGCAATTTGTACAGAGCGCATGAGCTTGTCGCGATCGAAGGGAACGCGGCGACTGTTGCGCTTTATGACTGTCAATTCGCGCAGCTGCACGCGCTCGAATGTCGTGAAGCGGAAATTGCAGGTCAGGCAAACGCGGCGGCGGCGGATCACAGCCGAATCTTCAGTCGGCCGCGAGTCTTTCACCTGCGTATCGAGGCTGCCGCAACTTGGGCAACGCATGCCGCCCCCTCAGTGCTTTATTTGTTTGCGCATAATCTTTTCCGAAAACCGGTTCCCACTTTTCGGGATCATGCGCTAGTCCTGATAAATCGGAAACCGTCCGATCAAGGCCTTCACTTTGTCACGTACGGCCGCTTCCACCAGCGAATCTTCCTCGACGTGCTTCTGCGACAGCACATCGAGCACTTCGACGATCATGTCGCCGACCTGGCGGAATTCGGCGATACCGAACCCGCGTGTCGTACAGGCTGGCGTGCCCAGGCGAATCCCGGACGTTACCGTTGGCTTTTCCGGATCGAACGGAATGCCGTTCTTGTTACAGGTAATGTGCGCCCTTCCCAGCGCCGTTTCCGCCACCTTGCCGGTCAAACGCTTCGGCCGCAGATCGACCAGCATCAGATGCGTGTCGGTGCCGCCCGAGACGATATCGAGTCCATGCGATTTCAGCGTTTCGGCGAGCGCCTTGGCATTCTCGATCACATTGCGGGCATAGGCGCGGAACGACGGCCGCAGCGCCTCGCCAAAGGCCACAGCCTTCGCGGCAATCACATGCATCAGCGGTCCGCCCTGCATTCCTGGAAACACCGCGGAGTTGAGCTTCTTCGCAATCTCCTCGTGATCCGATAGGATCACGCCACCGCGCGGACCACGCAGGGTCTTATGGGTCGTCGTCGTCACCACATGCGCGTGCGGGAATGGCGAGGGATGTACGCCCGCGGCGACCAGCCCGGCGAAATGCGCCATGTCCACCATCAACAGAGCGCCGACCTCGTCACAAATCGTACGAAAAGCACGGAAATCGATTATGCGCGGATAGGCCGAGCCCCCGGCGATGATCAGCTTTGGCTTATGCTGACGCGCAAGCCGTCCAACTTCCTCCATGTCGATCCGGTGGTCGTCACGGCGAACGCCATACGGCACCGGCTTGAACCATTTTCCCGACATGTTGACCGGTGAACCGTGCGTGAGGTGGCCGCCGGCGGCAAGATTGAGTCCCATAAAAGTGTCGCCCGGCTGCAGCAGCGCGAAGAAGACCTCCGCATTTGCCGAAGCGCCCGAATGCGGCTGCACGTTCGCGAACTTGCACCCGAACAACTTCGTGACGCGGTCGATCGCCAGCCGCTCGGCGACATCCACGTACTGGCAGCCCCCGTAATAACGTTTGCCCGGCAGGCCCTCGGCATATTTGTTGGTCAGGACCGATCCCTGCGCTTCCAGCACCGCCCGTGAGACGATGTTCTCGGAGGCGATCAGCTCGATCTCGTCGCGCTGCCGCCCAAGCTCTTTCCCGATCACATCAGCGATGTCGGGGTCGACATCGCTCAACGGCGCCGAGAACAAAGCCTCGATATCGCCTGCAGCCTTGGGGTTCGACGTCGCCGACATCACGATCTCCTGGCGCCGCGAGCTGTCGGCGCCGAACGATGAATTGGGTCCGGGATTGCGCCCGGAAATAGCATATCGACACCGAACCGCCAAGCATTGGGCTGTGGACCATCCACGGCCGCAACATCTAGGGGCCGCTTCGGCGCCGGGAAGGCACAAGAAAAACCCCGGCCGCAAGGCGGCCGGGGCAATTCCAATCCCCCGAAATCGAATTAGAGCCGATAAAGGATCTGGTCGGTCCAGAAGCGTTCAAGCCGGTGCAGTGACTTGTTGAGCGTCGAGAACTCTTCGGCATTGATGCCGCCGACCTGCTCAACCGTGCGCACGTGCTTCTGGTAAAGCGTCTCGATGATGTCGCGCACCTCGCGGCCCTTGTCGGTGAGCTTGATGCGCACCGAGCGCCGATCGACCCGCGAACGCTGGTGATCGAGGAACGCCATCTCGACGAGCTTCTTGAGGTTGTAGGAAACGTTCGAGCCGAGATAGTAGCCGCGCGTGCGCAGCTCACCGGCCGTCAGCTCCTTGTCCCCAATGTTGTAGAGGAGCAGCGCCTGCACCGAATTGATATCGGAGCGACCGCGCCGATCGAATTCATCCTTGATGACGTCGAGCAAGCGGCGATGCAGCCGTTCGACAAGCGTCAAGGCCTCCAAGTACTGTGGCCGAATGTGGTCGAGCGTCGCCTCTCGTCCGGCGGGCTCGACCGTCTTAGCGACGGCTTTCATGTTCAACGCCCCTTGCGTTTTATATATACGTATCCGGTTGCGAGGCCCTGTCTTCCTCGTTCCGGATGGGGCGCACCCTAGAAGAGCCAGTCTAAAATCGGCTTAAATAACACCATAAAGATTAGGTTTATTTGCGACGGTGAACGCTCCGTTGACCTTACAATTCTACAAAAGCGCGCAAGCCTTCGTTCACACTAAAAGCCTGCATCACCCGCGGACAAAACGAATGATGCCGGAAAAGTCGCGCGCCGCTTCGCCGCTTGCCACATATTGGGAATAGATGCGCTCGGCATCGGCACCAAGTTCTGTTTTGGTTCGTGTTGCTTTTGCCGCATCTTGGGACAGTTTGAGATCCTTCAGCATCATCGCCGCGGTGAATCCGGCCTGATAGTCGCGGTTGGCGGGCGACGTGGGAACCGGTCCCGGTACGGGACAGTAGGTTGTCAAAGACCAGCATTGCCCCGACGACTTCGAAGAAATGTCGAACAACTTCTGGTGATCAAGGCCGAGCTTCTCGGCCAGGACGAACGCTTCCGAAACGGCGATCATCGAAATGCCGAGGATCATATTGTTGCAAATCTTGGCGGCCTGCCCGTTGCCGGGACCACCCGCGTGCACGATCGTCTTGCCCATTTTCTCGAGGATCGATTGGGCGCGCGCGAATGCCTGCGTGCTGCCGCCGACCATGAATGTGAGCGTTCCGGCGGTCGCTCCGCCGACGCCGCCTGAAACGGGCGCGTCAAGCATCAGCAAACCCTTCTTCTCCGCCTCAGCAGCAACCGCACGTGCCGTTTCAACGTCGATTGTCGAGCAATCGATCAGCAGCGTACCCGCATTCGCGTTCTCGACGATGCCGGACGAGCCGAGATAGACGTCGCGCACCTCCTTGCCGGACGGCAGCATGGTGATGACGACGTCCGCCCGTGACGCTGCTCCCTTCGCCGCTGCGACGCTTGCACCGCCGGCCGCCTTGAGCTTCTCGATCGCCGCTGGATTGACATCGACGCCTTCGACCTGATGGCCGGCCTTGAGCAGATTCTGCGCCATCGGCAGTCCCATATTGCCGAGGCCGATAAATCCGATGCGCGCCATGGCGCCCTCCCGTTTACAGCGGATGTTCCTGCGCGGATTTCAACGCGAGCCAAAGATAAAGAGCAAGCAGGGCACCCTCCAGGGCGCCGGTCAGCCAGCCGCCGCCGAAAACCTGCGGGAAAAATATTTCCACTGCCAGCATTGACGCAACTGACGTAAGCCAGATCACCGCGCCCCACGCCGCCGCGAGCCAGAGGCCGATGGCCGCAACGAGATCGATGACAGCGAAAAAGACGGTCGCGGTCTGCCACGCGATTGAATGATATTCAAAGGACTGTGTTTCCCCGAATCCTATCCCGCAGACCTGCGCCCAGTGATAGAGGCCCTTGAACATCGAGATGGCGGCCATTGCCCTCAGAAAAAGAACAAGCCTTCTCGTCCAACGCCCGATCGAGCGATCACCCTCGTGCTCATGAACCGGCTCAAGAGTTCGCACGTCTTCGTGAGTGGCCGGTTCGCTCACGGCAACACCAATTCGGCTTTCCCGAGCGGCGCGAAATGGCGTTCGACGTCGGCGTCGACCACTTCAGCAAGTTCCGCAGGTTGCCAGCGCGGCTCGTTGTCCTTGTCCACGATCACGGCGCGTACGCCTTCATAAAAGTCGTGTCCTTCGACGATCCGCGACACTATGCGGAATTCCGTGCGCATGCACGTCTCGAAATCCCAACGCTTGCCGCGGCGCACCTGCGCCAGTGCAATCTTCAGGCTGAGCGGCGACTTGGTGCGCATCATGGCCAGCGTTTTCTGCGCCCACTCGGCATCGGCGGATGATGACCGTCCCTCTCGATCGAGAGCACCGAGAATGTCTTCAACCCGATCGGCCGCGAAGATGCGATCGATGGCCCCCTTGCGTTGCGCGATTTGCCCTGCCTCCGCCGGTTTGGCGAAGTCGGCAAGCACGGCGTCAACGGAGACAGTTCCCATCAGCCCATCGAGGACCGCGTCAAATTGCGCGGACGAGATGCGATGCGTTGCAACGCCGCACGAAACTGCATCCGCCACCCCGAACCGATCGCCGGTCAGCGCACAATAAGCACCCAACTCTCCCGGCATCCGCGGCAGAAACCAGGTCGCGCCGACATCCGGGAAAAAGCCGATACCGACTTCCGGCATTGCGAAAGAGAAGCGGTTGCCTGCGATTCGGTGCGAGCCGTGCACCGACACGCCGACGCCCCCGCCCATCACGATGCCGTCGATCAATGCAACGTAGGGCTTGCGAAAGTTCTTGATGGCCAGATTGAGCGGATATTCGTCGCGCCAGAACTGCAGCGCGTCGTCAATACGGCCGGCTTTGCCGAGGTCATACAGCGCCCGGATGTCGCCCCCTGCCGAGAAGGCGCGCTCCCCTGCCGCCATGACGACGACGCGCGTGATCGCCGGATCGTCCGCCCAGCGGTCGAGTTCGGCACGGAGCGCGCGGACCATGCCATGGGTGACAGCGTTGAGCGCTTTGGGCCGATTGAGCGTGACAAGCCCGGCCGCCCCGCGTCGCTCGAAGAGGATTTCGTCGCCAGAAGAATTCATGCCGCGGAGCGTGCTTTATCCGCGCAGCGGCCACACGCCCGCCTTCTCCAGCCGCTGCATCGCTTGGTCGGAGAATTCCGCCTGCGGCGCGTCGCCGCCGATGACAAACATCAGAATTGATTCCTGGTTCGGATCGCCTTTGGTGACATTCTCGAAGCGACGGATCATTCCGGGCGGGAACGAAACAACATCAAGCGGCCCAAGATCGACAAATTCGACTTTCCCGTCCTTGTCTTCCCAGCTCGCCCGCCAGGTGCCGGTCATGGGAATAAAGGTCTCGTTGGTATCGTGATTGTGCATCTCCGGTCCGTGGCCAAGTGTGGCCTTGCAGTAACCGAGATTGAAGCCTTCACGAATCTTTATGGCGGCCATGCGCGCTGCGTGATCGCCAACGGGGGACGTTGCATTTTCGCCGACATTCTCCGGCGGCTGGAAGCCGATTACATTGAACAGCGTGCGCTCGCAGCCCGGCATCTTGCTGTCCGGCAGACCACCGTCTGACCCCTTCAAGTCCTTAAAACGGGCGATGCGTTTCTCCATCTCGGCGCGCGTAAGATAGCGACGTGGAAGTTGTTCCATCCGGCCCTCCCTGATTGCTAGTTTCCGAGCATAGCGCGGCTCACAATGAGGCGCATGATCTCGTTGGTGCCTTCGAGAATTTGATGCACGCGTACGTCACGCAACACGCGTTCGATCGGGTAATCGCGCAGGTAGCCATAGCCGCCGTGCAGTTGCAGGCAGCCATTGACCACGTCGAACCCCGTATCGGTTGCAAGACGTTTTGCCTGCGCGGCGAGCCTGGTAGCGGCAGGCTCACCCGCGCCCACCGCGACCGCCGCACGATGCAGTAGCAGGCGGGCTGCCTCGATCTCGGTCGCATAGTCCGCGACACGGAATTGCAGCGCCTGAAAATCCGCGAGTCTGGATCCGAACTGCCGCCGGTCTTTCATATAATCGACGGTATGATCGAGACAGAACTGAGCTCCGCCGACCGAGCAGGCCCCAATATTCAGCCGGCCACCGTCGAGACCGGCCATCGCAATCTTGAAACCCTGTCCCTCGGTACCGATACGGTTCGAGACCGGCACGCGGCAATTCTCGAAGATCACCATGGCAGTCGGCTGCGTCTTCCAGCCGAGCTTCTTTTCCCGCGCGCCGAACGTAAGGCCAGGCGTGCCTTTCTCAACAACGATGCAGGTTATGCCCCGGGGCCCGCCCTCGCCCGTGCGCGCCATGACAACATAAATATCAGAGACGCCACCGCCGGATATGAAAGCCTTCGTGCCGTCGAGAACATAATGGTCACCGTCGCGCCGCGCACGTGTGGACAAGTTCGCGGCATCGGAGCCTGCGCTTGGCTCGGTCAAGCAATAGCTCGCGAAATGGTCCATGGTGCAGAGCTTCGGCAGAAACTTTTTGCGCGCCTCTGCGCTGCCGAAGGCGTCGATCATCCATGCCGCCATGTTGTGGATCGAGATGTAGGCAGCGGTCGACGTGCACCCTTGCGCCAACTCCTCGAAGATCAGTGCAGCATCGAGCCGCGACAGGGCGGATCCGCCGACGTCTTCCTTGACATAAATCCCGCCAAAACCGAGTGCGGCGGCCTTGCGTAAGGCATCGACCGGAAAGATCTCAGCTTCGTCCCACGCACGCGCATGTGGCATCATCTCGTCGCGCGCAAAGGTGCGTGCGGTCGCCTGAAATGCTCTTTGTTCCTCGGAAAGCGCAAAATCCATGAACCGCCCCGCTTCGGCCCCTGCGGCTTAGCAAGGGAGCCCCGACTGCGGCAACCGGCAAGCCCCAATCGGCATTATTGCCCTATGCTGCAATTTTCCGGCAGTTGGAGCATCTAAGCTAACAGACGGCGCACGGAGGAAACGATGGCAAGCGACGATAAAGGACCAACCGGACCCGACCTTTCCAAAGGCGTTTCATCAGGCGATCTGCCGGACGGCGCTATGATGGCCGGCCATATTGGAGACGACGAGGCGCTGCTAGCCCGTC
Source organism: Pseudomonadota bacterium (assembly GCA_046734435.1). Taxonomy (GTDB): domain Bacteria; phylum Pseudomonadota; class Alphaproteobacteria; order Rhizobiales; family Xanthobacteraceae; genus Pseudolabrys. Next base: position 14,753 of record JBKPRE010000112.1, on the reverse strand, counting down.
AGAATGGCAAGCTATTCGCGCTGTCCGCCCATTGCACGCACTATCACGGGCCACTCGCCGATGGCCTGCTTGTCGGCTACACAGTGCGTTGTCCTTGGCATCATGCGCGTTTCAACCTCGATACCGGCGAAGCGGTCGCAGCACCAGCGCTCAGCCCGCTAACTTGCTGGCAGGTTGAGGAGCGCGACGGCAAGGTTTTCGTCAAAAGCAAAAAAGCCCCGCCCGCACCAAAGGCGACCGGACCGGCGAACGAGCATATTGCGATTGTCGGCGGTGGCGCTGCGGGGTTTGCAGCTGCCGAGATGCTGCGCCGCCACGGCTTCGCCGGACGCATCACCATGCTCAGCAATGACGACGCCACCCCCGTCGATCGCCCGAATTTGTCGAAGGACTATCTCGCCGGCAGCGCCCCGGAGGACTGGGTGCCGTTGCGTGGCGACGATTGGTACGCGGAGAATAAGATCGATCTCCGACTCAAAACCGAGGTGGCTTCACTTGATGCAAAGAACAAGGAACTGACGCTCGGGAACGGCAGCAAGATGAAGTTCGACAAGTTACTGCTGGCGACCGGTGCCGAGCCGGTCAGGCTCGACATTCCGGGTGCCGATCAACCACACGTCCATACATTGCGATCTCTCACGGATTGCCGTGCGATTATCGAGCAGGCAAAGACCGCCAAGCGCGCGGTCGTCATCGGTGCGAGCTTCATCGGCCTGGAGACCGCCGCTGCGCTACGAGCGCGCGATGTCGAAGTGCATGTTGTCGCGCCGGAGAAGCGCCCGCTTGAACGGGTGTTCGGACCGCAGCTCAGTGACTTCATCCGCGCGCTACACGAAGAGCACGGCGTCAAATTTCATCTCGAAAATACTGTCATGGCAATCGATGGCAAACGCGCCGTGCTCAAGAACGGCGGTGAACTCGCCGCCGATCTCATCGTGATCGGGGTCGGCGTACGCCCGCGTATTGCCCTTGCCGAAGAAGCTGGCCTTGCAATCGACAGGGGCGTGAGCGTGAATGAACATATGGAAACAAGTGTCGGCGGCATCTACGCGGCCGGCGACATCGCGCGCTGGCCCGATGCCATTTCAGGTGAACGCATCCGCGTCGAGCACTGGGTGGTCGCCGAACGTCAAGGACAGGTGGCTGCTCTCAACATGATAGGCGTGCCGACACCCTTCCGTTCGGCGCCGTTCTTCTGGAGCCAACACTATGACGTGCCGGTCAATTATGTGGGCCACGCTGAGAAGTGGGACGCCATCGACATCGAAGGCGACGTGATGAAGCGCGATTGTGTCGTCCGCTACAAGCGCGGCGGCCGGGTTCTGGCGGTTGCCTCGATTTACCGCGATAAGGAGAGTCTCGAGGCCGGAGTTGCGATGGAGCACCGGGCCGCAAAAGCTTAGAACCTGGCCGATTAATCCGCTTAGCGCTTATGCACGCCGGCCGGTAGCGGGACCTGCCAAGACCGGCTAAATAGATCGCCGGGAGCATTTCTCATGGCGATCAAATTCGGCCGCCCAATCGAAAGCCGCACCCGGTTCACCCCGGTTGAAGCGAGCCCTGCGGGCAAAGACGAGCAGCTTAATCTTTCCGTGCGCATGCGCCGGAACCGGCGCAGCGAATGGGCGCGCCGCATGGTGCGCGAACATGTTCTCACGTCCGACGATCTGATCTGGCCGCTGTTCGTGATGGACGGCACCAATGCCCGCACACCGGTTCCCTCCATGCCGGGCGTTGACCGCTTGTCGGTCGATGAAGTTGCGCGCGAAGCCGCGCGCGCCGCCAACCTGAACATTCCATGCATCGCACTCTTTCCATATACCGACCCCAAGTTGCGTGACGACATGGGAAGCGAGGCGCTCAATCCGGATAATCTTGTCTGCCGCGCTATTCGCGCCATCAAGAATGAGGTGCCGGAGATCGGCATCCTGTGCGATGTGGCCCTGGACCCCTTCACAAGCCATGGCCATGACGGCCTGTTGCGCGACGGCGTCATTCTGAATGACGAAACGGTCGCCGTGCTCGTGAAGCAGGCTTTGGTTCAGGCGGAAGCCGGCTGCGACATCATCGCGCCCTCAGACATGATGGACGGGCGCGTTGGCGCCATCCGCAAGGCGCTCGATGCCGCGAAATTCACCGACGTGTCGATCATGTCCTACTCCGCAAAATATGCATCAGCGTTTTACGGGCCATTCCGTGATGCCGTGGGCTCCGCAAAGACACTCACCGGCGACAAACGTACCTATCAGATGGACTTCGGCAATTCCGACGAAGCCCTGCGCGAGGTTGCGCTCGACATCGAAGAAGGCGCTGACATGATCATGGTCAAGCCGGGGCTGCCTTATCTCGATATCGTGCGGCGCGTGAAAGAGATCTTTGGAATGCCGACCTTCGCCTATCAGGTGTCGGGCGAGTACGCGATGATCATGGCGGCGGCGCAAAACGGCTGGCTCGACGGCGAGCGCGCCATGATCGAAAGCCTGACAGCGTTCAAACGAGCCGGGTGTGATGGAGTTCTGACCTATTTCGCCCCGCGCGTGGCGGAAAAACTCAAAGCAGGTTGACGCGATCGGGGCACTTCCCTCCCGGTCACCCGCCCAGTGGCCCATGAATTCGACAGGTTGACGTTCCATGGGTGAATTCGCCATCGGTCAAGGCGTGTCTCGCTTTGAGGATCCGCGGTTGGTGCGGGGTGGCGGACGTTATACGGACGACATCAAGTTGCCGGGCTTGGCCCATGGCGTCGTGCTGCGATCGCCCCATGCGCACGCAAAAATCCGATCGATCGACATCACCACGGCAAAGACGGCACCCGGCGTGTTGGCGGTGCTCACCAGCGCGGACATCAAGGCGGCAGGCTACGGCGACTTGCCGGTGCCTGGAGGACTCAAACGCCGTGACGGCTCGCCGATGTATAGGCCGCGCTACCCAATCCTGGCTGAGGATCGGGTGCGCTGGGTCGGTGACAGCGTTGCTTTTATCGTCGCCGAGACGGTTGCGCAGGCGCTCGACGCCGCTGAGATGATCTCGGTCGACTACGAAGAGTTGCCCGCGGTCACTTCGACCGCGGAAGCACCGAAACCCGGTGCGCCGCGGGTGTGGGACGACTGCCCAGACAATATCTGCTTCGTCGAGTTGATCGGCGACAAGGCGGCCGCCGATGCGGCATTCACGCGTGCCGCGCATGTGACCCGGCATCGCTTTGTGATCAACCGCGTCACCGCCGCGACGATGGAGCCGCGCGGCGCTGTTGGCGACTACAATGCGACTGACGGCCGCTACACCATCTATACGCCGATACAGCGCCCGCATCCGACCCGCACCGACCTCGCGAAGGTGCTCAAAGTGCCGGAAAGCAAGGTGCGTATTGTCACCGGTGATACGGGCGGCAGTTTCGGCATGAAGTCGCCGATCTTCAATGAAACGCCTCTGGTGCTGCTCGCCTCGAAGCTCACTGGCCGACCGGTCAAGTGGATCAGCACGCGTACCGAAGCGTTCCTGAGCGATGCGCAGGCACGGGACAATGTCACAGAAGCGGAGCTGGCCCTCGACCAAGACAGAAACTTCATAGCTTTTCGCGTGAAGACCTTTGCCGCGATTGGCGCCTATTTGCAGCACTCGATGCCTGCATTCGTACTCAACGCCGGTACGCTCGCCGGGGTCTACCGGACTCCCGCGATGCACGTCGACATTACGGCGGTCTTCAGCAACACCAATCCGATGCGCCCCTATCGGGGCAACGGACGGCCCGAGGCCGCCTACGTGATCGAGCGCATGGTCGATCTGGCCGCCGCGGAACTGGGCATGGATTCAACCGAGTTGCGGCGGCGGAACTATGTGCCGCCTTCGGCCATGCCATTCAAAACCGGCCTCACCTTCACCTACGACAGCGGTGAATTCGAGAAGAATATGGATCTCGCGCTTGACCTTTCCGACCGCAATGGTGTGAAAGCGCGCAAATCAGAGGCGCGTAAACGCGGCAAGCTGCTTGGCTTTGGCCTGTCGAACACGATCGAACGCGCAGGCGCACCGAGCACTGAGGGTGCTGAAGTTCGTTTTGACCGTTCTGGCTCACTTATCCTTTTCTCGGGCTCGAACTCGCAAGGTCAGGGTCACGAGACAGTTTTCAAGCAGCTAGTGTGCGACCGCCTCGGCCTCGATCCAAAAGAGGCGCAATACATTCAGGGCGATACCGATCAGGTCTTTTATGGCGAAGGCACAGGCGGCTCGCGCTCGGCCACGCTCGCTGGTTCGGCATTCCATTTGGCGACCGAAAAGGTTGTGACAAAAGCCCGCGCGATTGCTGCCACCATGCTAAAAGTCGAAGAGGCCGAACTGAAATTCGATGAAGGCGTGTTTTCGACAAGCAAGACGAACCGAACGCTGTCGGTTAAAGAAATTGCCGCTGCTTCATTTGATACCGCCAATCTTCCAAGCGGCATGGAGCCGGGTCTTTTCGCAACGGCGGTCTATAAGGCGCCGGTCAACAATTATCCGAACGGCTGTCATATCTGTGAGCTCGAGATTGATCGCGAGACCGGCAAGGTTGAGATCACCCGCTACAGCGTCGTCGATGACTTTGGCACCGTTCTCAACCCCCTGTTGCTGCATGGCCAGGTTCACGGAGGCATCGCCCAGGGGGCGGGTCAGGCCCTCATGGAGGACATCCATTTCGACGCTTCCGGTCAGCTTATCACCGCGTCGTTCATGGACTACGCCATGCCGCATGCGCACGATCTCTGCGACATGGAGGTCGAGAGCAATCCGGTGCCGACCAAGACCAATCCGTTGGGCGTGAAAGGCGCCGGCGAGGCCGGGTGTGTTGGCGCTCTGCCCGCAGTCGCAAACGCGCTGGTCGACGCCCTGTCTGAGTTTGGGGTCAAGCATATCGAGATGCCGGCGACCCCCGAGCGGATCTGGCGGGCAATGCGCGGCTAGCGCAATAGGCCCTATACTGAGTGCTGATTCGATCTAACCGGCGCTCGTATTGCGTCCCCCGCCCAGGAGAAGCTCATGCGCAATGTCGGACGCAAGCTGGCCTTCGTGCTTGCCTCTTCCAATCACGGCACGATGATTGTCAATCGTCTGGACTATCGCATGAGCGGTCCCGATACGGGCATCGGTGTTGGCTACCAACTGCTGGAAGCCGCGACATTCGATCCGATGGAAGTCGAGCTCGCGCTGCAATTGATCGAGGCACGCAAACGCGTCCATGGCGACGGAGTGGTTGCTATCGATGGCGGCGCCAATATCGGCGTTCACACTGTCGAATGGGCGACGGCGATGACCGGCTGGGGCTCGGTCATTGCGATCGAAGCCCAGGAGCGAATTTATTACGCGCTCGCCGGGAATATCGCGATCAACAACTGCTTCAATGCAATTGCCATGCATGCGGCAATATCCTCCGAGCAAGGCATCATGCTGATTCCGACGCCGGACTACCTTGTCCCGTCGAGCTTTGGAAGCCTGGAGCTAAAGCCACGCGCCGACACCGAATTCATTGGCCAGCCGATCGACTATTCGGAAGGCAATACGGTCGCGATCCAGAAGATGTCGATCGACGCGCTCAGTTTGCCCCGCGTGGATTTCATCAAGCTCGACATCGAAGGAATGGAACTCGAGGCGCTGGAAGGTGCACGCCAAACGATCGAGCGCAGCCATCCAATTTTTCTGGTTGAATCTATCAAGGCCGGCCGCGAGCGTATTCGTAGTTTCCTCGACCAATGCGGATATAAGGTCGTCGAAGCCGGCATCAATTTGCTCGCGATCCACAAGAGCGACCCGGTCGTCAACGAGCTGCAAATTCCCGATATGCCGGCGCAATCGTCCGCGGCTTGAGCAACTTATTCCATCGCTGCGCCAGGCTCGATCCGGACCGGCTGATAGCCGTCGGCAGCAAGCGCCTGCATGATCTCCTCTGCGTGGGCGGCATCACGCGTCTCGACAGTCACGTCGAGCTTGGCGCCTTTCGCGGGTACATCTAGAAACAACCGCCGGTGATTGACCTCCAGAATATTGGCGCCCAAGGTCCCAAGGCGTGTCGCGATGGTCCCAAGGACTCCAGGCCGATCAGGAATGGTCAATCGGAATGACACGATACGGTTCTCGCGCTCAAGCTCCCGCACCATGATGGAGGCGACCACACGCGGGTCGATGTTGCCCCCGCACAGCACCAGTCCAACCTTTTTGCGTTTGAACAACTCAGGCCTTGCGAGCATGGCGGCAAGGCCTGCGGCGCCGGCACCCTCCGCCATGGTCTTTTGCAGGGTTAGAAAGGCGTTGACGGCGCGCTCGAGCTGCGGTTCATCGACCAAAATGATCTCCGAAACGAGATCGCGAATGATCGGCAATGTAAGTTTGCCAACATTCTTGACAGCAATGCCCTCGGCAAGCGTCGATCCGCCGATCGGCCGGTTCTCGTTGTGAAGCGCGTTCCAGATAGATGGATAGAGCGCGGATTCTGCACCCACTACTTCTATGCTGCTGCGTTTCGCACGCGCTGCAATGACATTGCCTGCAATAAGTCCGCCTCCCCCGACGGGAAACACGAGAATGTCCAGGTCAGGAACGTCTTCCAGCATTTCGAGTGCGATCGTCCCCTGCCCGGCGATAATACTGGGGTCGTCATAAGGATGAACGAGCAGAAGCCCGCGCTGCGATTGGATCTGTTCGCAGCGCAACTGCGCTTCGGCCACTGTCTCCCCATGCAAAACGACTTCGGCGCCATAGGAGCGGGTTGCCGCTATCTTCACGAACGGCGTCGTCACGGGCATCACGATGGTCGCCGGAATGCCGAGGCGCTGGGCATGATAGGCCACTGCCTGCGCATGGTTGCCCGCCGACATGGCGATCACGCCGCGTGCGCGTTCGGCCTCGTTCAGCGATGCCAGTTTCACCAGGGCGCCGCGATCCTTGAAAGAGTTGGTGACCTGGAGATTTTCGTATTTGACGTAAACCTCGGCACCGGTAAGCCCGGAGAGCTTTGGTGCCGGCAACATAGGGGTACGCAGCACTACGCCTGCGATGACTCGGCGGGCCGCTTCAATGTCGGCAAGGGTTGCAGGCGGCGTTTCTGGTCTTGGCACCATCCATCGCACCATGCCGCAAGGCTAACAAAGGTTCCAGCCGCGCCCGCGACCAGTGCGGCAAGCCCTTGCCAACGGCCAAGACTTTCTCCATCTGCACCGTCACCGGCTACGCTATAATACGATTGCAGCGGGAGCTTGCGTAATGTCGATCGACATCAAACCTCACGCCTACGATCCTGCCACGCAGCCGGAGCTGTTCGAGGGTGTTTTGGCACGCCGGGTCGTGGCCTTTCTCATCGACTTCATAATTCTCGCCGTGCCGGTATTGCTGGCAGCGATGTTTATTTTCGCCTTTGGAATTGTCACGCTGGGGCTTGGATTCGCCCTGTACTGGCTGCTCTCGCCTGCAACGGTCATTTGGGCGTTGCTCTACTTCGGCGGGACGCTCGGAGGACCGAATTCCGCAACTATCGGGATGCGCGTGATGGATCTCGAAATGCGCACCTGGTACGGCGCGCCCGCCTATTTCGTATTGGGCGCCGTGCACGCAATCGCGTTCTGGTTCACGGTATCGTTCTTTACGCCGTTCGTGCTACTGGTCGCCTTCTTCAATCAGCGCCGGCGGCTTCTGCACGACATCTTGCTGGGTACCGTCATCATTAACAATGCGTCCCGGGCCTCGATGTTGCGGGGGTCCATGCAGGGCGCCCAGGCGGGCTGAAGGGCTTTGACGCAGGGCGTCCGGCGCGCAATGCTAGAGCGAATCCAGGACCAAGACAGCACGGCCTGATTAGTGACCCAGCACTCGCGCGATACGCCGCAATTCTACCTGACGGCACCCTCGCCTTGCCCCTATCTGGACGGCCAGGAAGAACGCAAGGTTTTTACGCACCTGGTCGGGGAACGCGCCGGCGAACTCAACGATCTTCTCACCCACGGCGGCTTCCGCCGCAGTCAATCCATCGCCTACCGGCCCGCCTGCGAGGGCTGCCGGGCCTGCGTGTCGGTCCGCGTGGTCACTGCGGATTTTGCGCCATCGCGCAACATGCGTCGAATCGCCGAGCGTAACGCTGACATGGTCGGCCATATGCGTTCGCCCGCCCCGACATCCGAGCAGTATTCTGTGTTTCGCGCTTACCTCGATGCACGGCACCGCGACGGCGGCATGGCTGACATGACTGTGCTCGACTACGCCATGATGATCGAGGACAGTCATGTCGATACCCGCGTTATCGAATATCGCCGTCGCGAACCCCATCTGGGCGTCAATGGCCGCAACACAGGCCAGATGCTTGCCGTCGCTCTCACCGACGTGCTCAGCGATGGCCTGTCCATGGTCTATTCGTTTTTTGAACCAGACGAGGGCGACCGTTCACTTGGCACTTTCATGATCCTTGATCACATTGAGCGCGCAAAGCGGATGGGCTTGCCCTACGTCTATCTGGGCTATTGGGTGCCCGGCTCACGCAAAATGGATTACAAGGGCAGGTTTCTGCCTCAGGAGCGACTGATGCCGTCTGGCTGGAGCCGGGTCGAAAGATAGCTGCTTTAGCCAAAAGCAATGTCGTAAAGCAGCTTAAGATTGAGCGCGATAAGAATCGCCGCGGTGATGGTCGCGAGCACGGTTACCCAGCGCGGCGCCACAAGTTCGCCCAGTTTGCGACGGTCGGCGGTGAACATCACCAGCGGCACGATCGAGAACGGAAGCGCAACGCCGAGCACCACTTGGCTAAGGATCAAAAGCTTCGCCGTCCCAGCCTCGCCATACCAAATCGTGACGATGGCGGCGGGCACGATAGCGATGGCGCGGGTCACCAGCCGCCGCGCCCAAGGCGGCAGCCGGATGTCGATAAAGCCCTCCATCACGATCTGACCTGCCAGCGTCGCCGTCACGGTCGAGTTCATCCCGCAGCATAAGAGCGCGATCGCAAACAGCATCGGCGCCATTCCGGAGCCGAGCAGTGGCGCGATCAACTTGTGGACATCGCCGAGTTCGGAAACATCGGTCTGCCCAGTCTTGTTGAAGGTCGCAGCTGCCAGAATCAGGATCGAGGCATTGATCAGCAGCGCGAACATCAACGCAATGGTCGAATCAATGGTAGCAAGCTTGATCGCCTCGCGTCGGTCCTCGATGCCCTCGCCGAACCGCCGCGTCTGCACGACACCCGAATGCAGATAGAGATTGTGCGGCATCACGGTCGCACCAATGATGCCGATCGCAAGGTACAACATATCGGGATTAGTGAGGATGTCGGTGGTCGGCGCAAAGCCGCGGATTACCGCGCCCCATTGCGGATCGGCGAGCGCAATCTGGATGGCGAAGCAGACCGCTATCACCCCCAGCAGCGTGACGATAAATGCCTCGATCCAACGAAAGCCGAGGTTCTGCATCCATAGGATCAGGAACACGTCGAGCGCGGTGATCAGAACGCCGATTTCGAGCGGAATCCCGAACAGCAGGTTGAGACCAATGGCAGTACCAATCACTTCCGCGAGGTCGGTAGAGCAGATCGCAATTTCGGCGAGCACCCACAATGGCCACGACACCGCGCGAGGAAACGCGTCACGGCATGCTTGTGCGAGATCCCGGCCCGATGCGATCCCGAGGCGCGCGCACAGTGCCTGCAGAAGGATCGCCATCAAATTGGAGAGCAGCGCAATCGTAAGCAGCGCGTATCCGAATTTAGAGCCACCGGCCAGCGAGGTCGCCCAGTTGCCGGGGTCCATGTAGCCAACCGCGACCAGGTAGCCCGGCCCGAGGAACGCTATGAGTTTTTTGCCAAGTGAGCCTGACGGACGCGTGGCGATCGAACCGAAGACCTCCGCCAGCGGCGGCCGGCCGCGTTCGCGCCGCCAACCCGGCCCGTCAGTCATCGATTGTCGTGTCGTCGCATCCATCTGAACGATTCGAAACAGATCAAAATCCGGGCATAAACCTAGCTTATTGCGAATAATTTGCAATTGCAATTTGTTTGGAACCTCGGTGGTTCCAACAGGTTGTCGCATGCTTGGGTGGCAAATCTGGCAGTGCCGCCCGGCGTTTCCGTGCGTTCGGTTGGAGAGCCGCCAGAACGCCGGCGAAAGCCGACGCCGTGCAAGGGGCCACCGCGCGTCATGATTGCAGTTTACGTCCGGCCATCCCGAGCGCGCCGCTTCGGCGCCACCGCGGCATTCACGATCACTCTAACAGTGCTGGCGACACCCGCCCTCGCAGCCGAGGGTGCACATAGTCCGTCCGAATTCGTGTTCGTCACGCAGCTCGTATTGCTGATGCTCGTCGGGCGGCTGCTTGGCGAAGCCATGATCCGGATCAAGCAACCCGGCGTGATGGGGCAATTGATCGCCGGCCTGGTGCTCGGCCCTTCCCTGCTGGGCGCGCTGGCTCCCGATTGGCAGCATGCGATCTTTCCGCCCGTAAAAGAGCAAAAAGCGATGCTCGATGCGGTCTCGCAGTTCGGCGTTCTGATGCTTTTGCTCCTCACAGGCATGGAAACCGATCTGAAGCTGGTGCGACGGACAGGCGGCGCGTCGGCCATCGCCTCGATCGCCGGCATCGTCATTCCGTTCATTTGCGGGGTCGCGCTCGGGGAAACCCTGCCCGACTCTATGCTGCCCGACCCAAGCAAGCGCCTGATCACCTCGCTCTTCCTCGGTACCGCGCTCTCGATCGCGTCGGTCAAGATTGTGGCAACGGTGATCCGCGAAATGAATTTTATGCGCCGGACGGTCGGTCAAGTGATCCTTGCCTCGGCAATCATTGACGACACCGTTGGCTGGATGATCACTGCAGTCATCTTCAGCCTGGCGCTGCAAGGTCATGTCGACATATGGAGCCTTGCGCAGAGCGTCCTCGGCACGCTCGCGTTCATGGGACTGAGCCTGACCATCGGCCGCAGGCTTGTCTTCATCATCATCCGATGGGTCAATGACGTCTTCGTCAGCGATTTCGCAGTCATCACTGCAATTCTCCTTATTATGTGCGTGATGGCGCTCATCACCGATCTAATCGGCGTCCACACGGTCCTCGGCGCTTTTGTCGCCGGCATTCTCGTCGGCGAATCCCCGATCCTCACGCGTCATATCGACGAGCAGTTGCGCGGGTTGATCATCGCTTTTTTCATGCCAGTTTTCTTCGGCACGGCCGGCCTCTCCGCTGATCTGACAATTCTGAAGGATACAGAACTGCTGCTTCTCACCTGCGGCTTGATTGCAATCGCAAGTATCGGAAAATTCGGGGGCGCCTTCGTCGGTGGCAAGCTAGCAGGACTTACATTTCGGGAGTCGCTAGCACTTGGCACTGGCATGAATGCGCGCGGCTCGACCGAAGTGATTGTGGCAACCATCGGACTTTCGATGGGTGCTTTGAGCCAGAACCTGTTCACCATGATCGTCACAATGGCTGTCATCACCACAATGGTGATGCCGCCGACACTGCGTTGGGCCCTGTCCAGACTACCGATGCGCAAGGACGAAAAACAAAGGCTCGAACGCGAGGAAATGGAAGCAAAAGGCTTCGTGCCGAAACTCGAGCGCCTGCTGCTCACGGTCGACGAAAGCAATAATGCGAAACTGGCAACGCGTATCGCCGGCTTGATCGCCGGTGGAGGCGCCATGCCGACCACGGTGATGCATATCAAATCCGATAGCAAATCAGGAAAGGCCGCCGACGCGGCGGCGAAGCAGGCTGCAGAAGAGCTTGGAAAGACTGTGCAGGAGTTTGCTCAGAGGGTCGAACGCGTGCAAAAACCCGATGAAAAGACAGACGTTGCTCTCGATGTGACGACGATCGTCGAAAAGGCGCCCAAACCGGAAGCGGTGGCCGAAGAGGCGGAAAAGGGCTACAGCCTGATGATTGTCGGTCTCGAGAAGACCGTCGCCCGCCGGGGCGAATTCCACGACGACGTCACGAAGCTGGCGTCCGGCTTCGAAGGTCCGCTCGCCGTGATCGACGGCCGCGGCAAGTTGCTTGAGACCCCTCTCGGCGAGAAGCTCAACATGCTGGTGCCGATCAACGGTACCGAAAATTCACGTCGCGCAGCCGAGGTTGCAATTGCCATCGCGCGCGTGAGCCACGCGCCGCTGACGGCCCTTTATGTCGCGCCTGGGGGCAGAAAGCGGTCCGCCCGCTACGAGGAAGCCATCCTGAAGGACATCGTAAAACTTGCGGAAACCTATGACCTGGACCTGCGCACTGCCGTGCGTGCCAATGTCGCAGCCGACGAGGCAATCCTCAAGGAGTTGTCTCGCAAAGAATACAACCTCGTCGTTGTCGGCGCCGGCCGCCGTCCGGGCGAGAAGCTTTTCTTCGGCGACACGGCCGCTACTCTGCTGGAGAAATCGAAGCAGTCCTTGCTGTTCATCGCGAGCGAAGTCGCACGCTAGTCAGTGTCAGCGCCATTGCTTTTGCCGCCGGTCGGCGGACTGCGGAATTTGTTGTTTTTTGGGAAGCCCTTTGGCGCAATGCGGCCGGCGTCGGCACGGTTACCCCGCCAATCCTTGAGCTCTTTCATGGCCAATGTGAAACTGCGACCGGCACCGTCGATCCAGGACATCCCGTCGTCTGCCTTGAAAGTCGTGACGTCGGAAAGGCCTTTTTCCTTGTAGCGTTGCAGCCGCACGCCGCGGCCGCGGCCCATCTCCGGCACCTGGTCCAGCGCAAAGATCACCATTTTCCGGTTTGCGCCGATTGCAGCCGCCAGTTCGCCGTCAACTGTGGTCATGGCTGCCGCTTTGTCGGGCGCTTTCAAATTGAGCACTTGCTTGCCCTTACGGGTCGTTCCGAGCACATCGTCCTCTGGGACGACAAAACCATTGCCGCCATAGCTCGCAACGAGGAATTTACGCTTACCTTGATACGCGAGTGCCGCGACCACATCGGCATCCTCGAGATCAATGAACAGACGGACCGGCTCGCCATGCCCTCGCCCGCCCGGGAGCTTCGAGGCTTCAATTGTGTAGAACCGGCCATTGCTGCCAAAGATCAGGATCTTTGCTGTCGTTTCCGTAGGGAAAGCAAACTTCAAGTCATCGTCAGTCTTGAAGGTCACACCGGAAAGATCGGTGACATGGCCGCGCAGCGCTCGGATCCATCCCTTCTCCGAAACCACGACGGTGATCGGCTCGCGCACTACCATCGCCTCTTCGATTGCCGCCTCGTCATGCGCCGGCGCAATGCCAAAGGTCGTACGGCGGCGTCCGAGATCGGTTTTCGGGCCAAAGGTGTTCTTCAGTTCTTTGATCTGGCCGGCAATCGTTTTCCACTGTTGGGCGGGCGAACCTATCAGTGATTTTAACTTCGTTCGTTCTTCGCGCAGGGCCTTGTCCTCGGCACGGATTTCCATCTCTTCGAGCTTGCGCAAATTGCGCAGTCGCATGTTGAGGATTGCCTCGGCCTGAACCTCACTCAGCTTGAACGTCTTCATCAGGACAGGCTTTGGCTCGTCCTCTTTGCGAATGATTTTGATCACCTTGTCGAGATTGAGGTAGGCGACCAAGTATCCGCCAAGAACCTCGAGGCGATGTTCAATTTCAGCCAGCCGATGTTTGGACCGGCGAAGCAGCACTTCCCGTCGATGGTCGAGCCATTCGCGCAACGCTTCCGCAAGCCCGAGCACCTGCGGGACGCGGCCTTTCACGAGCACGTTCATATTGAGCGGAATGCGGGCTTCAAGCTCGGTAAGCTTGAAAAGCGATTCCATCATCAGCTCGGCGTCAACCGAACGCGAGCGCGGCTCAATGACCAGGCGGATATCTTGGGCCGACTCATCGCGAACGTCGGCCACGAGCGGTAACTTCTTTTCGTTGATGAGCTCGGCGAGCTTTTCCACGAGGCGCGACTTCTGCACCAGCCAGGGAATTTCGGTGACAACAATGATGTATGTTCCGCGGCCCGTGTCTTCCTGCTTCCATCTTGCGCGAACACGGAAGGAGCCGCGTCCGGTATTGTATGCTTCGGCGATTGTCTCGGGCGTGTCGACGATGACGCCGCCGGTCGGGAAATCGGGTCCCTTGACGTATTTCAGGAGCGTCTTGCTGCGGGCCTTCGGATTGTCGATCAGAAACAGCGCGGCGTCGCACAGTTCGGCTGCATTGTGCGGCGGAATGGCGGTCGCCATGCCGACTGCAATGCCCTGAGAGCCGTTGGCAAGCAGATTGGGGAAGGCCGCCGGCAGCACCACCGGCTCTTCGTTAGTACCATCATAGGTCGCGCGAAAATCGACTGCGTCTTCGTCGATGCCCTCGATCAGAAGCCGCGCCACTTCGGTGAGCCGGGCCTCGGTGTAGCGCATCGCAGCCGCGTTATCGCCGTCGATGTTTCCAAAATTGCCCTGGCCGTCTACGAGCGGGTAGCGCTGGGCAAATTCCTGCGCGAGCCGCACCAGCGCGTCATAGATCGCCTGGTCGCCGTGCGGGTGGAAGTTACCCATCACGTCGCCGACGACCTTGGCGGATTTCTTGAACGCCGCCCCCGGGTCGAGCCGCAACAGGCGCATGCCATAAAGGATGCGGCGGTGTACCGGCTTGAGGCCGTCGCGCGCATCAGGCAGGGCCCGGTTCATAATCGTGGAGAGGGCATAAGCGAGGTAGCGCTCTTCCAGCGCTTCGCGCAGCGCAACCTCTTCAACGTCGCCTTTGTCGGGGGGAATCAGTCGCTTTCCCATGCCTGATAGCTAGTCGGTTGTGCAGCGATGAACAAGCGATGAACGGTCCGGCCATCTAATCTTC
>JBKPRE010000111.1:0-7770 GCA_046734435.1 Pseudomonadota bacterium | reverse complement strand
CACATGGTGTCCGGAGCCGATTGGACGATGTCGGCCGGGGATATGCTTCTCGTGCTGGCGATCCTGCTGCTGTTCGGCGAAATTATGAAGTCGACGCGTATTGGTGTCCGCACCGTCGTCGATCATGCGCTGTCACTCATTTTGTTTCTCGGCATGATCGTCGAGTTTATCCTCGTCAGGCAAGCCGCCACCGCGACGTTCTTCCTGCTGCTGGTTGTAAGCTTCATCGACGTGCTCGGCGGCTTCGCAATAACTTTGCGTTCGGCTCAACGAGACCTTACGGTCGAGGGCGTAGAGCGCGTGTCGTCCTGATCGTTCCCACCGTTCTGGTTTTTCATGAGTCGTGATTTTCAGCTGCCCGGCCGCTCGCCCGTTATCGCCTGTGAAGGCATGGCGGCGACCTCGCACCCGTTGGCCACGCTTGCCGCCATCGATACGCTGCGTGCGGGCGGTACGGCGGCGGATGCAGCGGTGGCGGCGGTCGCCGTGTTGTGCGTGGTCGAGCCCCACATGACTGGCATCGGCGGCGATTGTTTCTGCCTGGTCTCGCAGCCCGGCAAGCCAGTGTGGGGATACAACGGTTCCGGACGTGCCGGCGCAAAGGCGTCCGACCAGACGTTGCGCGACAAAGGAATGACCGAGATCGGCAACTCGATTCATGCCGTGACCGTCCCAGGTGCCGTCGATGCATGGGAAGCAATCCTGAAAACGCACGGCCGCTTTGGCCTCGACCGCGCATTGTCGCAGGCGATCAAATATGCCGAGGGCGGATTTCCGGTGGCGCCGCGTGTCGCGTTTGACTGGAGGAAACATGTCGGCAAGCTCAAAGCCGATCCCGGTGCGTCCAAGCACTACCTGTTCAATGGAGCCGCGCCCAACGAAGGTGATGTGATCCGTTTCCCGGCCCTTGCCGCAACGCTCAAGGCCATTGCGGCAAAAGGTGCGCGCGCGTTCTACGAGGGCGACATCGCCGCCGACATGGCGAAAACGCTCGCCACGCGCGGTTCCTTTCTCACGGATGAAGACTTCTCGCGGCACCGGGGCGATGCGGTCGAGCCGATTTCGACCAACTATCGCGGGCTAGACGTGCTGGAAATTCCGCCGAACGGGCAGGGGCTCACCGCGCTTGTAATGCTCAATATTCTGGAAAACTTCGACGTGGCCTCGCTTGATCCTTTGGGTGCCGATCGGTTTCATCTTGTGCTCGAAGCGGCCCGGCTCGGCTACGCGATCCGCGACACTCATATTGCCGATGATGCGCACATGCGCACGCCGGTGGCGAGATTGCTCGACAAAGGCTTCAGCAAAAGGCTTGCGTCGTTGATCGATATGAAAAAACGCTCGAAGTTGCCGAGTGCTCCGGCGCCCGGAAATGATACGGTGTATCTGACCGTCGTCGACCGTGACCGCAGGGCGGTCTCCTTCATCAACTCACTCTACTCGAGCTTCGGCGTCGGCATCTGCACGGAGCGGACGGGCATCATGCTGACCAATCGCGGGGCCTGTTTCACGCTCGAGCAGGATCATCCCAATATTTTTGGCCCGGACAAGCGCCCGATGCACACGATCATCCCGGCCCTTGCCATGCGTGACGGCCGCTGCGACATGAGCTTTGGCGTGATGGGTGCGCACTATCAGCCCATGGGCCATGTCCAGATTATTCTCAACATGCTCGATTACGGGATGGATGTGCAGCAGGCGATCGATGCACCACGGTTTTTCTTTGAAGGCGAAAATACCGACGTTGAACGGGGCACGCCGGCGGCAACAATCGAAGGATTGAAAGCGCGTGGCCATGACGTCGTCATGGCAACGTCGCCTTGGGGTGGCGCGCAGACGATCAAGATCGACTGGGATCGCGGCGTGCTGAGCGCCGGCTCGGAGCCGCGCAAGGACGGTTGCGCGCTCGGCTACTAGGCCGTCAAGGCAGCCGTTGCTCGATACGCCGCCAACGCGTCGTTCGGATCGGCGCGCCGGCGTTCACGCGTCTGTGGATGCTGATCTTTCGTAGCAACCAGTTGGGCGACGAACGGCGCGTAGCGATGGCTGGCCGTGTTTTCCGAACGGCCTTGCAATGGGTCAAGTGCGACGAGCGCACGGCTTTCCGATCCCGTGGGTTCGCCATCATTCTCCGGCGCGCTCATCGCAGGATGAGGCCGTCGCAATTGTGACCCGTTAACTTCACCAATAAGCATCTTGCCGTCTCAATTCAGGACACCTGAATTCATCCGCATTCGAAAGTGCAAACAGCGTGCCGCGCGCGGTTAACCGCGACGGCGCCTTCGGCTTCCCACCATTTCAAAAGGTTTGACGAATTGCGGCTGATACGGACGCGCAACCGTCGCGCTAAGAAACGCCTTCAGACGGTCCCGCGTTCCAAAACGGCACGGTAACGGGTAACCGCCTCAATCCTTACCGCCGAGCTTGTCCAAACGCTTCTGCATTTCATCAAGCTGACGCTTGAGATCGTCCATCTCGCTGCCCGACCCCGTGCCCGAACCTTGCGTCTTGTCGGCGGGCTTCGCCTGGCCTCGTGCAAATGGCGCGAACATGGCGAATGTCTTCTCGAACATTTCCATGTTGCGGCGTACCTGATCCTCGAGGGGCCCGAAGGCGCCGACGCCGAAGGCCTGGGCCATCTGCTCGCGAAACTTGCCCTGCTCCTTCGACAGCGATTCAATCGAAGCTTCGAGGAAACGGGGAACGAGCATTTGCATGCTGTCGCCGTAAAAGCGGATCAGCTGCCGGAGAAACGTAATCGGAAGCAGGCTTTGTCCTTCTTTGTTTTCCTGCTCGAAGATGATCTGCGCGAGGACCGAGCGCGTTATGTCTTCGCCGGTCTTGGCGTCGTACACTATGAAATCCTCGCCCTTTTTGACCATGGCGGCGAGGTCTTCGAGCGTCACGTAGGTGCTTGTTCCGGTATTGTAGAGCCGCCGGTTGGCATATTTTTTTATTGTGACCGGCTCTGTTTTGTCCTCTGACATGTCGTTCACACGCTTCCCCTGCCCAGGCATTAAGCATAGCCAATTTCCGCTTCACTGGGCCACCGTTTTGTGGCACCGCGGCAGCGCCGGGACGGCTTCGGCATCTCTTGCGAAAAGGTCGAAAAAGCGCGAATTGTCGCGAGTATCTGAGTGGCGGGTCGAGTTGACAGACAGGCTTGGCCTACCGAGGATGCGGCAGTGCCGAAAAACCAGTGAATGCCCAGAGTCTGACTTAACAGGAGCTTCGGATGAAAGACGACATCGTCATCGTGAGCGCGGCCCGTACCCCGGTCGGCGCTTTCAACGGGGCATTTGCAAATCTTCCGGCCCATGAGCTGGGAAAAGCCGCGATCAATGCGGCGATGGACCGGGCGGGAGTGGAAGGCGCCCGCGTCAGTGAAGTGATCTTGGGGCAAATTCTTACCGCCGGGCAGGGACAAAATCCGGCGCGGCAGGCGTCCATTGCGGCGGCAATTCCGGTCGAGACCCCTGCCTGGGGCGTGAACCAGCTATGCGGTTCCGGTCTGCGCGCGGTCGCGCTTGGCTACCAGGCCATTCTCAACGGCGACTCTGAAATTGTCGTCGCCGGCGGCCAGGAGTCGATGAGCATGGCGCCGCATTGCCAGCATTTGCGCGCCGGCGTGAAAATGGGCTCGTTCGAGATGATCGACACCATGATCAAGGACGGACTGTGGGACGCCTTCAACGGCTACCACATGGGAAACACCGCGGAGAACGTCGCCAGGCAGTGGCAGATCACGCGCCAGCAGCAGGACGAATTCGCGGTCGCTTCGCAAAACAAGGCGGAGGCCGCGCAAAAGGCCGGAAAGTTCAAGGACGAAATCACGCCCGTTACGATCAAATCGCGTAAGGGTGATGTCGTGGTCGATACCGACGAATATCCGAAATCCGGCGTGACGATCGACTCGATCGCAAAGTTGCGACCCGCCTTCGACAAGGAAGGCACCGTAACGGCGGCCAACGCGTCCGGCATCAATGATGGCGCGGCGGCGGTGGTGCTGATGAGGGCTTCCGAGGCAGCAAAACTTGGCAAGACTCCGCTTGCGCGCATTGTTTCCTGGGCGCAAGCCGGCGTCGATCCGGCGATCATGGGAACCGGACCGATCCCGGCGTCACGGGCGGCGCTCAAGAAGGCGGGCTGGAAAAAGGAAGACCTCGACCTTATCGAGGCCAACGAAGCATTCGCGGCACAGGCCTGCGCCGTCAACAAGGATCTCGGCTGGGATATGTCGAGGGTCAACGTGAATGGCGGCGCCATTGCCATCGGGCATCCGATAGGGGCCTCAGGCGCGCGCGTTTTGGTGACGCTGCTCTATGAAATGCAGAAGCGTAATGCCAAGAAGGGCTTGGCCACCCTTTGCATCGGCGGCGGCATGGGGATTGCGATGTGCGTCGAGCGATAGGCTCGTGCTTCCACGTTGATATAGGTCATGGCCGGGCATAGCCGTCCGAACGACGGCGTGCTTTGCACGCCTATGTCCCGGCCCTATTGTTTTAAGAAGATAGTTTAGAGGGGACGATGTCATGGCGCGCGTTGCGTTGGTAACAGGTGGAACTCGAGGGATCGGGGCGGCAATTGCCAAGGCGCTCAAGGCCGCCGGATACAAGGTTGCGGCGAACTACGGCGGCAACGATGAGGCCGCGCAGAAATTCAAGGCAGATACCGGGATTCCGGTCTTCAAGTGGGACGTCTCGTCCTACGAAGCCTGCGCCGAGGGTATCAAAAAGGTCGAGACCGACGTGGGCGCCATTGAAGTGCTGGTCAACAATGCCGGCATCACACGCGACGCAATGTTTCATCGCATGAAGCCCGAGCAGTGGACGGCGGTAATCAACACAAACCTTGGGTCGCTCTTCAATATGTGCCGGCCTGTCATTGAGGGGATGCGCGAGCGAAAGTTCGGCCGCATCGTCAACATCTCGTCGATCAACGGCCAGAAAGGCCAGATGGGCCAGGCGAACTATTCCGCGGCCAAGGCCGGCGAACTCGGATTCACCAAGGCATTGGCACAGGAAGCTGCGCGCTCGGGCATCACCGTCAATGCGATCTGCCCGGGCTACATCAACACCGAGATGGTGCAGGCGGTGCCAAAGGATGTCCTGGAGAAATCCATCCTGCCGCAAATTCCGATTGGCCGCCTGGGCGAGCCAGAGGAAATCGCGCGGTGCGTCGTATTTCTCGCGTCGGATGAAGCGGGTCTCATCACCGGCTCGACGCTGACCGCCAATGGCGGCCAATATTTTATCTAAGCATTTCGGACACAATGTCGGACGGGAATCGCACTGGGGCCATTCTGATCGTCGGGGCGATTGTTTGCCTCTCAACCGCTCAGTTCGTGTTTGCGCAAGATGTCGATCCGCGGTGCAAGGATATCTACGACAAGGTTGCCTGCACGTGCGCCGTTCGCAACGGCGGGCGTGTTATTCCGCCACCGGTCGGCGTGAAGCGCGAAGGACTGAAGCTGCGCCCCAAGGAGGAGGCGGGCGGCACCCAGACGCTGGACGGCGGACGCGTCGCCTTTCCAAAGTACTACAGACGGGAAGGCATGAAATTCCACCGCAGCCGCGCGCTCGAGGGCTATCTTGCGTGCATGCGTGCGGCTGGGCGGAAGTAACTTGCGCTGTCAGCGTCGACGCTTTTTCCTCGACGCAGACTTTTTTGGCGCGTGCTTGCGCACCTGAGCGCGGCCACCCTCGGCTTTATCAAGCCGCGCATTCCAGTATTCCCATGCACGCATGACCGGGCCGGGGCGCAGATTGTATTCGCCGGCGAGGCGCGTTTCGGCCGGGTTGAGCGGCGACACAAGCCCGAGCGTGTGTGCCTGAATCTGAAGCGCCGCATTGCGCGCGGTGTAGATTGTCCGAAATGTGAGCTCTTCCAGGCTGACGCCGGCGACGGTTGCGCCATGCCGCCGCATCAGGACAATCCAGTTTTCGCCCAATGCACGCGCAAGCGACGCGCCTTCTTCCGGCTTGGCGACGATGAGATTCGTATCGCCGAATTCATCGCGGGCGTCCCAGAAGGGTACTTTCTCGCCAAGCGTCGCTCCGAGGTGATAGACCGGCCTGAGGTCCATGCCGGAGATGCAGAATGGCAAGATCGATGACGCATGGTGATGACAAACCGCGTGCACATCCGGCCGCGCTTGATAAATGCCGCCATGTATGACGCGTTCGCCGTAAAGCCGGACGTCGGTTGGTTTGACCGGCTGCGAATCGAGCGTGAATTCCAGAATATCGTCCGGCTGCACCAGCTCGGGGGCGCGCGAACGCGACAGTAGATAGCGGCCTGGATCGGTCGGATGACGCATGCTGACGTGACCGAATGCGTCCAGCACGCGCTCGTTTGCAATAATTCTGTTGGCGCGCGCGAGCACATCGCGCGCCTGGTCAAGTCGGATGGCCACAATATTTCCCCTCACTCCGTCATGCCCGGCCCTGTGCCGCGCATCCCAATGAAACAAGACGTGGATGGCCGGGACAAGTGTGGCCATGACTACATTACCGCGGCTTCCAGCCCGCAGGCGCCAATTCGAACCCGTCAAACGAAAAGCCGGGCGCAACGGTACAGCCGGCCAGCGTCCAGTCTCCAAGGCTCTCGGCAGCCTGCCAAGCCCGCGCAGGAGCCGTCACTTGCGGCACCTCGCCGGCATGGATGTCAGCGCCAAGTCTGAAAATTTCTTCCTTGGATCCATCGACAATCTCGAGCTTGAGTGGCGCGCCCCCGTAGTAGTGCCAGATCTCCACCGCATCGATGCGATGCCAGTGCGATCGCTCGCCGCGTGCAAGCAGGAATAGGATCGCGGTCGATGCGGGCCGTCCATCCAGTTGACGCGAGTCACGGAAGGTTTCGCGATAGTGGCCGCCTTCCGGATGCGGCTTGAGTTTGAGCGCGCGGATCATGTCCGCCGCGGTTGGGTTAGGCATTGGGCGCTAGAACTTGTTCTTGCGGGCGCGGATTTCCGCGAAAACCTCCGCGGCGGGTTTGCCCGCCATCCCGATGCCGGCGGCAACTTGGGGCACGTCAGCGCGCAGAAACGGGTTCGCCAGCTTCTCCTCGCCGATGGTCGCCGGGATGGTCGCTTCGTTCTGCGCAAGCTGCTTGTTTGCCTCGGCTTCACGCGCGGCAAGGGCCTTATTGTTGGGTTCGATCGTACGGGCGAACTTGATATTGGCGGCGGTGTATTCGTGCCCACAATAAAACTCGGTGTCGTTCGGCAGATCGCGCAGCTTGACCAGCGACCGCCACATCTGCTCGGGCGTGCCCTCGATCACCCGGCCGCAACCGATCGAGAACAATGTATCGCCCACGAAGGCAACCTTTTCGCCGTGAAACCAGTAGGCGATATGGCCGAGTGTATGACCCGGCGTTTCGATAACGTTGGCGGAAAGCGTGCCGACCTTGACCTTGTCTCCTTCGCGCACAGTTTCGTCGACCGCTGGAATCTTTGAGGCCTCGGCGGCCGGCGCCACAACCCGGCATTTGTGTTTGTCCTTCAGCGCGCGGATGCCATCCGTGTGATCGGCGTGGTGATGGGTGACCAGAATGTCCGTTAGCTTCCAGCCGCTTGCTTTCAGCGCGGCCTCGATCGGTGCAGCTTCGGGTGCATCGATTGCAGCGGTTGTCCCGCTTTGAGGGTCATGCAGCAATACGCCGTAGTTGTCGGATCGGCAGCGAAACAGGCGGATTTCCGCGGGCATGAGCTTGGTCCTTTGGCACTCTGCAATAGGTTAACCGTATCATGCGTGTGAATGAAGTTGC